>DAOUVJ010000083.1 GCA_030667705.1 Promethearchaeota archaeon | reverse complement strand
TCGTACTTCTTTATTATCACCAATTAGCCAAAAGAAGAATGGTTTAGGATTATTACGGATTTCATCAATCACATTTTCTAACCTATTTAAATCTCGATAAATGCTAGAACAAAATAGCATGTTAAAGACACCTTCTACTTCTGGATCTTCTATCAATGCCTTATATACTTTATTCATAACTACTTGAGGACTGATATTATTCATCATTGCTTTTTCCATGGTAGGCCAAATATCAACCAAGGCAAATCTGTTAGGAGGCATCCATTCAGGAAAAACACTTAGAAGTGTTTCGTAAGATTTTTCGCTTAAAACAGGAAAATTTAAGCCATGCTTTTTAACGAGATCTGCGGTAATAGTGCCTGCTCCACCAGAGCCTGCGACCATTGATGCATTTCCTTTGATTGGCAACTTTTTTTTCGTTTTATACATCATTGAAAATGTACGAGCATACTGAAATAATTCATGGAAACTATTAGCGGGAATAACTCCTGCTTGTTTTATGATTGCATTTATTAATCTTGAATTTTCTGACAAGGTACCTGTATGACTATGTGAGGCTTTTTGACCTAAAGAGGTCATACCTCCTTTAACAAGGATTATTGTTTTATCTTGCCGTTTTCTTAATTTCTTACATAATTCGAGAAACTTTCGGGGTTCTTTAAATGATTCTAAATAAACGGCAATGACATTTACGGTGGGGTCATTGATAAAGTATTCCAAAAACTCATTTTCGCCTATATCCATTTTATTACCTATTGAACAAGAGTATCTAAAGCCAATATTGGGATATTTTGAGAATACATGCATTAAATATCCGCCATTTAACATGCCCGATTGACTGATGATGGCAATATTTCCACGATTATAATGAGTAAATAATCCAAAACTAGTAAAAAAACCACGTTTATCTTCAATTTTACTACTTGTATCTATTCTCGTCAACCCCATGCAATTTGGACCAACGATTCTAATTTTTTTAAAATTGTCAGTAATTTTAAGAATGTCATCTCTTAGTTGTAATCCTAATTCTCCAACTTCTTCAAAACCAGATGCTTCAATAATAGCTCCTTTTATTCCCTTTTTAATGCAATCTTCTAATAAACCAGGTATGACACGATTAGGGACGTAAAAAATGGCAAGATCAACATCGTCTTCAATATCTAACACAGATTTTTTGAATTCCAATCCATGTACTTTCCCTTTAGCATTAGGGTTTATAGGAAATACTTTTCCTTCATAATTATTAATCACTAAATTATGGACTATCCTATTTCCTCCTTTTACGGGATTTTTCGAAGCACCTATCACCGCTACTGACTTGGGATTGAGAAATGCATGAATTATGTTGTTATCAGACAATTTTGTCATCTTAAGAATATTTCTTGAGGTTATAAGAGAAAATAATTTACTTCAAAAATAGTCTTCTACTTTCCCAATTTCGACTTATTCAAACTTATTCAAATGTAAAATATAATGCTAAAAGTAGATCGCAATTTTAATAAAGAAATAAAAGTATATTTGTTATTTTAATTTGTTAATCGCTTCCTTTAATATAACTTCAAATGTTTCTAATATAAAATCAGCATCGCTTTCAGTTATAATCAAGGGAGGTTTGACTTTTATAACATTTCTTCGTAGTATTTGTCCTCGCATTGTAAGAATAGGCATGGATTCTCCTAAGTACATTCCGTGTTCTGGAGCTATCAAAACCATTTCTTCAGATAATTCTGTAAATGGTTCTCTAGTATCTTTGTTCTTTACTAATTCCACTCCGATGAATAATCCTTCTCCTCGAACATCTCCAATTACTTCATATTCTTCTTGCATTTCTAATAATCTTTTTGTTATCTTTTGTCCCATTTTTTCGCAGTTTTCACCTAATTTGGATTCCTCTCCTACTCTGAGTGCTGCTAATCCTGCTGCGGCTAATACGGGATTGGAACTGAACGTTGTATGTTCTTCAGAAGGTCCGAATCTCTTCTTAATTTTAGGTGAAACTACCAATGCTCCTAGTGGAAAGCCACCACCTAGACCCTTCGTGTAAGTAATCATATCAGGAGAAACATCGATATTCAGTTCTTTCTCGTATCTCTCTGTTAAGGTGAAATATTTTCCCGTTCTCCAAAAACAAGTCTGACATTCATCATAAATTAATTTTACGTTTTCTTCTTCACATGTATCTTTAAGTTTCTTTAAAAATTCGACTGGTGCTGGAATTTGACCTCCTCCTGCTTGATTTGGCTCAATCATAATTCCTGCAAATCTTTTAGAAGCCATTCCCTTGATATATCCTTCAACTAAATCAAAACATTCTAAATTACAACCAGGATCTTTTTTCCCTCTAATACCTTCTTTATGTTTCCATAAACATCTGTAACAATACGGATAAGGCATTCGAGTAAAAAAACCATGTCCTAGATAATTAAATCGATTTACGGCATGAATAGGTTGAGAAGCGCAACCAGTAATTAAAGAATTTCCATGATATGCCCCCCAAAATACACCAAAATTATCTGCTCCTCTTGATGTCATTAATGCTAACTTCATTGCTGCTTCATTTGCTAACCCTCCTCCTTCATTATTAATTGCTACTCTTCCACCTTTGAGTTTGCCAGGAGCAAGTTCAGCAAGCTTATTTATTAATTTAGCTCTTGAGGGTGTTAATACATTATACCTCACGTGTGTTAATTTTAACATCTGTTGATATACAGCATAATTTATATCGGGGTGAGCAAAACCTAACGAGAGAGTCCAGTTCATGGATGTAACATCTATCATTTCTTTCATGTTTCCTTCTTTATCTCTAACTCTTACCCATGCGGAACCAGGTTCTTTTGCTTCAATAGGAATTAACGGTTCTATAAATGAATTTAATGTATGTTTTTCAAATTCCATCAAATCTTCTTCATTAATTCCCGCAGAAATACGTTCTAATTCCTCTTTTGTCAATACAATTGGTTCAATATCTTTCATGATTAGTCAAGTCAAATTTGATTTTTAAAGTTATTAATACTTAATTGAAAATTAAACATGTGGAATTATTTATTTGATGATAATAATATTGGATGAATAACTAGTTGTAAGAATTTATTGCACGTTTTCTTCTAATTCGAGCCGTACCTCAATCCGTTTTATTGCATTTGAAGCGTGAATCCTAACAGTTCTATGAAAATCATTAACTCGGGATAATAAAGCATTTATAGCTTTTTTGTCTCCAAAGGCCCCCAAAATCTTGATCATGCTTAATTTAACTTTGAAATCTTCATCATTGTTAGATTTCAAGTACTCTATTAATAGTGCAAAATCCTGATTTAATTCGCGCCATAATGCATTTTCAGTATCTTTTAGCTTATACCAATTTTTTTGAAAGATATTATAAACTGCATCAGCAGCAACTTTCTTTAGTAACCAATAGGTAGAATCACTATTTAAGAGAGATATTAAGGTATTTAATGAAGATATCTTTCCTATTTTACCTAAAGCAATGATCGCATTTTTCCTAATATCTAAATTCCGTTCATTTAGTAGCGTAATTAAAGGTTCATTAAATTCTTCTTTTCCAAGTTCTCCCAATATAAACGCAATACTTTCCTTAATTGTATCATTTTTCTTATCTAAATATGTGAATAAGTAGTCATATGAAACCTCTTCATTATGAAGGTAAATATTTTTGATAGCATCAATGATTTGAAATTTCATATCAATATCAGTATATTCAAAACTCACATCATCAACATTTAAGATGTCTAAAAGCTGGGGTACGGCGGAAATATCTCCTATTTGACCCAAAGCTTCAATAGATGCTATGGTGACTTCAGAATATAAACTATCTAAATTATTAAATAATGAATCCAAAGCATCTTTTATTCTAAGTTTGCCTGATATTATGATCGCGTTTTTCTTAACAATAAAATCATCGGTAAGTAAGAGTTTTATGAGATCGTCTTTAATATCATCTCCTAATAATTTTAAAATAGCAATTATGCTATTCATGAATTCTGAGTCTTCTTCTTTTAAAACTCGCGTAACTTCATTAAGTACAATATTTTTATACTCAATGAGATTCGTTATTACTTCAGGATACTTAGCTTTAAGATAACTAACATCCTCAAATGAGATATTAATGCTCGATAATTCATAACCTATTAATTTAAAAATTTCAGATTTGTGTTCATTTGAATAATTGTCATTATTTAAGGAATCTAGCAAGTATTTTATCAAAACATCAGGCATTAGCCTTAATAGCTGATTTCTAGCGTATTTTTTGATATCATTATACTTTGCATTTAGATTCTCGATAAAAAGCCTGATTTCAGCTTCTTCAAATCTTATTTTATTTATCGCTTTTAATACAGCAAGGATTATCGTGGGTTCAGTAGGTTTTTGATCTATTACCCACTTTAATGGTTTTAATGCCTTTTCAAGCTTCAGTTTTCCAAGAGCTTTTGCTGCTTCACATTTTATTTTTATTCCTTCATCTGATATTAGTATATTCTCTAAAGTATCATAGCATTCTTTACTTATTTGTGGAGTTTCTTCACTAACCAAACCTAAATATTTAATCGCTCGTACTCGTTTCGCATTCTCCTTGGCAGAATCTAATATTTCAGTAAGCATTTTAACGGAGTTTTTAATTCCCAGTTCTTCTCGTCTTTGAAAAATTTCATCCGGATGAAGGTTTGGCTCCCACATGACTGAAAATTGAGTATTTTATTATATATTACAATTATTTACCATATAGAAGTTCTAATTATAAAAATTTTTTCAGTTCTTTTCATTAAAAATATTATTGGTGAGAATCTTAATATTTTCCAAAAAAATATTCCATTGCGAGATTCTCAGCTTTGCGTAAGTTTGTGTTTACGGCAGTTATTGATATCTTGAATTTTTCGGCGATTTCAGCAGCAGCTATTTTCTTTGGAGAACTAAAAAACCCATTTTTGGCTGCAAATGAGGCAATTTCACGTTGTCGTTTAGTAAATTGAGGAAATGGAATGGTGGACCTCCAAATTGGTTCACTCAATTCATTATATTTATCTACATCTGTCATTCCAACGATTTTAACTTCATCCGTGAAGTTTGAAATAATCTTTTGCAATTTATGTACATATTCCGTTTGAGAAATTATATTCAACAATATAAAGTCATGAGATGCATATATTGGGAATAAAAAAGCCCACGGTCCTGATTCAATTACCGGGAAGAAGCCTGCTTCCTTCTTTTGGCTCATTATAATTATTGTTTCATCTCCCCGTGTATCTAATATTTGGAAAGCTTGTGGTTGGAATTTTTCTTTAATATATTTAATCACATTTTTAACTTTATCTGGTTTAAAATGTATTCTTTGGAGAGAAAAGAAATGCTGTTGTTCATATTGAAACGCGTTTAAAATTTCTATGGACTCAACTTCGTTGAATAGCTGGACGAAACCAACATGTTGTAAAAAACTACCTGGTAATTGTAATCGGATAATTTTCATTGTTAATTACACGCTTGTTTGTGATTGCTCTAATTTTATAGTACGTTAAGAATTATTAAAAGTTGCGATCACAACCCTATAACTCATAAGTTGAATTTACTTCTTATTATTAGGATAATAATCTTTCATCATCGAGAGGTTTTTTCCTGATTTTTTTTGAATCTAACAACATATACAAAAGAGAGAGAGAGAGAGATATAAATGAGAATATTATTGACAGGAGCCTTTGGAAACGTTGGTCTGAGCGTATTAAAAGAGTTATTAAATCGCGATCATGATGTAAGAATACTTGAGATAAAAAATCGCAAGAATTTAAGAATTTTCCGCAAGATTCAGAATGAAGTGGAAATTATATGGGGAGATATTACGAATGAACGAGATGTTGAAAAAGCCGTCAATAATCGAGATGTCATAATTCATCTTGCTGCGATTATCCCTCCTTTAGCAGATTATCAACCAGAGTTAGCT
This sequence comes from Promethearchaeota archaeon, assembly GCA_030667705.1. Lineage (GTDB taxonomy): Archaea > Asgardarchaeota > Lokiarchaeia > Sigyniarchaeales > SOKP01 > SOKP01. Next base: position 7,713 of record DAOUVJ010000083.1, on the reverse strand, counting down.
GAACATGTTAATGTTGGAGGTACTCTGAATCTTCTTGAAAGCATGAATAAACAAGTAAATCCTCCTAAAATTATTTTCACGTCATCTGTAGCGGTTTACGGGGATAGAGTCAATAATCCCATGATAAAAGTTTCTGATCCTCTCATTCCAAGTAAAGGAGATTTTTATGCTCTCACTAAAATATCTGCTGAAAGGCTTGTAAAGGAATCAAGCTTGGATCATGCCATCTTTAGATTGACGTATATAACTTCAATTAATAAGCTTGAATTGGATCCTTTAATGTTCCACATGCCCCTAGAAACTTCAATCGAGACATGTGATACACGAGATGTTGGTCTTGCCTTAGCTAATGCAGTTGAATGTTCTGAGGTTTGGGGTAGAACTTTTCACATAGCGGGAGGAAAAAGTTGTAGAATCACATATAGGGAATATTTAAACGACATGATGGCAATTATGGGATTAGGGCGAGAATTTTTACCAGATGAGGCTTTTGCGAAAGATCAATTTCACTGTGGGTTCATGGAAACACAAGATTCACAAGGTCTATTAAAATATCAAAACCATACTCTCGAAGATTATTATGATGATGTAAAGAAAAAAGTTGGACCCAAAGGATTCTTTATTGCTAGAGTAAAAAGTTTCGTGAAAATACATCTATTAAAGAAATCAGAGCCCTATAAAAGATTTAAATTCTTTAAGAAAAAAATTGGTTCTTTCACTGTATCTGAAAATAAGCTAATCAGAAGGTTACTTTCACGTAATTTTAAGAAAATCGACATGCTTGAAACAAAAATCGAAGAATTAGAGAAAGTAATTAATACTTTATATGAAGAGAATAAAAAGTTGGAAATAACCTCAAAAATATTATAACTCTAATCAATAAACAACTTAAATCTTAATTTTTGTTGCGAATCCCATTATTTTTAATTCGGTTTCTATTATTTTTAATATTAAGTAAATGATTTTTTTTGATAAGAAAATTGCTTATATCGCTTAATACTATTAAAATATAAATATAAATAGCATAAAAGTTAAAAATAAAATAAAATAAATTATTAAAAAGTAAGGTATTTCGTAATCGAAAGTAATGAGAATATTTGATATACTCAAGATTTTTAAAAGGCCTTACAAAATTGTAGAATTAAGAGGTGAATGAAAAAAGGTGGCAGAAATGTCTGATAGACAGACCAAAGAAAAAGGGACAGAAATGGAAAAAAGAATTGGGTTTTACGCTTGTCAGTGAGGCATTAATATCAAAGGGAAAATTGATTGCAATAAACTGGTAGAATTCGCTAAAGGACTTGATGGTGTAGTCATCTCGAAAACACACGCTTTTCTTTGAACTGAAAGCGGGCAAAATGAAATAATAGAAGACATCAAGGAAAAAAATTTGACCCGGGTTGTAGCTTCAGCTTGAACTCCAAGGACACACGAACCTATTTACCGAGGATCAATATCGGAGACAGAAATGAGTCCATATTATTTCCAGATGGTAAATGTTCGAGAACATTGTAGTTGGTGTACTGAAAGTAATGAAGAAGCTCTTAAAAAGGCTAAAATTCTTGTTAATAGTGGAATTAAACGCGCTAGGGAGCTAGAAATCGTTCCTATTAGAACCGTTCCAGTTGAAAAAGCTACATTAGTGGTTGGTGGTGGAATTGCAGGGATGAATTCGGCATTAGATCTCGCTAATCAAGGAATTAAAGTATACTTGGTTGAAGAGAAGACCACAATTGGAGGCAGAATGGCACAGCTTGATCGAACCTTTCCCACAGATGATTGTTCAATATGAATCTGTGGACCTTTAATGTTAGAAGTAAACCGTAATAAAAACATTGAAGTTTTGAGTTTCAGTGAAGTAAAAAGCGTAGATGGTTATGTAGGGAATTATGAAGTGGTTGTTGAGAAAAAACCTCGATTCATTACTGAAAAATGTAATGGGTGTGGATCTTGCACTGAAAATTGCCCTACTTATACGACGAACTTTTTTGATGAATACTTAGGAGCAAGAAAAACCATTGATATCGCATTTGGACAAGCAGTACCATTTTTATATGATATACATCGCGAAACTTGCGTAGAATGTTTTGCTTGTGTAGAAGCTTGTGAGTTAGACGCTATAGATTTTAGCCAATTAGCCGAAGATGTAAATTTTAAAGTGGGCACAATAATAATTGCAACTGGATGGGACATTTATGAACCATTCGGTGAATATGGTTATGGTGAATTTGAAAATGTTATCACGCAGGCCCAACTTGAACGAATGCTCTCTCCAAACGGACCTCTAGAAGGTCACGTGCGTAGACTTTCTGATAATAAAAAACCAGAAGAAATTGTATTTATTCAATGTGTAGGAAGCAGGGAAACTGAACGGCCTTATTGTTCTGGAGTATGTTGCATGCTAGCACTTAAAAACGGTAAGCTTCTCAAGGAAGAATTTCCCGACTCGAATATAACGATTTGTTACATAGACATTCGTACGAATGAAAAAGGATTTGAGGAATATTACCAACGTGCGAAGGATTCTGATATCAGAATGATACGAGGAAAAGTAGGAGAAATTACAGAGGATCCTAAAACTAAGGACGTAAATGTACGCGTGTACTCTTCATTAACGGATGAGATCATTAAGATAAATGCAGATTTAGTAGTTTTATCGACAGCAGCATTACCGAGTAAAGGAACGAATAAAATCGCCAAAGTGCTGAATTTAGACGTTGATAAAAATGGTTTTCTTACAGAATCTCATTTTGGGCTCTCACCCCAAGAAACAAAAACTAAAGGGATCTTTATCGCAGGATTTGCGCAAGGACCAAAGGATATTGCTTATTCAGTTTCGCAAGCTCGAGCAGCAGCAAGTAAAGTAGCGGAATTAACATCAGCAGGTGAAATTGATTTGGAACTAATCGTAGCTGAAGTCGTCAAGGAATTCTGCATATCATGTGGACGTTGTGAAAAAGAATGCCCTAAAGGAGCCATAAAAATCGTTGAATCTGAAGGAGCTGTCGTAGATGAGATAAATTGTGATGGATGCGGAGTTTGTGCAACATGTTGCCCAACACAAGCAATCGATATTCGATATTACCGAGATGATCAAATAATAGCCGAAATTAATGGAATTTTGGAAGGAGGTTAAACGAGATGGAATATGAATATACTATCATAATGTTTGCATGCCTCAAATGAGGCTATGGAGCTGCCGATTTAGCAGGTGTTTCTCGAATGAAATATACTCCCTCAGTAAAGATCATTAAAGTAAGGTGTACTGGGAGGGTGGATGTCAAATATATCCTTCATTCCATAAATCAAGGCGCTGATGGCGTGATGGTTGTTGGTTGAAGGCCAGACGAGTGTCAATATAAAGTCGGAAATTTTACAGCCCAAAAACACGTCGATTTTGCCAATCGTATCTTAGAAAAAAGAGGTTTCGGCAATAAGAGAGTCAACATGTACTGGTTAAGCAGTGCAGAATCAGAGAAATTAGTTAAAAGCGTTGAAGACGCCTTTGAAAAAATCCAACGATTAGGTCCCAATCCGATAAGTACTCAGAGTTTAGATGTATCAAAAAACGAAGTTTCAACAACCCCATAGAATGAATCCTATAAAAAAATTCTAGTTATAGGATGACGATCCTAGCAAGGATGGGGTTATATATTGTTTAATTTGTATAATTTGATAATAAAAAAAGATTTGAAAAAGTATGGTATCAATAGAAAAGAACAACATGTTTGGGAATATTTCTCTAAAAGAATTGATGGATGCGACCTATGTTGCTTCCTCAAATTTTCAAGTAAGAGCATTTTATGAAGCAAAAGATGAAATTTTGAAGACAGGAAAATATTCAGAACAAGAATTTTTCGACATTTTAGATGCCATGATTGATGCGGAAACTGAAAGGAAAATCGTGCTTGAAAGACTTCAAGGAAAAAATCCTTTATTCCTGTCAGAAATAGCAAGTGAAATCACGGAATTTCCCCCCGAAAATGTAATTCGAGATGTAATTTACTTGATGGCTCAGGGTTATGTTGAAGAGCATGTTGAAGTTAAAACAAAAATGATCACGAAAAAAATAAAGGGTGAAGAGAAACAAGTAGAAGTCAAGGAATATTTTTACCGTTATCAAACGAAAGAACTTCCAAATGATTTCATGGAGAATTATTTTGAACCCGTTTCAATTGTATTTGATGCGGGTGCTTGTTGTCAATGTGGATGGTGCTCTGCTATATGTCCTGTAAATGCTATTATGGTAGATGCTGATAATTTGGAAATAGATGTTGATTCTTGCATGAAGTGCGGTTTGTGTTTTAGTGTTTGTCCTCGTTCCTTTTCTATTGACCATGCTAATGAAGCAATCAAGAAATTAGATAAAGAATTGAAATGGTCAGATAAAATTGGAGCTTATTTTAACACCTATTCGGGGAGTACTAAAAAGGAAGAAATTATAAAAGTAAGACAAGATGGAGGTGTAGTAACAACCATCGCAGAATATTTGTTAAGTAAGAAATTAGTAGATGCAGTTATTGCTGTACAACATTCAAAAGAACTATGGAAACCCGAACCGGTCATTATTGATGATGTAAAAGATTTATATAAAACTGGAGGTACAAAATACGCGAATTCACCTTCTTTAACTATCATAGATCAATGTAAGAAATACGAGAAAATAGCTTTTGTAGGAGTGCCTTGCATGATGAAAGCCTTAGAAAAAGGAACACTATATCCAAGTGGGTTACCATTTTTTAAAAATATTAAATACAGGATCGGGCTTTTCTGCATGGAATCATTTCCTTACGACCAAATAATTAATTTAGCTAAAGAACAGTTTGATAAAAACATTGATGAACTAACCAAAATGAATATTGGAGGCGGTAAATTTATAATAAATTTGAAATCTGGAGAACAAATGGATGTGCCCCTAAAAGAAGTACAAAAATACGCGCGCGATAATTGTCATTTTTGTGAAGATCTAACATCAGATTACGCCGACATTTCTGTAGGATCGATTGGGTCGCAAGATGGATGGTCTTCTGTAATAACGAGATCGAAAGATGCAGATAAACTATATAATGATATAGTTAAAGCTGGATTAATCGAATCTAAGAGTTTAAAAGATGTAAAGCCTGGCCAATTTCTAGTAGAAAAAATTGGTGGAATTAAAAGAAAAAAATGTAAATCAATAAATTTGAAAGAGAATCAAGATGGACACTAAATCATTTCAAGATTTAATAAATGAAGTACACGACAGAGGCATTTGTCAAGAATGTGGAGGCTGTGTAAGTTTTTGTAGCTCAGCAGAATATAATATTATTGGATTTAAAGACCAGTATTCGCCTCCAGAATATATTCACAAGGATAAATGCTTAGAATGCGGCATTTGTTATTATATTTGTCCTCAAACTCACATTTTAGATGATGAGCTTAACAATACGTATAATTTTTCTAACCATGCGTCAATGCCTTTAGGAAATTACGAAAATATCTATTCTTGTCAAGCTACAGATAAAGAGTTCTTAAAATATGGGACCGACGGAGGCGTGGTAAATTCTATCATTCATTTCTTAATTGAAAATAAATTTATAGATGGTGCGGTAGTTTCCAAGACTGAGGCCCCATTTTCAAGAGAGGCTACTTTTGCCGATAGCAAGTATGATTTATTAAAAGCTTCGGGGGTAAAGCTAGATATTACACCTCAACTGGATGAGATTCAGAAGTTTTGTACCTATACTCATTCAATTCCAAAGTTAAATCATTACAAATTTAAGAAATTAGCAGTGGTTGGAACACCTTGTCAGATCTATACAATCGCTTGCATGAAAGATCTAGGCGTTACACCTTCGCATAATGTTGAAATTTGTTTAGGATTATTTTGTTATGAAAATTTCTTTTTTGAAAGATCTCAAATCGAAAAGTTCGAAAAAGATTTTAATATTAGATTTAGCGATATTAAAAAAATAAACATCAAGGAAGACGTGATTTTTACACTAAAAGATCAAGGTACTGGTGAGAAGGTAATTCATATCCCTTTTAATCACTTAGAAGGGTACATGCGTGCAGCATGTAATGCGTGTGCTGATTTCACAAACATCTATTCTGACATTTCTTTTGGTGGATTGGGGTCTCCAGAAAAATATACAACCGTTATTCCTCGAACTGAAAAAGGAAAGGAAATATTTAAAAAAGTCCTTAGCGCGGGCGTAATAAAGCAAATTGATATCAGTGATGATAAAAAGCAAAAGATGCTGAATCTCATCACCCAATTTTCTAAATCAAAAGTTAATCGAAAGGAACAATTCATGAAAAACTTATCTTAGAGAGGAGAAAGAAATAACAGAATCAAAAAGAGATATAGAGCGGAAAAAGTTATTTGATGATACCTTAAAATATCTTGGTAAAATTTATGAACCAGATTTAAGAAGTTTATTAAAAAAATGTTACCAATGCGGAAAGTGTAGCGGAGTTTGTCAATTAAGCAAGGTACAGAAGTATACTCCAAGTAAAATTATTCAGCTTATCCTAGAAGGGTTTGAAGATAAAGTTCTTGATAGTGGTGTATTATGGGATTGCCTAACGTGTAACCAATGTTTAAAGGACTGTCCCGAAGATATCAATTTTGCAGAAATTGTTAGAACTGCAAGGTATTTAATGCGCCACAGGGACCAATCTGCTGATGAGTATATAGCTCATAAAGGAATATATACTACTATTTCTGAAATAATGAGTAGACCTTATATAAATCCCGAAAGAAACATGGAATGGGTACCAAAAGGTTGTAAAATTTCAGACAAAGGTAATACATTATATTATGTTGGGTGTTTACCCTTTTTTAATTATGAATTTGAAGATTTAGATACAATTGCAAAAAGTACCTTACAAATCATAAGTCAAGTTGAAAATGAACCCATTGTTGTTTTAAAGGATGAAACTTGTTGCGGACATGACATTTACTGGGGGCAAGGTAAATTAAAAACCTTCATCAAGTTAGGAAAAAAGAACATAGAGAAATTTGAAAATGCAGGTGTTTCCAAGATAGTTACTGCTTGTGCAGAATGTTATAGAACCTTTAAGATTGATTATGCTCAAATATTTGAGGATTTTGAATCAAAATTTGAGATTAAACATCTGATTGAATATATTTATGATAATTGGAAAGAGGGAAATATAGAGTTTATAAAACCCAAGAAGTCCGAAGAAAACACACCATTTACATACCATGATCCATGCCGGTTGAGTAGATTTTTACCCAAAGAAAACAACATTACAGAGATTACTAGGGAAATTTTCAAGGAATTTGAAAAATTGGGTTATACATTCAATGAAATGACGCACAATAAGGAAAATTCATTATGTTGTGGCGTTAATTCTTGGATGAATTGCAATGAAAAATCAAAAGCGTTAAGATACAAGAGAATGTTAGAAGCAAAAGAAGCAGGAACGATAATGGTTACTTCTTGCCCTAAATGTAACATACACTTAAGCTGTCTACAAAATGATTTCGAAGATATCGCTTCCATTGAGATATTAGATTTTTCTGAATTTTTAGTTAACCATATTAAAGTCAGAAAACCAAAGAAGAAGGAGGGGACGAAATAGTGCAAGGTAGCGTTTTAGTAATCGGAGGAGGAATTGCGGGTATACAAACCTCATTAGATCTTACTGAATTAGGATTTAAAGTCTACCTCGTGGAGAGAAATCCTTCTATTGGGGGCAGAATGG
>DAOUVJ010000005.1 GCA_030667705.1 Promethearchaeota archaeon | reverse complement strand
TTCTTTACTTCCTTCATTAATAAGGGGAGAATTCTCATTGTTTCTTAATATTGTGGGAGATTCTCTTAAATCTGGTAAATTAACGTCATATTTCACGAGTTTAGAGCTTATTTTAAGTTGAAACTTGCGTATGATTTCTTCTCTTTTTTGGGCATGAGACAATTTACGCAATTTTTGCAATTCCGCTTTATTTTTGGATGGATATAAATCAGGTCCGTTTTCCTTTTGCATGAATCGCCTAAACTCGCGTACTTCTTTTTCGTGTTCCTTTTTATTCTTATCGAACTCTTGAGTACGAGTTTTTAAAACTTTAAGAAAAACTTCATCTGCTTTTGGTACCTTTAAATTATTAGATTTATTGAAATAAATCTTCATTATCAGGTGAACTTCAGACTTTTCCAGTTTGATAACTTCTAATTTGATATTCTCTTTTTTCAAATAATAATCGTACATTCGCCTGATAAAAGCATGTACTTTTCCTTGCCTGTAATCATGTAATTCAGGGTATTTATAATAACGATACTTTTCTTTCGGACTTTGGGGGTAGTAAGACTGAACTAATTGAGCTAAGGGATTTTCCAAGTCTTCATTTAAATCAATGGAATTAATTCCTCGGCTTGTATTGCTCAATTTGTTTTCCCTTTTTTTCTATTTTTTGAAATATTATATTTTGAATTTTGATTGTTTATAATAAAAAATTAAAGATGAAGTTGGTTGGATTTTTTAATATTTTTCTTTTTAAGCAATATGATTGTAATGATACCGACCAATCCCGAGAAAATAAACAAGTCATATCCTGCAATTGCATCGGGATTTTGCTGTTGTGGAGAATTAGTATCCCCATGATAAATGGTTAAAGTGGGATCATGAATGAGTTGATATCCGCTCCAAGTGGGATAATTCTGCATTTCGATGGTATACAAGGAAAATGCGTCATTAAGCTGCGGGTCAAGCTTCACCAAGTCAAGTTCATTAAGAGTAAAAATTGTGTCAACAAACCAATTTCTTGGCGTAGTAGGATTGGTTTCTAACTCATTGGTCACTAAATCACTCACGGTTGACCCGATCGCTTCAAATGTCATATTATTTCCAATATCGGGATAATCCATGAGAGAATAATGTTTTTTCTCATCTTCCATGGTCATTTCTGCGACTGCCATGCCATCTACATCGAATTGAAATGTATCAGCGGGAATGGTCAATACAAAGTTCTCGGATTCTTCGATACTTGCTGATGATAGAAAATAGGTATAATGTGGAAACGCCAAGCTAAAATTCTCAACCGTATTAAAAAAATCGATGTCGCTAAGTCTTGGCAAGCCTGCTGTAAGGTCGAGGTTGGCGGTTTCGTTTGTTATTTCATAATTATACCCATATGAAAAATTACCAGGAGACGAATCCGTATAATTAGGACCAGAAATGAACCAATCTTCCCCTCTCTGAACATACCCATAAATAGGGTAATCAGGATAAAGGATGTCAAATTCGATCTCGTTATTTACGAGTGTGGGAGGAGTGAATTCAATATTCTTGCTAAAATCATTTACTTCTCTATCTTCTGGAAATTTAAAGTTATGTGTATCGTTGATAGAAGTTTCAGGAGACCAATAGTCTGTATGGACCGTATAATCAAACGCCCAAGGCATAAAAGTACCCCGCAATTCATCGCTGGTGGTCATTCGAAACATCTCTTGTTCCATGCTTGTCTCACCAACGGAATATATTCCATTCTTGTCTACATCTTCAAATATATAAAAATCCGAAATCATATCGGCCCAGGCTATTTTTTCTGCATTTTGGGCTTCATATACTTGGAATGTCAAGATTAATGGCATGGAAAATTCCATATCCAACGTCTGATGAACGGTATATTCTGATTGAGGTCCGTCTTCAGACGTCCAACTCCCAATATCTTCAATCGTATCGTTCCACGTATCCAATAATTCCATCGTGGTAGAATTATACTTTTTATAAGTGGTATCAATCGTTTTATGAAATGAATTTTCATGCTTGAAATCGTGGTTTATATTGTAGATGTTATATTCAGCACCCAAAGTGCCGTTTTTTAAAGCAACCCAAGTGAAATCTACTGAATTCCCATAGGATATATCCACTTTATACACGTCTAAATTCACATCTAACGAATAATCTCCGAGCAAGTATAGGCTTGAAAAATAACTATAATTCACGTTGTAATTAAATACTGATTCTTCCTCAATCCATTCGGTGTCGCTAATTGCATACCCCCGAGAATGATTAAACGAATCGATATATGCGCCACTTTCATTCATTAGAAATAGTTCATTATCCCAGACCTTACCAATATGTGCGGAGAAGGTTTCCAACTCCCAGCTATAGTTAATATCTTTTGGATCCACGGTCTCTTGAGCTGCTACTAAAGAAATAGCTGGAGAAATAATCGGTATTAACAAAAATACTAACATTATCATCATTTTAGGTTTTTTCATTTCTTAACTCTCCCTATCCAATATTTGTAATTTTTCATTCTTCTCATTCTCTCATACCTTTTTTTTTTCAGGTCGTTATATCTTGATATTTGGAAACTTGTAACCTTATAAAATCGTTATTTATAAACAATCCAATACAGAAATCATCTTAACGTTATTTTCTTTCATTTTATCCTCTCTCTTATTCATGTTTCTATCGTTTCTTTTTGGGTATTTATTTACATATAAATAAAAAAAAATAATTTAGGACGGGATTGCTCCCTTGAATTTATTTTTAGCTAATATAATTAAGCTTCCTATTGCCAATACACATAGGATGGAATAAATATTATAACCGGGAATAGCCGGTGGCTCACCAGGAGGTTCATTGGGCGTAGTTTGAGGATCATAATAAATTGTAAGCGTAGGATCGTGAAGTAAGCGCTCTCCATTCCAAAGGGGATAGTTTACAGTTTCAACCCGATACATGTCCTCTACAACAGTAAATGTGGGATCAGCTTGCACTATGTCTTCAATTGAGTAAATCAGATTAATAAAAGGGTTACCCGCGTTTGAATTCGCTTCCTCTCGTTCCATGAGCAATCTATGAATGCTCCCTCCAAATGATTCCAATTCAGTATTTATTCCAACATCTGGGAAATCATAGAGAGTATAATTCTTCTTTTGAGGATTAATCAGATTAAATTCCGCTACTGTAGTTCCGTTGGATTCAAAACTAAACATATCACAAGGAACGGTTAAATCGTTTTGATCGATTTCATTGATATCGAAAGAAGAAAGGAAATAACTGTAATGTGGTAAGCTTAACCCATATCCTTGAGCAGCGCTATAAAACTCTGGATCAGTTATTTTAGATATTTCAAAAGTATAATCCAGATTAGCACTCTCCTCCGAAGCATTATAATCAAAAGCATATCTATAATCAGTCGGGGATAGGTCGCTTAGACTCGAATTATAATTATTACTATACCATTCCTCCATGGGTTTCTCTTTATCCCAAATTCTTGCGATTGTTGGGAAATCAGGATATAGTATTTCCCAAGACACGATTCCGTTGCTATCCATTGAAGGGGAAGTAAAAGTTATCCCGTCCGCAATCGTGCTAACAGCAGTAGTATTGGGGGTTGTATAATATAGAGTATTCTGCAAATCGCCAATCTGACCACTAAAATCAATCCTCTCGTAATCAAATCTAGTATTCCATGCTATTGGTTGGATACCTCCACAATACTCATCACTTATTTGAAGTTGGAATTTATCTACAGTGCCTTGAGATTTTTCTCCAGCAGAATAAATCCCATCGTGATCTCTATCCTTGAATATGATAAAATCATAAAAAAGTTCAGCCCACGCAATTCTATCTTTATTTTTTGTCGTGAACAATTGCATCGTTAAAATTAGGGGCATGGAAAATTCCATGTCATAGGTATAATGAATCAAGACATCATCAGGATCCTCATCCCTCGACATGTTAATTTCTCCTATCTTATCATATTCACGAGTCCAAGTATTCAACACTTCCCAAGTAGTTTTATTATACTCAACGAATTCCGAACTCACGTCTTGAGAGAATTCTTCATAATATTCAAAATCTTCTTCATAATATCGGTTGAACCATTCCATGTCTAATGTACCTTGTTTTAAAGCAACCCAATAAAGCTGTACAGCATCCTCATAATCTAAATTTACAAGAAATACATCCAATTCCATATCTATTGTGATATTTCCAAGATAGGTCACATTAGAAAACATGGAATAATTAGCATTATAGTCAATTGTCCGTGTTTCTTGGATGTAAGTATCCGTGGAATCGTTTAAATACCCAAAATATTTGGTAAAATGATCAGTGTAGGAGCCATCATAATTTGTAGTAACAGGTTCTCCTGTCCATTCTCGAAAGAGATTATAATTATAGGTAGTTTCTTGCCACCCATAAGTCGGTGGCGTGGAAGATTTTGGAGCAGGAGCCCCCATTACAAGAAGAGAATTGCCAAGAAGCACACTAAACACCAGCAATATTAGCAATATTTTTTTATTTGTCGTTTTTATTGCTAAGCGATTACTTAACATTTTTTTAGCTTTGTTCATCTCTCAACCCTCTCATTTAATTCAAATCCATTCTTTTTCATTCTTCTCATTCTCTAATACCTTTTTTTTTTCAAGTCGCTATTATTTGAGTTCTTGAAATGTGTAAACATAATATTATCGATATTTATAAACAAAAAAGCAAATTGATCTGCATTGTGATCGATGATCCTGTAAAACAAAATCCTGAGAAAATTTTTTACTTCATAAAATTTAATTTTCAATTTTTTCATCAACCCTGTTACATCTCCCGACCGCTTGAAATCGGCGATAGCTAACACTAACATATAATCCCAAAATCCTCTGAAGCCTAAAACCGATGTCTTTTTTGCTTATCTTTTTATTTATAAATTATATGTTTATAAATTATTATTAACTAGTATTTAAAGATTATTTTTTTGTGACATCACTCTGTCTTTTAGCAGTTTAACGGGCAAAGAACTTGGACTCAGCTTCTCTTTGGTGAAAAAAAATAATTTTTTGTGCATCAAATTGCAAATTGCATGAGTGTAACTTTTAAATTTATGTATTCCCTTGAAATCACTTTCCGTGAAGAACCTGGAAGGGTAAAAAGTGCATTTTTTCCCCTTTAAATATAAACTTGTATTTCGTGATACACATGCAAAAAATGAAATCCTTGATAATTGAGATCAATAAAGGAACTCCGAATATTAATAATATTAATAAAAGAGAATAGACTTCCTCATGAGGAATCAGAATCCAAATTGGTAATTTCACGTGATTAATTCCAACGCCTTAATAATGATAGAACGTGATCCATGATCGGATCTTATATGCTGTACTCTTCATTCTTAACATTTCGTCTGGAGATAAAAAAAATAATGAATACCTGATCAAAAAAAGTTAAAAATATTTACCCATTTCGAGCATGATGAGGTAATACAAAGGATGCGATTTTTTTCATGTATAATTGAAATAGAACATGAAGAGCGTTCTTAGGTTCCACTTTAAAAACATAACCAAAATATATAGAGATAAATTCTAGACGCCTCCCTAAGATTTCTTTTAGAACCACTCTAACCAGTCCTAAAAATTGGGGGAAAAATACAGTTTCCCCGTAGAAAAAAGGATCTAAAAACTTTTTGTTATTTTTTTTTTTTTATTACCTTTAATAGTTCTTCATAAGATCCTAATAAATCTAAAACTGATGGATCTTCCAAACCGATGCTAGGTTTTCCCTCAAATAAAACGCTCCCGTTTTTTAAAACCATCATCTTATCTGCCCAATTTTCAACGAAAAAGAGGTTATGAGTAGTAAATAGAATTGTCATATTTTCTTCTTTTCTAAGTGTTTCTAAAATTATTAAATGATTATAAATTGAATTAAAATCAAGATTTGCGAATGGCTCATCTAAAATTAATAATTTTGGCTTCAATACTAGCAAACCTGCTAATGCAGCTCGTTTCTTTTGACCCCACGACAGGTCGTATGGAGAGTATTTTTTATATTCTATTAAGTCGACAGCCTTTAGTGCCCAATCAACTCTTTTTATCACTTCATTCTCTTCAAGTCCAAGATTTCGCGCTCCAAAACCTACATCTTCTTCTATTGTTGGAGCAAACAATTGATCATCAGGATTCTGAAATAGAAAACCAATCTTTTGTCTTAGTTTCCATAATTGATTTTTATCTCTTGTTAATGTTTCATTAAAAATTTTGATAGATCCGGATTTAGGTTTCAGTAAACCAACTAATAATCTTAATAAGGTGGTTTTCCCAGAGCCATTATTCCCTGTTAAAGCATAGATTGAATTTTCTTTTGCTTTTAATGATAGGTTATCGATAGAAAAATTGGAATTGTATTTAAAATTCAAGTTTTCAACTTCTATTAGAAAAATAGTTTAAAAACCTCCGTATAAAGTAGTTCTAAATTAATCAAGTAGCTCAAAAAGAAGGAAATAATAAAAAAAGATAAAACGATCGATATATCTACAACCTTCAATTTCTTTGGAGCAAAAGTAATCTTACCAGAAAAACCCCGCATTTTCAAGCTTTCATATAGTTTTTCGCTTCTTTCCATATTACTTACGAGATTTTTACCCATTATGAATGCGTGAGTTTTTAGTCGTCGCCAATAGGATGTCATATTTTTTCCTCTTAAATTTTGCGCGTCTAATACCTTTCTGTTAGATTTTGCAAGGATCGGAATGTAATGGAGCATGATAATAATGCTACCAGTAAAAAATGAGGGAATTACTCTAAGTTTAGTTAAAGCTTCTATAAATTCTGAGTAAGTTAATGAAGATAAAAACGTTAAAAATACAAAAGCAGCGCCGAAAATTCTAAAAAATAGTGTTATAGCAAATATTAGCCCTTCCTCATAAATATTCAATAAAATCCCTATATTTAATTGAAAAAGTATAGTGTCCCCTATATACAAGGGTACAAAAACCGTGATAAGGAGTACAAATGGAAGTAGCGCTCTAAGTCTTGAAAATATGGTTAGTATTTGCAGGCGAAAGACTAAATTAAAAATTAAAATGACTAATATTGTTGTTAATATTAAATAAATATCATTTATAATGAGGAAAGGAATAACCAAAATAAATGGAAGCACAAAACGAGTTAATGGATGAATATTATTTAAAATATTCTTCTCGTCTTCATGTTTGAAAGGCAGTATTATTTCCAATTTCTTTAAACTCCTCCAATTTCTAAAATTTAGATCACACCATTCTAATTAGCGTTAAGTAAATCTTTAATGGCATTATCATGCTGGATCATACTATTTCATAAATTTTTCATATTCTTTAAAAATAATACTTCCTTATAAGAAAATATTATTCATATTAGAAAAAAATTTCGATAACAAAATATAAGGTAAATTAAAAAATGCATATACCTGACGGGTTACTGGACCCAATCACGACTATAATACTTTGGATTGTTAGCATTTCTATAATGATATTAGGATATTTTAGAATGGGGAATATTTTTGAGGAAGAAGATTCTGAAAAATTAATTCCATACATTGGCGTATTGGCAGCTGTTATTTTTGCATTCCAATTCGTAAATTATCCTGTTCCCGGAGGTACTTCGGGTCATTTAGTTGGAGGAACGTTAGTAGCCATAATATTAGGTCCTTGGGCTTCGGTTATAGTATTATTCCTAATACTAGTCGTTCAAAGCCTCTTTGGAGATGGTGGAATTACGGCATTAGGAGCAAATACTTTTAATATGGGAATCATCGGAGGGATTATAGGATTCTATATAGTGGTGTTGCTGGTTAAGCTTTTAAATAACACAAAACTAAAAAAAGAGATAAAAGTTACAATAGCTACTGGTATAGGATCTTATATCGCAATTGTTTTTGCTTCTTTCATTTGTGGTATTGAAATTGCAATTGGAGGAGCCATTCCAATGGAAATTGCTATATTATCGATGGTTTTCTGGCACGTGATAATAGGATTAGGAGAAGGGATAATTTCAGCTTTAATTGTGTATTATATATATAAAACAAAACCAGAATTTATTACTACTGAATCAATAATGGGGGTAATAGAGAATTGACCAATTTTAAAAGATACAAATGGCCGATAATCACCGTTCTGGTTATAGTTGCGGCTTTAATGTTAGTATTAGCAACAGGTTTTACAATTGGGTTTCTTTCTGAAAATCCTGATGGATTAGAAAGAGTTCTAATCGATATACATGGTGAAGAATGGCTTGAAAATTTAATTTCTCCTTGGATACCAATCCTATCATTCATTACGAATGATTACGTAGCAGGAATTATCGGTATCGTTCTTTCTATAACATTAATGACCGGAGTATTCTACCTAATTTCAAAGAAAAAGAAAGGATAACTTTAAAATAAAGAATTTCTCTTTCAAATTCCTGTTCTTTTTTTATTTCTATTTTTATTTCTTATAATCTGATTTTTTTGATCTTTTTTGATCTAAAAAGGTTAAGAATTACTTTTAAAAAATAATATAAAAAAAATTGTTAAAAATTTATTTGTTTCCGTATTTTTTGAAGATTAGAATTCCTAAAATCACAATAACCAGGCTAAATGTTGCAATAAAAGCGAAATCAACTAAGATGTTAGCACTCAGCAAATTAGCACCGCTAAATATAGATGTCAATGCATCAGTTGCGTAATAGCTAGGAAGGAAGACTGCAATAACTCTAGTAGTGGTCGTTATTGGTAAAAAAGTTCCAAAGAACATTTGTGGTAGTATAAAAATAAATGAAATCCCTGTGGCTGTTCCAGCACTTTTAGAAACTGATGCTGTTATGAGTCCCAATCCTACAGAACTTAGTGAGAATAAAGCCATTAGCAAAAATGCAAGCAAGATTCCTACAATGTCACTATTAGATCTAAAGCCAAATAATAATGCTAAAACGAAAACAATTACAACTTGCAGCATGGAGATTATCATGTTAGAAAGTATATTACTGAACATGAAATCAGTAGACGACATTGGCGTAGTATTGAGTCTTCTTAGTAATCCTTGTTCTCTAAAGTCGGCAAATGATTGTGCAACAGTCATTATTATAAATATGCACGCATATGCAAATAATCCTGGAGCCATAAGATTAAAACTCATACCTAGTTCGGGATCGCCAAAAGCGAATCCAAAGGTGATTGTAAGAACCGCGGGGAATAAAATCATTAAAAATAAGTATGTTGGTTCCCTAAATATTTTATAAAGTTCCATTTTCAACAGAGCTAGAATTCTTTGGGTATTCATTATACTCCCTCCATGATTCTTCTTCCAGTAATTTTCATAAACACTCCCTCTAAATTTTCGACTTCATATTTCTTTATTAAATCTTGCGGTATTCCGATTTCGATTATTTTACCGTAATCAATTATAGCAACTCTATCACAAAGTGCTTCTGCTTCTTCAATATAATGTGTAGTTAGGAATATGGTTTTATTTTTAGTTTTAAGTGATCCAATGAACTCCCAGGTCGCTCTTCGAGCTCTTGGATCCATACCCACTGTGGGTTCATCTAAAAACGCTATTTTAGGATCATGAATTAATGCAATCATCATGTTCAGTTGCCTTAGCATTCCACCACTATATCCTTTAGTTTTTCTTCTACTTCCTTTTGATAAGTTTAGAATTTCTAATAGTTTATTGGTCTTATCCTTTATTTCAGCTTTTTTCATAGAATGAAGCTTCCCAAAAAGTTCGATGTTCTCTATCCCAGTAAGAAATTTAAAAACTGATGGTTCCTGCGGACATACTCCAATTAATTCTTTGATATGAGAGAGACCATCATGTAAGTCATATCCGTTAACAATTCCAGTTCCGCTTGTTGGTTTTATAAGTCCAATCAACATGTTAATTGTTGTTGTTTTTCCAGCACCATTCGGTCCCAAAAAACCGAATAATTCTCCAGATTTCACTTTAAAGGTGACATCATCTACAGCAATAACATCATCATATCCCTTTTTCCCTCTGAATACTTTTCTTAGATTTTGTACTTCTATCGAAAATTCACTGTTGGGATTTATGATGTTTTCAGGTTTTTCATATGGTTTTATTTTAGTTTCTGACATTTTTTTATCACTTCCATGATCTTTAATTAATTTAATTTTGATATTAATATAAATTATCTTTAGTCCAATGTTTGATATAGAAATAACATGATTCGCTTTTATTGTTAATGATAACCAGTTATAGCAGAAATGAGATAAAAATATAAGCAAAATGGGAGGATTTTAACCCACTTGGGTGATAAATCGTACAAAAAAAAATGATCATTTCTCTAAACTATGACTTCTTCGCTTCATTCGAGGAAATTTAAATTATGTTTATAAAGAAATTTTAAAATTTTATTACCTAATTATCACCATCATATTGAAAGAATGAGGAACTTTTAATTATAAGCGATTTATCTCTTGAATCTTCTCTTTAAGATAAGTTTCTCTCCATGTGGGGAAATTTTTACCTTCAATAAGTATTGTAACTTCTACAGAATCATAATTTTCAGAAAGAAGTGAAGATTCTATATCTTGAAGTTCTTTCATTGATTCCGCCCAAACACAAATTAGTTTTAAATGCGGTAAATTACTGAAAGACCATGAAAAAACAATTTTGGAGCCATGAGTTTTCTTTAAGCTGTTAATTAAGTCTCTATCATCTATTAATGAATCAGATTTTAACTTCAAGATTATAATGGTAAAAATTAAATCTGGATACCAATTTATTTGGAGTTCTATTAAAAAGTTCTCAATCAAATTATCTAATCGTCTCTTAATTGTTTTGGTGGAAGCTCCTACTTCTTCTGCTACATCAGAAATGGTTTTTCTAGAATTATTTTTTAAAGAATTTACAATAAGATAGTCTAAATTAGTAAGGTTTTTTTTATCTTTTATTAATATTGGGGGCATCATTCGATCAATACCAACTGTGAGTTCACTAATTTTTCCCGTTTTTCGTATAAAGGTAACTAATGAATCTAACTCATTCATGTTTCGAATATAAGCATGAATATAAAATAGATTTCCACTAGCACGTGAAATATTATAAATAAACTCATTTTCACCTAATTTTTCCATGAGAAGTTTCTTATCTTTTACAGTCGGTATGCCAAACATGACAAGGTTTGATATATTAGGAAAATTCGCGAAACCTAACCTTGCTTTAAAATTTTTGATGATCCCTGATTCTACTAACGATTTAACACGTTTATGGATTGAATTGACACTAATATGAAATACATCAGCTATTTGTTTGTACGGTGTTCTTGAATTAGCCAATAACAACATTGAAATTTTAAGGTCAATTTCATCCAAAGATCAGCACTTTCTCAAATTTAATAATTTAATATTATTGATTCATTTAATATAACAATCACTTAAGAATAAGATTATCATAAAAAATAATTTAATCGGATATTAATTCCATGACATTAATTTTTATTATTCATTCAGAAACCGTAAATCTTGAACGCTCTACCATAAAAGACCTTCCTGGATCCTCTGGAAGAATAGACGTCCTCTGTCGGTGTATTTTAGCAGCATTATATCGAAATTATGAATTTGAAGAAAATATCCAAATTTGGGTTTTTATTGATAAGTATGGAACGTTTATATTCAATTCTGAAAATTTGAATAAAAATTTTCCAAAAAACGAACTTTTGTTAGCTAAGTATTTTATCGATTATATCTTACATGGAAACAATAATGAAGCTAATAATAACCCCTTAAGTTCAATAAAAACAACAGAAATCAGCATTTTTGAAGCCATAGAAGAATTCATTAATAATGGTTTTGAAGTTTTCACTTTAAACGAAGATGGGGAAGATTTCGCTAAATTCATGGCGAAAAATCATCGAAATAAAGATCATGTATTTATCATAGGAGACCAAACGGGTAATTTTATGGATAAAAAGGAGTTAATGGGATTAAATCTTACTAACTTGAGCTTGGGTGAGCAATCATACCTAGCATCTTCAGTAATAAGGCTGATTAAAATAAGATTACTCAAATTATAATGAAAAATTTTATATCTTACAGAATGTTTAAATTATCACATTGAATGAAGGAGAAACAGATTCCAAATTGAATGAAATAGAGCAGCACAATAAGCAAGAGGGTTATAGAAGGTTTTTGGGCAGATTCATCGATGGTCCAGCAAATTTTTTTATTAAGCACAATGTTTCCCCAAACATGCTTTCATTTTTTGGATTTTTATGTTCTCTTCTTTCAGCGATATATATAGGGATGGGAGGATTACACTTTTCAATATGGTGGGGGTGGATTGGTCCGTTTATTTTTTTTTGGACAGGTGCTTTCGATGTTTTTGATGGGGAAGTAGCAAGGAGAACTAATCAAAATTCAAAAGCAGGAGCTTTCTTGGATTCGAATTTAGATCGTCTATCTGATGCTACAATCATTTTTGGCATGATATACGGAAATTTGATCAATTATATTGTTGGATATATCCTAATATTCCTCGTTATCATGATCTCCTATATTCGAGCAAAAGCAGAAAGTGAGGGTCTTGAAATGAGTGGTGTTGGAATCATGGAAAGAGCAGAACGCGTGATAATCATGTTCTTTTTCTTGATAGCTGAAGTTTGGGCATATTTCCTGACAGATCTCATTTTTGGAACGCCTAGCCCATTATTTAGTCAAATATTTATTTTAATATTTACTGGATTATGTCTTTATACTGTTATTCAACGTTTTACTTATTCCTATAAATCTTTAAGCAAGAACGATAATTGAAGGAAATTAATTAAAGGAAATTTATGAATGGATCTGGCAAGATAAGTTAATTTCTTTAAAATATGAGATTTTTTAGCTGAAAGAATAAATTTTTTAAATTTTGCCTTATTTAAATATTTAGCATTAAATACTAATAATTTAAAAACGGATTCAAAACATGCCAAAGAAGAGAAAGAGTAGCGGTAAGAGTGGTTCCAGTAAGGGACACTATGCAAGAGTTCAGTGCTCCAAATGCGGGAGATTTGTACCGAGAAGTAAAGCCAAAGCGGTGACTAGAAGAGTTTCTTTAGTTGATGGAAGAATGTACGCTGAACTAAAAAAAACAGGAACGATTATTCAAACTCCTACCAAAAAAAATTACTATTGTATATCCTGTGCAGTCCACAGCCATCAAATCAGCCAAAGAAATAAAAATTTAAGAAAAGAATGATTCATATTATTCATACTTCATCAGGTTGTGCGCAACTCGCGCCGCTCCGTTTGTGCTGCATTGTAAACTTGGATCCTTCGGTGGCAAAGCTTGCACTAACTCTGCTTTGCTGAAGTGTCACAACCAGATATGAGAATTGTTCATCAATATAAACTTAAAATCAATTTGCTTGAGATTCATTTTATTTTTAAATTTATCTAAATCCCTTGAAGTAAACATGTAATATTTTCCAATAGAATCTCCCTTTGAAATCGAATGCCTTTCTAATCGATTTTTTTGAGAAGTAAGGTGATTAATGCGATATTCAAGTAACAGTTTTGATATTGTAGATGGGTTAAGTACCCGAATTCTAAAAGTTTTTAAGATTATTCATAAAAAAATAAAAATAAAAATTTACAGTCCTAACGGGACGAAAATACGTTTTCTTTAAAGTGAGATGAATAACACAATAATCTTACCAAAGGGTTTAAATCAAATTAGCCAAAGAGAGAAAAGTTTAAGAATAATTCACAGATTTAACGTTTTAAAGAACGAAGGAAGGGAATAAATTATCTCACATTGATCGATTTTGGTCGGTTCAATCATCGCACGGATTAAAAATGTATCTTTTAATTTTTCTGACGGTTTATAGATCTTAACCTTTGATGTAGGTTTTAATTTAAGCGTGTAATTTTCTGCTATGCCAATGATAGTATCATTTGTTTTTAATAAGACACCTAATAAGCCCAGTTCATAATGAGAGACTATGAATAAATATTGGTTAACAGTTTCATTTTTTACCTTATCGAAGTGAACAACCTCAAGATAATCATCTTGTAATTCCTTCGGTAAATTTAGATAGGGTATGTGTTTCTTCTTGCCAGTTATATATGGAAAAGGAGTGTAAAATAATATGTTGAAACTAGCGATCTTTTTAATTTGTTCATTATACTTCTCCACGTCCTTTACGGAATAAGCCTTACCGAGTAGTACATCTAATTTATCAACCATGATGTCCTCAGCGGAATAACCATTTAAAACTGTAGCAATGTAGGCCCTTTTTAATTTTTCAATTAGGGTATCGCTCCTGATTTTCATTTTATAATCAATACTTATCTCAAGGGCTTCATTATACAGGTTGGCAGCGATTTGAGAATGCCCCAATGCTAAGAAATAATCTCCAAGCTCACTAAATACAATAATAGCATCTAAGAAATTCTTTTCCAAGTCCATATTAGATATTTCTTCCATTATTCCCATAGCAGTTTCTCTATCTTCACCTTCAATGTATATAGCTATTGCTTTCCCAATCGCACACTTTAACTTCAATTTATCATCATTGTAGATATCTGATAATTCTTCCGTAAAATTATATTGACGAATCGCTGATTTATAGAGACCATGAAATAGTAAGATTAAAGCTTTTAAGTAGTTCAAAGTCAAACAAGTGTGATAATTTTGAATAATGGTTGAAAATAAAGCAGCTCTCTCAAGAGAATCAATAGCATTGTTTATGCGACCAAGAGTAACTAATAAGAATGCCCGTAAAAATTCCATTTTTGAAATTTCAGAGCATATTAATTGTTGTACGATTTCATAATCTTTCACAGTCGTTAATTTACCTGCCGCTAATTGAAGAAGAGAGACCAAAAATCCATTACCTTTCTTCAAAAACGAAACCGCATCTTTACTTTCATTTTTGATTATCGCTTCACGTGCTTTGTTTACATATTCCCGAGCTATTTTTAAGTTTTCAAGGAAATACATGATACTTGTTACCATTTCCTCTTTACTAGCTGATAAATTTTGATTTTCAATATAATTCTCAGCTATTTCAATTTCTTCAATATATTTTGATCTACCTATCTTAAATTTAACAGCATCATCTTTTGCGAGAATGGAATCTTCAGTAACCGATACTGCTCTTTCAATTAACCATTGAATCTTTTGTTCAGCGGGATAAACTTTAGAACGTTCTATCATGTAACTTAAAGTGTAGTTTAAACTCTTTTTCCAAATATTTTTAAAATAGGCTCTTAATTGCTTATTAGGTATGGTTCTTTGAACTTTCAATAATAAACTTGAAAGTGAAAGGATATTTAATTTATTTCTAAAGAGAAGTGAGGCATTTTTCGCCAATTTGAAATCGTCCGTAACCAAATGAGTTTTTATATCTGGATTTTCTTCTATTAACCTTTCACTTAACACCAGTAACGAGAGATCAGGGTCTTGGGCCGGAAATTTTACATTAAATTTACTCAAATTATCTTTAACGATTGTAATTTCTGAGTCTGTAACGTTTTCAACATTAACAAATCGAGCTAATCTTTCTCGGTAAGTATGAGGTCCTTTTATTTCCCCGAAGACCACTTCAGAGATGTAATAATCCAAATCTAAGTCTTTTCCTGCTATTTCTAAGTTCCTTAACACATCTTTAGCACGAATCGATAACATACAGATGAAAAAATTGGCATCGAACACGATGATTTCTTTTGGCATGATATGCGAATTACCTTTATATTTTATATCAATATATTCTATATCTAAATAATTAAATTTGATGTATATATTTATTTTAGCATTAATTAAAGCCTCTTGGTTTCAAGATTTTATTATTATTATTATTAATAAGGGTGAAGAATTTTAAAGTAATTAGCCTTTTTGGATATTCTGGGAGTGGAAAAACATATTTTATCGAAAATGTAATAGAAAAATTAAAAACTAGGTTTCTTTTTGATATTGGAGTTATTAAAAATGTACACGAGCATCCAGTAGACTCTGAAGGGAAAGATTCATCCCGATATATTAAAGCTGGTGCTAATTTATCCATTATCACAAATAAATTCCACGAAGTCGCCCTTTTTTTTACAAAAGAGATGGATATTTCATTATTTATAAATTGGATTGTAGAAGGTCCTTTTAAATTAGATCTTCTATTTATTGAAGGATTTAGGGGATTATCTTATCCTTCTATTCTATGTGTACAAAATACTGATAACATTCAAACTCAATTATCAGAAAATGTAAGGATGATCTCAGGGCGCATTACAACTCAGAAAAAACCAATAGATAACTATCTTGAAATTCCGGTAATTGATGTAAATAAAAATTTCGAGGGTTTTATTAAAATATTTAATTTATTATAATATTCAATCTTCAAGCCAGATTGGAAGTAATTGTAAATTTGCAAATTTTAATTCCTCTATAACTGTTTTATCTTCAGGTGAAATATCTATTAGAAAGAAGTCATTTAGAGATTTTAAAATTTCCTCCTTATTTTTCAAATCTTTGATTGATTTTCGAATCATTAAAATAAATTCGTTTAGAGGAGCAATAACTTCATTCACAAAAAATTCTTCTAGAAGAATTTTATCAGAATATGTTTGAAAATTATAGGTAACAACAAATCTAAGAATATCTTCTACGTTATAGAAATATTTCTCTGGAATATCTACTCCAAACGATTTCAAGTCTCCTTTTAGTTCATCTTTATTCATGCTGATAACATAGTCCGGCCAAACATCGTCAGAAACGTTTAGATCTTGGAAAATAAATAATTCTAATACTCGTAACGCAATATTTTTTCCAATATAACGACTTCTTGGGTCAATGAAATTTTTTGAAGCTTGATTAGGTTTTTTACGAATAAAAATTTGATCTATTAAAGTATATAGTATTCGGCATACATGATCGACAATATCTTTAAACGTGAAAGGTTCATCATTAAACTTCTCACTTATGATTTTATTCTCGCTTTCAATCACCTTGGCTAATTTAGAATTTAGGCTATGTAAAAAAGTCTTAAAAAACGTATAGTTAATGCTTGTTAAATGGCCATTAAATATTTTCTCAAAAAGAATGTCTACATTATTAATACTTGAAAGAATTGAAGCATTTTCAATGAAATTCTGGACTCTTACAAAAGCCTTTTCATCCAACTTATTCTCATGGTGATCATTATAATGATTGAGTGCTACTTTGAACTTTTCGGGTAAAAATAGTAATCCTCCTCCTTCTTCTCCAAATGCTTCAATGTTACCACTACCAAAATAAACTTTCAAGTAGAGTAAGAATAAATTAAATTGAGCTTTAGAACTTGGGAGATTATTAGATTGAAAAGTGGAATATAAAGTTGATTTAAAATCGATATAGTTAAAAATTTTTATAATAGAATCTTTCTTTCCTTCTGAATAATCAAAATTTACTAGAAATTGTTCTTTAATTACATCTACTTTAGAGTAAACAGAATCTTCTACACGAGCACAAACAAAATTGATGAAATCTAATAACGGGGAGAAATCATGCAACAAATTGCATTTCTTATAAAAATAATAAAGTAAATCTACTAATTTCTCTTTGGCAAAAGGATACTTTTTAATTGCTAAGTTGTATAATTTTTCTCTACCTTCTAATAATTTCCCGTAATAATCTTCAGGAATCCCCTTGAAAGGTTTCAGAAAGTAATACAAAAACATGTTATAATAATATTCAAAAAGATCATCTTTACTATCCTTGATAACAATCAAAAAATTCATGTAAGTATTGTCTTCTTCTTCTCGCATAACAGCTCCATCTAAAACCACATAAAAAGGTTCTCCCATCAGTTTCCTCAAGATTACACCAAGGATAGAAACTACAATGTAAAGGTACCCCATCGGAGTCGTAATTCCATTTATTATATTTCCATAATTCTTACCAAATTGCTTGAAACTTCTTGATTCCTCACTTGACATTTTATAGTTAAATTCTAAGAATAGATTCTCTTCTGAAACTTTTTCTTTAATTATCAGTTCTAAAGACTTACTATCAAAACCACAGAATTTTTCTAGAAAATTTTGAAAAAAATCAGTGAAGTGTAAATAAAAAAAAGTGGGATATGATTTTTTTATAACTCTGGTTTTATTTTGAAGTTTAAACTCCTCCCATTTAAATTGTATTTCGTTTTGAAACACTTCTAATTCATGAGAGTCACTTTTTAAAATGTTAAAAAATGAGTTTGAATTTAATTTCAGGGAAACTCCTTCACCCTTCATTCTATCTCCCAGTGTTTCAAGTATTTCATATAAATTGCTCGACAATTTAGATCATGGAATAATTAATTATTATTTATAAATGTATTTTGAATGTATTAACCCTTAATAATATTTAATGAGATTTCAGAAATAAAAATATTAGCTTATTAACTAATAGGAGAAATTAAAGAAATTAAAAAATTTTTAAAATTTCATCGATTTCAGAATAGAACATTGGCTCTACTCTATCATCTAGTTTTTTAATTCTCAAACCTTTTTCCTTTTCTACAAACTGACCAATAATTTGTGCATCAATACCTTTATCTCTCAATAGTTCTACTAATTTACCTGAATTTGTTTCTTCTATGGCAATTAGTAGTGATCCAGAAGATATTGTACCGAACGGATTCAAGTTAAAGATTTTACTTAATGTTTTGGGTTCTGGTAATATCTTGATCATTTGTTCATCAAGTAAGACTCCTAAATTTGAAGCAATTGCTAACTCAGCAATGCCAGTTGCTAAGCCCCCTTCTGTTGGATCATGCATTGCGTGAATGTCAAATTTACTATTTGCTAAAAGAGCTTCTTTCATGACACTTATTCCTGGATTGTGAAGATAATTCTTACATTTTTCAATAAAAACATCGTTAAATCCTTTTTGTCTTAAAAGAGCCTCTTTTTCTCTTCCAATTATTGAGGTTCCTTCTATAAATATCCCCTTTGTTAGAATCAAAGTATCACCTTGAATTATTCCAGAAGATTTAACCAATTTTTCTTTTTTTACTTCTCCTAATAATGATCCTACAATAATGGGACGAGCAAGACCTGAAGTTACTTCAGTATGCCCTCCTACAACTGTAATATTTAAGGATTGACATGTATCGTGTATGTCCTTGAATATAGATTCTACTAAATCTGTTGAAGTATGTTTTTCAGGTAACAGAATTGTAGATTGAAACCACTTTGGGGTTGCTCCAGTACAAACTACATCATTAACGTTGACATGAACGGCATAGAAACCAATTTCGTCAGTAGCGAAAGTTATGGGGTCAGTTTTAGCAACCAGATAACTATGACCCATATCAATCACTGCTGCGTCTTCTCCTACTTTAGAACCTACGACAACTCTCTCATCCTTAATTTCAAGATCAGAAACATGGGTCCTTAGTATTTCATTCAGAAACTCGTGTTTTAATTTTCCCAATCCTAGTTTTTTATGAATCTCTTTCATGAGCTAAACAATATTAGTAGAGGTGTATTTTATTTAAATCTCGATTTTATTGGAAAATAATTTTTTTTTTCTTTTTTCTATCTTCAATTTTGAATCAGAAAAAATTGGTCTAATATAAATTTATATAGGTTCTGTATGATTAATTAGCTATATAATATAATGAGTTAGTGAAAATAAATTGGGATTCGGAAAATCTTTCGGCTTTAGTTTACTCACCTACATTGGGCTAAATTTCCTTTTTGTGATTATTTCTGAGACAATAAGTGGTGATTTGAACGATGTTTTCACTGTAATAACCGCTGATCCCTTTATAATAGTTCTAATCTTGTTTGGACCTATTATCAATTTCCCGGGAATTGTTTTTAGTAGTATATTTTTTGAAGTAACTGGTCCATTAAGCCCAGATGTACTAATTGAACTCATCGGGTACATAGTTTCGCTATTTATAGCCGCTATTGTAGCTGGTAGGGTAGGGGAAAAAAAGGGTGCGAGTTTTGGAGGTTTTTTACTCACTACAGTGGTTAGTGCAATAGCAATTAGCGCGTTAGTATATTTAAGCCCTGCAACTTTAATTGCTTATATGTTACCTGCTAATATAATAACCATAGTGCTTTCATCAATTGGTGGGATAACTAATGGCGTCTTATATGGTGCTTTTGCCCTGCTATTTACAAAAACAGAAATGTACTGAAGTAGGCACTTTTCTTTTTTTTTTTATTTAATATAAAAATTTGTAAAATAAAAATAAAAAAAATACTTTTTTTGGAGTTTATTCTTCGATTTTATTATATTTATGGGTGAAAATAGAATGGATCCCAAATACGAAAGTGAAAAATAAAAAGATGATAAAAATCCCCAATTGTTGTAATAGAACGTATTCTTCTGATGTTGCTCTAGAAATTAATTTGGAAATTTGTACATATAATTTCATGGTAATTAAAAACAATGCAATTGTGTCTACCCTTAAGTGTCTTAATTTTTTCTTAATGAATTCAATTTTATCAAAAACTGTTCCTAAAATATAAAGTAATAAGACTACATCCATGAAGAATGACAGTACCATGTAGAATATGTCAGATGATTCATTACTGAAAAAACGACCATAGATAAAATCGAAAATTAGGTATAACATGTAAAAAGTTGTTAGAAGAAAAAAGAGAGTGATATAGGCGGCAAATTTTTTCGTTACCAAAAGACGAATTATAACAATTCCCATTAAAATCAAATCAATCCATAGTATTATCCTCAATATTGACCCGGCAGCTTGCTGTAATGGAGTTAAAAATCTGTTAAAAAAATTCACAGTAAAATTTAACAACCACCAATTCAATATCCCAAATGATATGAAGGCAACTATTCTTAATGCTATTCTTGATTTTTTACCTTTATACACATAATTATCAACTTTAGTAGCTGAATCCATGCATAGTTTAAAACCAAAAAATGCTGTGAAAAATAAATTTGCATTCAACATTATAATGAAAAAGATATCAGAGGTGGGGAAGAAGATTGTTCCCCATAAAAAAGCTGCGATTACCATGGACATAACAAAAATGATAGCTGAAATGAACCATTTTACTTTTTCGATTGGTTGGAATAGTGATATTACAATGAAAAAAATTTCAAAAAATAGTAATCCACCACCCAAAATAACAATTATTACAAATAAAAAGGGCACGGGAGCGAAATTAAATATCAAAATAAGCAACCAAACCAATGTGAAAGAAGTAATGATGAACGTGTAGAATGATTTTCTAAAAAGGACCTTAAGACCTGTTATAAAAGACATTTTTTATTCATTTGATAATTATTAATTTAATTTATTGATCTCTTTAATTCATTTTAAATGTGATCTCTTTTCTCTTTCCTTGTTAGTTTTTGACTATTTTGGGGATTATTAATCCATTAATATGTATCTCAAACGAAGTTTAATATAAAGTTAATAATAGTATATGTAAAATTGAATTATTAGCGTTAATATCTCAGTGCCTTGAAAAAGCATTTTAACGTAGCTCTAAATGCCGACAAAAAAAGAATTATGCGTTGATTTTGGGGCAAATTTGACAAATTTATTCAAAAAATAATGTTAAGAGGTCTCTCAATATGAGTTCTGGAAAAGTGAAAATAATTGGGGGTTCATTAGAAGGAGACTATCTCCTTAACCAAAACTCTTCTATTAAGGCTCCAAATGATTCACCTCTTGAAGGAGATGATTTAACTCAAATCATGCTAATTTCTGAACAATTTAATCAGAATTTTAAACATGTCAATTTACAACCACTTGATGAGGAACTATATGATATACTTCACAAAGTCATGGAAATACATCTTTCCTTATCAAATAATAAAGATAAATTATTAAGTAACAATCAAATAATAGACTACTGCATGCTTGAAAGGTATTTCATGAGGAAATATTTGAAAAACGTGGTAAAAAAGATTACATGATTACTAATGTGATTGCAAATATTCAGAATAATCACATAATAATGATAAACTCCTGGCTGCTTCGCTCAGATTGAAAAAATATAAAACTCTTTGTTTGTGTAGTATTTTTTGAACATTAGAAAACTTCTTTGCGACATCTAAAGAATCTGAAATACTAGGTAAACTGAACGCAAAAGGTTTACCACTTTTTTTTAACGTCTTGATCATTTTGGTAAAAACGTGACTGTACAAAAAATGAGGCCATAATGGAATTAATAATATATCAACAATAGGATCTTTAGCAACTACTTCAATACATCTAATGAAGATATCTAGGACAAACCCAACGGCACCTAGATCAACTGGATTCTTTACGTTAACATTCTCTTTTGGTAAAATTTCAGATATCTTTTTTTGCGATTCTAATGTTAGTTCCGGTACTTTCAATCCATTTACCGCAAGTAAATCTGTTGCATTTACGGAGGATCCCCCTCCAGGGGTGATTATCCCCACTTTTCTTCCTTTGGGTAAAAATTGTGGTACTAACAATTCAAACGTTTTAATAACATTCCAAAACTCTATATTATTACGTACAATGACCGCTCCTGCTTGTTTTGCAAGCACGTTCCATAATTTAATTTCGCTTGCCATTGCACCCGTGTGAGAAAATGCTGCGCGTGATCCATCGTTAGTATAACCACCTTTCCAAATTATTACTGGTTTATTTTTAGTGGTCGCTTTCAATTCTAAATAAAAATCATTCCCATAACCAGAGCCAAATGACTCAAGATAAGCCGCAATGAGCTTTGTTTTAATATCATTGTGATAAAATCGTAAAAAATCAATAGCGTTTAAATGAACTTGATTTCCAAAAGATACGCCATATCGATATCTAAAATCACGTTTAGCTCCAACATCCAATAGTTGAGTAAGATGCCCTCCAGATTGAGACATGAAGGATATTCCTCCAGAAATCCCTTTATTAGGGGTAAAAGAGAATGCCATTCCATTTTCTCCATTGAATGGACCTAAACAATTTGGGCCTATAACACGTGTATTAGAGTCCTTAATAATCTCTTTTATCTGATTCTCTAATTTAATTCCCTCTTTATCTCCAGTTTCAGAGAACCCAGATGAAAAAATAATTACCCATGATATTTTTTTCTCTACACACTCAATTAGCACACTTGGGATAATCTTGGTTTTAACAGATATGTAAGCCGTATCAACCGGGAAAGGAATGTCTAATACTGAGGAATAACATTTCCAATCCATTATTTTTTCATATTTTGGGTTTACAGGATAAAATGTGGATGCCCATTGAGACTTCTTAAATGCTGTTAGATATAACATCGACCCTAGAGCACTTTTCTCCGAAGCTCCAATGAACGCAATATGTTTTGGATTAAAGAGACGCTGATTCAAGCGATTTTGATTTTCCATTATTTAATTAAATAATTAAAATGTTATATTTTTTGTGAAAAATGGTTCTAATCTTACTTTTTTATAAAAACTAGTTGAAGAAGGTAAAAATTTCATAGGAGTTTTTATAGTTCTCATTTAATTCATTCTTAGAATGGAAAAAAAATCTGTAAAAAAATTTGGATTTTCGCCCTCTATATCTTATTTTGAATAAAATCTTATGGATATTATTTTCCTTCTTACTTCTTATCTTCTTAATTTTGAGCTATAAGTAAAATTTATATGTTAATAGGTCTAATTTTATAGGATAAACTGAGATAAATAATGTACTCAAAACGGATTAAGGATAATGGGATTAGGTATTGATCTAAATTTATTAAATTCTTTCTCAAAAGGGAAGAATCTTGAAAAAGTGCAAGATATCTTTAATTCACTCATGTTAAATATTGAAGAAGCTCTGGGAAGCAAACCACATGAAACTGAAATTAAAATTAATTTTTTAGAAAAGGAAAAAAGAGATTTAAATTTAAATGTTCCATTTGAATTTGGTGTAAAACGCTTCGAGGATGATCGATCAACTATTCAAATTTCATTAACGTGTATGAAATTTATTCCTCAAATAATGCTCAGAGAATGCTACAAGTTATTCATCATTCCTAGAAATCGAAAAAGTAAAATGGTTCAATTCGTAGTTTATATGATAATAGAATTTGAACTCGAAACTTTGAATAACATTACAGAATGGAAGAAATTTATTAGAAGCTATGAGGATTACGGGTCTAATTTAGCAAAAAATGACGATAAGTTGATAAAATTCTTTAAATTAGAGGATCCTGATTCAAAAGAAAATATTATTCCATTTCTTTTCCAATTAATCAACTCTCTCGATTCAGATTTACTCAATAGTATTATTTTTGATAGACTTGTAATTGAATTCATGATTCGAACTAGACGATATCTTCAAGACGATGATATTCTTGAAACTATAAAAATTCTTAAAGAAATATTCTTTTCAGTCAAAAATTATCGAGCTTTACTTACATATCAAGATTACTTTAAAAAATTTAAAGAAAGTGGATTCATTAAAACGGACTTGAGTCTTCGTAAATTTACATCTAACGTGAGATGGCTAAATCGACATTCCTTTTGTGCACCTGATTACCATTTGGATTGGTTTACAATTAATATGGGAATCTATATCATCTACATTCGGTTTCATCCATATTGTAGATGGAGAAATATTAAAATGTTTATGGAGAACTTACCATTTTTCTTATGGCCACAACTTTCTGCATTTGGTATAGTTAGGGAATTCTTTGGGTATATAATCATACCGAATTCTTATTTAAAGGATTTAATGCAATCTATTGAGTTTTTCGAAGATACAGGTTTCTTCCAGGAAATTAAACTTTACACTCCAGAGACAGCACACTACTATTTAAACCTTAATTTTTACAGGAATCTTACTGAAATGGGTAAGTTATTACACGCTCAGCGAAAACGATATCGTAAAGACTTCGAGCTTCTTTTCAAGACAAGATACCAGAAAAAAGTAGTTCTGAAGAAGCTTTCTTTACTTGATTTTATAATTTTAGACAGAGCAAGAATTTTATCTTTTAGTGGATTTGGATTTGAAAGACGTGAATCTACATTGAGAGATTTAAAATCAGATGTACTAAAAGAGATCTCCTACCAGAAACAAATCATAAGTCAGTTAAGAAACGTGCTTGATCGGTTTTCTGAATCAGAAAATTCTAAAAAAAAGTTTTTAAATTTACTCCAAAATAATCAAAGATTTAGTTTCTTTACACTTAAGGAATACATGGGACAGATTATAGAATCTTTAAAATTAGCTATGGAAATCTTAAAGAGAAATCCATCAATAAACGATCCTGTTTCTTTTAATGATTTCGTTAAAAAGAATGGAATCTCAATGGTACTTCATGAAAATCTTAATCTTAATAATCAACGAGTTCGGGATTTACTGGGCATTGAACTTATTCCCCTATATTTCCGCAATAGAAAACTCTTTAATGAAGAATATCAAGCTTTAATGAATATTCATGAATATTTATCAATATGTGGAGAACTAAAAATTTTTAATTTTAATTCAATAAAATATATACTTGAAAATCCCGAAACTTCCACAATGATCTATCATGCTAAAGAAGAAAAACTAGATTTGATATATAGGGATTCCCAATTGAGAACCATAACAAGTGTAGAAGTTGAGAATAGGCTTGAAGATTTTTCAACTTCAAATCCCCCTATTATATCTCCAAAAATGCTTGATTCAATGATTTCTGCATTATATTCAACAATTTCATTCATTTTAGTAGCAAATAACACACCCCGGGTTCTGAGTTTTATAGAAGAATTATCACATACTGTGCCTTATTATGTTTATTATGAATTTAATGAAGTCATGGATGACCAAAAGTTGATTTTTTGCCGATTTGGAATTCAAGGAATGGATATGAAGGAAAAATATGAATTCTATTCTATCGTTCATAATCATTTAAAAGAGGATTTAATAATTTTTGCCCGTTACATTCACCAGGGATTTTATACTGCATTTTCCCGCAAGAGTTTTTATGATTTTATTGACGGGACTTTTTTTTATACATCCCATCTCTATTCAGAATTCAAGAAATCGATTAGAGATCGATTTGGAAAAAAATTAACTCCCTTTAATATTCAGGCACCCATGGATTCCAGTGTTTTTTGGCTCAATAATACCAACTTGATTTCCTTTATAGATGACTTGAACCAAAGAAGAATGATAGAACCTCAACGTTTTGACCTAAATCAATTGGAGAGATTATTAGATTTTAATAAAAGATTAAAATATTACTTATTAAATTCAAAAGATTATCAAGATTTAAGAGAAAAACCCTTCTTTCAATTTGTAAATTCCATTCGATTCAAACCAATCCTTCAAGAATTTGGGTTACAGAAATATTATTTGTATTTTCAACCAACAGATTTCAATGAAATAGTACCAGAATTACTTCTTATTAATTCTTTCGTGTCCATGAGGTTTAATTCGACTCGGTTTGATACATATAGCTTCTTGGTTAAGTACATATTTCCGAGGGCGACTCCAAATAGAAAATATTATAATTGGTTATTAAAATCTAAGAAAATCATTAATGAATATTGCTTATTTTCTATTCTAAAAACTCATGAAATATTCGATTTCTCTAAAAACATCACACAAAATGGATGGGGAATTGATTATAATCTATTCATACAATACGTTCAGAGAGTTCTATTTGACACATCATATAATCCTTATAATCCAAACTTCAGAACTTTGAATTTTGAGAAAACTCAGATTGATTCATATATATCACCTGTAAATCCCAAATTTAAAGATTTACTAAAAATTATCAGGAGGAAATCTAATATTAAGAGTTTCTGGGGTACTAAAAAGGGAGCACAACTAGAACCAGTTGTTGTAAGACTTTTAAAAGATAAATTAATCCATCCATCACTGAAATTTAAGAATTTAAAGCTCAGAGAATGCCTATACTTCATCATCCCAGACCTTAATGAAGAACAAGTGAAAACTATCATGAAATTATTCCAGTTCTTTAACGTTGTAACCATTAGTGAAATAGAGGGTGAATTTTTTGTTAATTCTTCTGAAGAATTGAAAAAATTCAATAATGGGTTGTATATTAAATTAAGATTACCTGAAATGGAAATTAGCCCCTATATCGACGTTATATTCGACGTATTTGAATTTTTAAATATTGAACATTTTATTTTTTTCAGCGAGTTATTTAAGTCAAAGAAATGGTTAAATGAGATTTTCAAAGGAATTGATTTAGATAAGTATAACCCATTTATCAACTTGAAATGGAATGATTTTGATAAAATTTACATGAATCATAAACTATTTGGGGAAAATTTCGCACCACAATATCCGAAATTAAAATTAGAAGAGTAAAAATAACATGCGAACAGATGTGGGCGCACACATAAAGTATAATATTAATAGGATTATGCATGCATAATTTTTATATCCTATTTTCTTTTTCTTAACTTCTGAAGCATAAACAAATCATATCGTAGGAGTTTATATAGTTATTTTTTTAAAAATCGAAGTTTACGGTGAGTTTAAATATACGGTGATAAACTAATCAGTAGCAACAAATAAATAATATAACAGGTAACTTAGAAATGGATAAAAATAGAATTTGGGTTGTCTTAATTTCAGCCCTAAGTGTGATTTCTTTTGGAATCTCCTTAATTTCAGCCTCACACGCCAATTGGTTCCCACCAGGCGGCGGAATGCCTTAATTACTCCTCGCTGAGGAGCATGGCTACATATTTTTTTTTTTTCTTTTATTATTGAAAAAACACTTATTCTTTCAGAATAATGCTTATTAATAAATAATTTAATAAATAAATAAAAAAATAATAAAAAATGTCAGAAAGAAAAATTTATCTAAATAATAATGTAAAAACGCTAATAAGAATCGCTAAAACTTATAGCATAGATGGGAAAATGTCTCTTTCGGATTTTAAGAAATTTGCTGAAGAAGAGGATATAATTGAAAAGAAATTTTATGCTCATTTTGGTCAAGCTTGCTATTTAGGGTACCTTAAAAGAGTGGGCAACGAGATTTTCTTCATAAAGGATTACGACTAAATTCCTAACTTATTAATAAATTATATTAAATGATAAAAATGGATATCAACTCGTTTCTAAGAAGAAGAGGTAAAAAATGGTTAATTCTTGATTCAGCTTTAATCATAAACATGACTGTTTTAACATTAATAATGCTAATTTTTCACGTATATTGGGGAGACATCAATTTAATTGTTTCTGATTATGTTGGTTTTGATATAAACCTCGTATTCATAATTATTGTGATATTATTACTTCCGTTAATTTATGGAGCTGCCATTCTTCACGGGCATCTTAGGAACATTAAAAAAAATAACGAGATTAAACCTTGTATCCTAAACAAGATCATACCAATAGTTCTAATGCTCATCTATTCAATTCTTTTCGCATTATTATTATACTATTTGGAACAATACTCCCGATTAATTCCTCAAGTTATTGAATTTTATAGTATATTTTTTACAATACCACTTTCACTCTTACTCATCGTGGGGTTATATCCTTTGCTAAAATCAATCCCACGGTGGAAAAATCATTTATCAAATAGGATATTAAATGCAGAAATAAAATCAAAAGTTATTTTAGGACTGTTAATTACTGGATATCTTTTCGTTTTCGCGTCCCCGCTATTGTTAATCCCCTCAAATGTGATTTTCGGTGATCTACCTCCCAAACCCCACCTTATAGCGCATAGAGGCGCATCACATTTAGCTCCCGAAAACACTATCGTAGCAGGGGAATTAGCGGTAGAACACGGGGCTGTAGGTTGGGAAGTCGACATAAGAATTTCCATTGACGGAGAATTATTTTTGTTGCATGATGATACTCTCACTCGAACTACTAATGTAGAGGAAATTTTTCCATATCGTAAGAACGATCTCGCTGAAACATTCACGCTTTCTGAACTCAGACAATTAGATGCAGGAGGTTGGTTTGTTGACAAAGATCCATACGGAACTTTAGCTATTGGTCTTATTTCAAAAGAAGAGGGAGACAATTACAGGGGCATGCAAATTCCCACTTTTGAAGAAGTTTTAAATTTTACACGAGATAATAACTTTTTCATAGATTTTGATACTAAATTACCATCATCCAGCCATCTTTATAGTGATCTTTATTTTGAAACTATTTTAAACGAAACGCTCGAATCGGGAATTAATTTAACAAGAGTCATGATATTCACTAGCGATGTTGAATGGATTGATTTGATCAACCAAAAAAATACCACTGATATCTTATTAGGCATGGACATGAGATCTAATCCTTCTTTAGAAGAATTCAAAATGTCTGCATACAATTATTCCATTATCAAAACGGGAGATGAATACTCTAATGATCTGTATAGATCATTTTATTCAAATAACATCCCTGTCATGGTCTATACAATCGATAGTATCGAAAGATTCAATCAACTCTGGTGCTTAGGGACGTCTTTTGTCATGACTAACGAAGTACACACTTTTAATGATTTGAAAGCCCCAATCTGGCATCTCAATATTGAAATTTACAATATTCTTTGGAGCATTATATACATCGCAACTTTAAGTTCTTTTCTTATTACAAAATTTGTTTTACTTAAAGAAAGAAAAATCCAATAATAAGCATCAAGATGCTTTTTTTTTAAAAAGAAATAATTTTGATTATAGTAATAAGAAATAGGATTAAGCAAATTTAAAGAAAATAAGTTTAAGGTTTTTCTAACAATTATAAAGTTTTGTCTTATCTACTTTTAGATTCAATCTTTCTTGCAGAAATAGGATTCTCAAGCATGACGTTATAGATTTCATTCGCCCTTCGCTCGATTAAATCTCTTCTTTGAGTTCTTCCTTTATTAGATTTTTGGTATCGCTCTAACGCAATGATGCGCCACTTCTTTTTCCATGATGGGAAGCCCGTTTTAACGTAGCGCTCTCGATTTGGAAAATCTTGGCACACCCAGTTAAACAAGACAAAGTATCTCTGGAAACCTGCTTCGGTTGTTAGTTTTTTCGAACTTACTCCTAACTTTCTAAGGTGTTGAATAAATCTATCTTCCACAGCGTCTTGAAGTACTCCTTCTACCACTGCTGGCTCGTAGTAAATCTTGTTCTCGTCAAAATATTCTCTTACAAGATCAAAGCAATTACCACGACAAATAAGTACTCTATCACCTTCTTGGTGATTAAGTATTCTAAGAGCTTTTATAACTACCTTTAGAATGTGTTTCTTTGGTTGATCCTCTTCCTTTTTCTTGTTCACCTCGTCATAGAGGCCAACAGGAACTGATTGATAAATAATTCTTCCCGTGCTCGTATCTCGAAAGCCAATAAAGGCATTTCCTACGAGATCACCTGTCCCAGCGTCATCAATTTCTATTGTTCTTCCCTTCCACTCGCTAGGATTAATAGTGGATTGGCACGAAAAATCGTTATTTTCGTCTTTTTTTGTTTCTGTTTTCATTTTTTGTTTCTAAATTTATCAATGTTTGGGTCCATAAATACGTTTCGATTTACTTTAAGAAGAATCATTATTGAAAAAATTAAATCTGAATTCATAGAAAAAATCTTGTTTATTTATTGATATCTCGTATTATGAGCTTAATTTTCATGTTTGTTTTTTTAAAAATTATGATTAGCATTTGAAGGGTGATAATGATAAATAAGTTGAATAAATAATTATCCTTCCAAAATCCAATAAACGGGACTTTAAATTCCACTACACCTAAAATAGCTTCTTCAGGAATATATATGATATTAGTTTTATTGTATTCAAATAATAAATAACCCGGGCTTGATATTAATGTTCTATACATTCCATCAAATTCGTACCCACTATTATCTCCTTTAGTCTTGAAATGCCAGCTTCCATTCATGTTCATTTTATCTACAACCCTGTGAATGATATAAGAAGAATTTGGGAAATTACTCCAAAGTATTGGAGGAAAACCCCTATCATAAAAATAATGGGGACTTTTAATAATTACGATATCGCCAATCAAAATATCAGCAGGATCTTTAGTTGTTGAGATTGTTAAATCATTTTGGTTCAGGGTTGGATTCATGGAATTGTTAGGCATGTTAAGAAAACATGGATTCATCATCAATACAATCTGTAAAAACAATATTATCAAGCAAATACTGGATAAAATCAAGTAAGATTTGGATTTTATCAACTTTTTTTCACCTCTCTTGCTTTTAAATAGCTGAAACTGCCATTTCTTAGAGAATAATTGATATATAAGCATTGAAATTATAAGAATTATAGAAATTAATAATCCATATTCTTGCAAATATCCAATGAAGGGAATTTTAAAATCGGATATAACTACCCCTAGAATAGCATCTTCAGTAATGTAAACTCCGTTTGATTCGTTATATTCAAATATGGAATAATCCTCTGATTTAACGATTGTACGAATAGAACCATCAATCATCGCATTATTATCCCCTTTAGTTAGAAAATACCACGTACCATTAATTAGTTTCTTGTCAATTACTCGATGGATGATTCTAGTATTATTAGGGGTACTACAGAAATCTGGTTCAGCGCCTTGATCTGTATAATACTCAGGTCCCTTAATTACGACAATGTCACCATCTTGATATCCCGCTTGAATGTCTGCTGGTTCTTTATCTATTACAATAACTAGATCTCCATGATAAAGATTCGGCTCCATTGAGCCCCCTTTTATTATATACAAGGAATCGTTAAAGATAATGATTGGTGCTAATACAAAAGTGAATACTAAAATTGTGACTGCAATCAAAATATAATCCGATTTTTTCATGGCTGTAAATGATATTAAATTTGGATATAAAAGCTCCAATTTTTTGAGAAATTCAACATTTTTATAAAAAAATGGGATAATAATATAGATTTAAAAATATCCATCGATTACTAACGTTTAAGACAAAAATATGACAAAATGATTAAAATGAAAATTGATCTAAATAAATTAGATGATGACTTAGGAGGCGATTGGTTTCATCACATTCACGCATCTAGTTTTGGTTTCTTGATGAAGTTAGGCGGTATTAAGAACTATGAAGTAGAAAAAGATGATATAATTATCCACAAGGAAATTATGGAAGAGACAAATTTTCCAACTATTAAGTATAATGTTATTACAGATAAAGGTTCTCATATCGCCGATAAAAATGAAGTTAAGGAAATTCTGGGCAAGAGTTTAGTTGATTATGTAAAAAAAAATAAAAAACTCCCGTTCGCCTGTAAATTAAAAAAGTTTTTTAAAAACGGTGCTGCTCAAATTGATTACAACCCTTCCCAATACGAGAAGTTTCCAATAAAGATCCTCCCAAAAGACCATGGAATTTCAGATCTCGAGGAATTTTTTAAGGATTTAAAATCAGAACAAGTAAATCCAGCTAAACCTCAGAAGGAGGACAAAGAAAGCGGCGTAAAACAATGGGAGATCGCCAGTTCAAGTGATAAAAGTAAGGTTTATACTGTAACTCAGAAGGGAGACGGTTCATTTACATGTACATGCCCTCAATTTGTATTCCGAAAAAAAGTCTGTAAACACATTTCTGAATGTAAAAGCTAAGTTTAGGTTAGATCTATTAAACGAGGAGGTATTTTTAAAAAAATCTTTTTTTAAGTGTAAAAAGCTCCAATTTTTGAAAAATCCACCATGTTTAAATATCAATCTATAGAATAAAATGTGTCTAAAATAATATACTTCGGGGTTCTAATAGGTTGAGACAAAGGGCTATAATTTTCATTGACCACGCAAATTTATTTTATAACTTGTTAAATCTTCAAATTCGAATAGATTATAAAAAATTTAAAGAGATTTTGACAAGGGATGATCATCTAGTAGGGGCTTTCATGTACATGGGCATTCCCGAGGAACTTTATCCCAAGAAGAAACGTTTCCTTAAATATTTGACATCTCAGGGATATGTAATTCAAGCGAGACCGATAAAAATAATTGCAGAAGGTAAAAAAATGCAAAAAGGGCTTGATATTTTCATCTACAGGGATATTATAGAGCTCGCTGATGAAGACTCATATGATAAAGCAATTTTGGTTTCAGGGGATTCAGATTTTATTGAAATTGTCAGAAAACTACGAGATTTGAAGAAAATGATTGAAATTTGGAGTTTTAAAAGATCATTATCTCATCAACTTCTCACAGAGGTTGGGGATGAAAATGTATACTTCATCAATGAGATTTTGGGCGATATCACGTGTTAATTAAAAATGAGTTGTCTTTATAAACACCAGTTTCAAATAAGAAATAGTATTTTTCAATGGTTCGCTGAGAGAATGGGAAGAAGGATTGAAACAAAATTTTATCCATTCGCAAAAAATTACCCCTTCTTTTTTAAAAAGCAGTTCTTCTCCCTATTTCTCTCTTCTAATTTTCAAAAATAAAAAATTACAGTTTTGAAAAGAGAATTCTTACTCCTTATCATTATTCTTTCGTTAATTTGCCTTAATATGGTAAAAATCCAAATTTTTAATTACAATTCATAATTAATTCTAAACATAATTATTCATAATAAAATCAATAAAAGTCAAATTAAAGAGAGAGATGATTAAATAATGGGCCGAGCATCACCATTGGACATTTATTCGTTATTGGACAAATCCAATTGTAAGGATTGTGGCTACGACACGTGCATGGCATTTGCTACGGGTTTGCTTGAACGCAAGATCCATGTAAAAGACTGTACTCACCTCATGAATGACTCCAAGCAAGCTAAAAAACGGAATAAACTCATAAAACTCATTACTCCCCCTCAGAAACCGGTTATCATTGGCACGGGAGAGAGAGCAGTAACAGTTGGCGGTGAGGAGGTTTTAATGCGTCACCAATTAACATACTATAATGAAACGGGAATTTTCATAGAAATTGCAGATGATGACCCTGATTTGGAACAAAAAGTAAAATATTTAGCGGATTTAACCATTAATCGTATTGGAGAGGTCTTACAAGTTAATGGTATAGCATTAAGAAATGTGTCTGGAGAGAAAGAACAATTTAAGCTTGCTGCAAAAAAACTAGCAGACGTATCAAATTTACCTATTATTTTATGTTGCTTAAATCCTGATATACTTCTAGCTGCTGCTGCTGATATCAAAGAGAAAAATCCATTACTTTATGCTGCAACTAAGGATACTTGGGAACAAGTTGGAACGTTTGCAGTTCAAAATAATTTACCCGTTGCTGCAGTTTCAACTAATATTGATGAACTGCTATCACTCAGTGCAACACTTCAACAGTTAGGCGCAAGATCAATTATATTAGATGCTGGAACTTACTTTGGTCCGGGTAAATTAGCTGTAACTTATGATAATATAATTAAATTGAGAACAGCTGCTATTGATAAAGAAGATGTGAACGCAGGTTGGCCTGTTATGGGTGTACCAGCCGTTTATTGGGCGCAAACTAAGGTTGATGATAAAA
Organism: Promethearchaeota archaeon; assembly: GCA_030667705.1. Lineage (GTDB taxonomy): Archaea > Asgardarchaeota > Lokiarchaeia > Sigyniarchaeales > SOKP01 > SOKP01. Next base: position 9,861 of record DAOUVJ010000005.1, on the reverse strand, counting down.
AGGATCTGTGGAGACATCAATTTGAAGAAATAATTATGGGCGCGATCATGGAGTCTATTGGAACGAGTCTTATTATAATGCATACTGGTCAAGAAAAAGAGGATATTTGGGCACTGTTGGCTTTGATGACTTTAAGGCAAAGTGTATATAGTGATCCAAGAATATATCCTGCTGTGGATCCAGGTATTTATAAAGTTGGTGAACCAGGAGATATGGCTCCAATTTTTGTCACAAGTAATTATCGAATGACAAAAATTCCTGTTGAACAAGATCTACAAGGCTCTAATATTGCTTGTTGGTTATTAGTAGCTGATACTGAAGGTATTGGTATTGAATCAGCAGTTGCTGGAGGCCAATTCAGCGCGAGTGGAATAGGAGAAGCAGTAAATGAATTCAAACCTTTTGATAATGTAAAACATCGAATATTAATTCTCCCTGGAATGGCTGCTCGTATTAGTGGTGCTTTAGAAGATGAAGCAGATGCTTTTGTTGTAGTAGGACCAAGAGATAGTTCTGGTATTCCTAAATTCATGGATACTCAATGGAAACCAGAAGAATTCATGAAAGAATACGAATCTTGGGAAAAAGAATAATACTCTATCTTTTTTTCTATTTTTTATTTTAAGTTACTTTGTTTTTTAGGAGATTTTCAATAAGATCAAATGATATTTCATTAACACTACTGACTATTATAGAATTGTTAGGCTTTTCCTTCTTGAGCTCTTCTTTACCGTAATGACCAGTTAAAACACCAATAAAAAAGCACTCTAAATTATTGGAGAGTTTTGCATCTTTTGGATGATCACCAACTACAATGACTTGATGCTCGGGAAATTTGTTAGATATTATTGCTTTTAATGATGGATCAAGCTTCCCTAAAGTTTTTCTTTCAGGAGTCTCTCCTATTACATACTCAAAATAGTCTCTAATTTTTAAATATCGAATAATTTGCTCTGCTATTTCTTGCTTTTTAGAAGTAATCACTCCTAATTGGAATTTGTGTTTCTTTAACATCTTAAGAATATTTTGGACACCGGGTATTAGTTGAGATTGAAAAATTCCTTTTCTACTATAAAACTCTCGAAAAGCTGAGGATAAAATTGTTGGATCCATGCTAGAAAACTCTGAGAACATGTGATCTAAAGGTTCTCCAATCATTTTCTCAATTTCATTTGGCTTTTTCGGAGGTAAATTGTATTTATTTAGAGCGTAATTGAATGAATTTACAATACCTTGACTATTATATATTAAGGTATAATCTAAATCAAAACTAACAAGAATTTTATTTACGTTTGTCATAAATATTCACTATGTAATTGTTGCTCCAAATTATCAAATAATTCGAAAGAATTAGATTTTGTAACCTTTAAAAAGACGCAAAAGATACATGATTTCTTCAGAATTTTCTATAATTCGTTGAAGGGGGTAAGAGAATTTCTCAAATTCAATTTGTTTTCCTTGATTTATCCAAATAATCATTGTTTCAACCAATTCTTTATATTTTCTTTCAGTACTTCCAGTAGAATTTAATTTTGATATTATCTCTCGAGCTTTATCAATTCTTCCATTTAAGATCGAAGAAATAGCTGCTAAAACGTAGGATTGAACGATGTGTGACTTACCAATTTCTTTTAAATTTGCTGCTTTATAATAATATTTATAAACGTTCCTTACCATTTCTTTTAGGAGAAAATCCTTTGCTGTATCAAGCTTCTGATAAAATTTGATGCTTTCCAATATTAAAGTAGCGGCAGTATAAAATTTCTTATTTTTTAAACCTTCTTTCGCTATAATACTCAATCCACGCACAATTTGGTTAAATAATCCATATTGGTTATATTCTAAATCTCCTTCAACCGCTATATCATATGCGTTTAAATAGCACTCTGTTGAATCATTAACATTACCATCTTTCCAATAATTATCAGCTGCTTTTATAAAATGCTTGTAGGTCATATCTAAATTATTCATTTCCTTAAATGTAACAGCTGCGTTAAAAAAATTAACTGCTGATTCGTTATAATCTTCAATTTTTTCGGAATAATTGCCTGCTAATACGAAACAGGAGGCTGATTCAATTAGATTATTATCGATTTCTTGATAACAAAGAGCAGCGCCTCTGTAAAATGTAGCTATTTTCTGAAAGTTTTCGGGTTTTTTTTCTAAATATTCAGCCAAATTTATATAAGCTCCCGCTTCCTTTTTGGAATAATTGATAAATTGCTTGTTATCATCGGTTAATTGGTAAAGTTTTCTCAAAACCTGAGATAATTGCGCAACAGTCAAATTATCATTTTTTTCTTCATATTCTTCATATAAATCAAGGAAGTATTCGATACCATCTAAAATTAGATTATTAGAACGATCATAATCATCTAATTCTTGAAAACATGATGCAATTTGTTGATAAGAATATGCTAGTAAATCAAAATAACGTAGACTCTTTGAAACTTCAATAACAAATGCATAAAATCTAGTAGCTCTTTTATAATCTAAAATTTTTAGATATAATTCTGCGATATTTTGGTAATTTTGAGCTAGTTTCCTTATTTCGTTAAAATCCTTTAATAATTTACTTTCTTGTTTTAAAAAATTAATACTGTTACGAATATTTTTTCTTTCGAGTTTTTGATCTTTAAATTTATCAGCATGCAAGTCCGCTAAACGAGTATATATTTCAGCTATTTCGTGTAATTTAGCTTGAAGTTTATAAGAAGAGATTTGTTTTTCCCAATATCTCTCTACTAATTCAAGTATTTTTAATGATTTCGAATGATCTATTTCTTCAATTAAGGATGCGACCGAATACAAAAATTCTCCAGCTTCAAGAAATTCCCCCGTTTCGGCAATATCATTAGCTAAATTTGCTGATTCTTCCATTACTTGATTTATAATTAGGTTTATATCCTTATTATTCTTATTAATTCCGCCTTGATCTATAAAATCTCTTAATTTTTCTAAGTAATCTCTATAATCAACAAAACTCTCTTGAAGTATTTAAGATCAACCCGCTAATAGGATTTAAACGTTATGAAATAAAATTTAAGTTACCATAAAAAGCCTTTTATTTTACTGAAAATATATTATTTCGGATATTTTTTGCTCAAAATTTAAACTCGCCTTTTCTAACTACCAACAATTGATTTATTGTTAATAATATGAATGGATTAACATCTTTAATAGGATAGGAAATAATTTTAAATAGGAATACAGTTTTAATTATAATAGTTCAAATTATTTACCATTAGGTGGTACATTATAAAACAAACTCATGAACTATTAGAAACGGGAATTTATGAAATATTTAAACCAGAAAAGAGCATGTTAGTTAAAGATCTCCTGAAAGAGCTTAATTTGGAGGGAAAATGCTTTGGAATACTGGTAAATGGCAAACGTGCCTATGAGGATACCGTTATTAGAGAAACAGATGCCGTTACTATACTTCCACACATCGCTGGTGGCTTTTAGAAAAATCTATAAAAAGATATCTTTGTTTTCTTCTTTTAATGAATTTCATTTTAGTGTAATTTTCATCAGATCTTCTGCTAAGATCGTATTTGGAAACAATTTTTTCGCTTCTTCTAATAAAATTATAGCATCTTCTTGATATCTAGAAGAAATATGAGTTAATATTAACTTCTTTGCATTCATTTTCAGAGCACATTCAGCGGCATCCACTGAAGTAGAATGTTTTTTCTCTTTAGCTATTTTTTTTAGTTCATTTGAAAATGTCGCTTCATGTATTAACACATCTGAATCTTTTCCAAGCAATATTAAATTATTAGATGGTAAAGTATCTCCAGAATAAGTAATTTTTCGACCAGGTAGTTTAGGACCAACAATTTTTTCTTTTTCAGGATTTATTTCACGACCTTTATATTCTATAGTTTGTCCTTCCTGCATTCTTTTCCATAATCTTCCTTCAGGAATTTCTAGCTCAATAGCTCGTTCAGGATTGAATTTTCCACTTCTCGGCTTTTCGATAAATGAATATGCAAATGAAATAACAGAGTGTTCGACAGTTGTAAACTTTAATGAATATTTCTTTCCGTTGAAAATAATGTTATTTTCAATTTTTTCTTCATTTATTGGCGATTCCGAATCTAAACCATCATACTCAATTATTTTATTACTCAATTGATCAATTTCTATTATTTTAAATGGATAATTTGCTTTTAGTCCAAGAATTTTTTTATGAAAGTTTAGATATAAGAACAGATTTCTTGGACCGTATATTGTAAGAGGTGCATCTCTCTCGATTAATCCGAATCGGAACAGTAATCCGGGTAAACCAATAACATGATCACCATGAAAATGTGAGATTAGAATTTTCATTGGTTTATTAAATTTTAAACCTGCTTCAATAATTCTACGTTGTAAATCTTCCCCACAATCAAAAAGAATTAGTTCGTTTTGATAACGTAATGCAATGGCAGGTAAATTCCTTTCTTTCATTGGAATTGCTGCCGCTGATCCTAAAATAATTATATCCATATAGAATCAATGTTTCAAGTGTTTTTTCTTATTCTTAATTGAATGTTTTGCTTTGTTAAATCTTCTACCATGCTCTTCAATTCTTGAAGTCTCAATTCATACGAGGGATTCTCTTCTTGCAAGCGAGTAGAATGAAGTTGAGTTTGTAGTTTCAAAGTCTCTTTACGCAATTCCCTAATGGAATTATCCTTGAATTGAATTTTTGTTTTTAAATCTTCATATAGTCTTTTTATTCTTATAGCTTCATTCTTGATCGTGCCAATTTCTTCCACTTTTGTTTTTATTGCTCTTTTAGCGTCATCTAATTGTTGTTGTAAGAAACTTGCCAAATCTCTTTGCATTTTTATCTTATCAGTAGTACCAATATGGGATTCATTTGCATGAGGAGAATTTGTTATATTTTGAGCTTTAATCTCTTTTAGTTGATCTTTAAGGATATTAATTTTTGATTTTGCTTTATTTAGCTTGTTCTGTAATTCTTCAACTACTTGTTCTAAGGGTCCTTCTTGATTATTAATTTCGGTATTTTTTTGATTTAGTTTACTTTTTAAAGTTTTAATCTCATCTTCTAACTCTATAACTCTATCTTTTTTTTCTTTGCCTTCAGTTTTACTCTTCTGGAGTTTTTCATTGATTTTAGATTTTAAATCTTCATTTTGTCTCTTTAATTTATTGAGATTATTTTGTAAATCCGTCAATATTTTCTTATTTATATTATCCTTATTTTTTTTGGAATTGTTTTCTTCTAAATCCTGGATTTTATTAGTAAGATTTTCGATCTCGATATCTTTAGCTTTTATAATATCTTGAAAATCATCGATCCCACTATTAGCATATTGATATCTCCTAATTAATGATTCTTGCTTATTTATTTTTTCCTGAAGTTCTTTTACTAAGACATTTAAAGGAGCTTTTTCTCTCAAGTCCTCAACATTTATAACCGTGGAATCTGACCCTTTTAGTTTTTTTAGTTCTTTTTGAAAATTTATATTTTCTATTCTTAAATAGCTCATTCGGGTTTTAAGTTCTCTCATTTCTTGATCTTTTGCTTCTAGCTCCAGTTGTAATTTTGTTTCTTGAACTTTCTTTCTCTTTTTTTTGGAGTGATCATCAGGCAGAAGTTCCCTCAATTTGATGATCTCATCTTCGAGAATGTGCGTTTTTTCTGAATAAAGGACGATTTCGGTGTTTTTTTTATTGATTTCCTTATTTAACTCATTAATTAGCTCCCTTAAGGTATTGATGTCTTCGGAATCATCTTGAGGAGACATTAGTTTTCACTTATTGAAAAAGAACGATTTCAATATATATTTCATCTAACATTATAAATTTAACTTTTATCATATCAATATATTTCAAAATCCTTAATCGAAAATTTTTTGATTTTTTTCATTAGAGAGAATATAGATAGATAACTAAATAGCAAAAATAGGCCAATTAGGATCCCTATAAGAATAAATGGAACAGATAAGGGGGGTAAAGTAACTCTATCAAATAGTACTAAAGCATTCAATATCATTCCTATCCCTAAACTAAAAAATAATGAAGGAATTATGACATAAAACATCTCAAGAAATAAAATTCTTTTAATGCTCTTATAGCCTGAACCTATCGCTCTCATGATTAAAAAATCTTTTGCTTTATCCGTAATCCCACTTTTTTGGTAATTATATAATGAAAATAAGGAAATTACCGAAAGAACAACAATAATAATATTTGGAAATAAGCCTAAATTATTGATAAAATCTTGATTTTTTTGAAAAGTAGAGGTTAGGGGGAGCATGCTAAAATTTTCACCTAAATTTCCAGAAATGATTAAATTTAATTGGTCTTCAATTTCATCATTAACTCCAGATTGTAATTGCAATATGACAAGATTTATTTCATGACTTGTAAAATTCAGTTCTTCTCTCATTATCTCACTATCAATATAAGCCGCATAACCACTATAAAAAGTATCAATTACTATCCCTGCTACATGAAAAGTATGTTGAAGCTCTTCAATTCTCATGCTCTGATCAAATGGGGAGTCGAAAAAGTTATAACCTAAACCATCACCAATTAACATGTACATGAATGAGTCAGAAGGAGTAAAGTAACTACCATCCAATTCAAAGTTCTGGATTAAGTTACTGGTATTGACTCCTAAAATTGGGAAATTTCCTGATCTTTCTTGACCAACTGTCTGATAACCACCTTCTTCAAGATATATGATTCCGTTTAACTCACTAGCATCGCTAAATGTTAGGAGACGTTCATCAATTTTTGAAATTTCTGGAATATGTGCAAATTCTTCAATATCAGATAAATTAAATAAGTATTGAGGATCAAGAAAATTAAATGCATCCGTGTTCACGATGATTGAAGGGTCAGAAAACATTTCATACATCAATGCATATTGTTCAATTAAATTTTCGTTCCCAATCACAATTAAATTATTTCCTTGTGCTTTGTGTACCCAATTCTGAGCAGATTGGCTTAATACGAATGTTCCCAGGCCCAAAGTAAAAATAATAACCGAAATTATGGAAAATACAATTAAAAATCTTTTATATTCTCCTTTACGTCTTAATGTATTTAATACAGAGATTTTAAAATTAAATCCCATGGCAGAAATCCATTTAGGTATGACGGAAATCCTTTTCGAAGCATCTAAGTCAAATGGAATGTCTTTAGAGAAGATTTTTACAGCCGATCGATTCGCTAATTTCCGTATAATGGTTCCAGGTACGAAAAAAATACCAAGGATACCGGATAGAAATAAAATTGGTGTAAAAAAAAAATCAAAATAGAAAAATCCTGATAACCCTAAACTACTCATAAATAAGGAAAATACACCAAAGGCGACCAAACCAACAATAAGACCTATAAAGAAACCAATAAAGAATACAATATATACTTCTGTTAAATAAAAACTATACAATCTTCTAGGAATCGTCCCTAAGGATTTCATTATTGCAATATCACGTTTTTTTGAAAGGATTAAACTACTTGAGACAACCAGAATCATTATAAAAGCTAATATAAGTATTAAACTAATTATTAAAATTGTGAAATTAGAATAAAGATGACTTAGTCCTCCTGAAAAATAAAATTCATTTTGAAAATTGTAAGTTATTAGTTGATTCAATCCTATTGATGAAGCAAATAATATTAAGAATTCAGCTAGAGCTATTATCAAACTAACGATAATAACGTATGGAAAGGTAATTTCTTTGTTCCTGTAAAAATCTTTCAATGCAAAATCAAACGAAATAAAATATTCACCTCACCCTAACCCTAAGTATTATTTATCATGCCATCTTCAAATACAATAATTCGATCAGCCAATTCAATTAAACCATCATCATGCGTAGCTATGACCATTGTAATTCCTTCTTCTTTCAATTCTTTAAATAATTTTTGAATGAAAATGCTTGTTTTTTTATCTAGATTAGCAGTCGGTTCATCTGCTAAAATGTTTGGAGGTTTGTTGGCAAGTGCTCGTGCTATTGCCACCCTTTGTTGCTCACCAGCAGATAATTGAAACGGTAGATGTTCTCTTCTATTTTCCAGCCCCATTTTCAATAATAAGCTAACAGCTTGTTCTCTTTGATCTTTTAAACTAATTCCTGCCAGACTCATTGGAAACATTACATTTTCTTCAGCAGTTAAAGTGCTGATGAGATTATAATTTTGAAATATGAAACCAGAATTCATCAAACGAAAGATTGCTAATGACTCCTCATTCATGCTCGATATGAGCACGCCATTATAATATATTATACCCTGATCTGGAAGATCAAGTCCTCCTATTAAATTTAGTAACGTGGTCTTTCCTGCGCCTGAAGGCCCAATAATTACGAAAAAATCACCTCTTTTTATTTCCAAAGACACGTGATCCACAGCTTTTACTATAAAATCTCCTATTTCATAATTTTTTACCAAATCACGCGCTAAGATCACTAAATCATTATCTTTTATTAGTTTACGATGGTCCGCTGAATCTGAACTGTGAATTTCCTCGAAAAATTCTCTTTCCATAATTATTCGTCATTAATAATAATGATTTTTATAGTTCATATTCACTTAAAATACTATTTAGCTCCTTCTAAAAACGATTGAATATTGCTTCTCATTATAAATAACTTTAAATAACAACTTGTGATCTTTAATTATTAGAGGGAAGAAATATTCTTCCGGAAAAAAATAAACTAAAATATCCCCTAAATCACGCGCGTTTATCGCGTGATGAGGAAATTTCCTAATTAAATGGTAACTAAACTTTGTCTAAAAATAAACCTTAATAAAGGTTTTAATTTTCGGTCTTCCCTCCTTCTCTTTTTTTAATATGAAAAAATCTTAAACTAAAAGTTTTATGATTTAATTCCTTATTGAGATTGATTTGTGAGCTTTAGATTTCAATAGAATTGGAGTAGTAATATTTATAATTTTTAAGGTATATTATTAATAAATTACTTAGTTACTTACTTAGGATGGATATATAATGGATTTTGAGAAGTTAACAGAACTTATAATTGAATTGGAAGTTGATGATATAGAAGCAGCTGTAAAAGAGGCTTTAGATGCAGATGGAAAGGATCCATTTGATGTTCTAAATGCATTAACCAAAGGAATGGATGAAGTTGGTCGTAGATATGAAGAGAAGGAATATTACTTGACAGAACTAGTTTTAGCTGGAGAAACAATGAAAGAAGCGTTTAAAGTGCTTCAACCAGCTTTAGCTGCATCAGACAAGTCAATAGATAAAACTAAGATAATATTGGCCACAGTACAAGGGGACAACCATGACATTGGAAAGAATATTTTAGGCTCATTATTATTGAGCAGTGGTTTTGAAGTGCATGATTTAGGAATGGATGTTGATGAAAATGTTATTGTTGAAAAAGTAAAAGAAACAGGAGCCACAATCGTAGCTTTAAGCTCCCTATTGACCATGACTGTGGAACACATCAAAACCACCCACGAGGCTTTAAAGTCAGCTGGAATTAGAGATAAAGTAAAATTAATCGTTGGTGGAGCTCCCTTGAATATGGAACTTGCTAAACGGTTAGGCGCAGACGATTTCGCAGATGACGCTGTCGATGGAGTCAGGCATATTAAAAAATTAGCAGGAAAATAATTTTAATAAAATTAACATTATTTTAATTTCTTTTTTATACAACTTATGGAATTAGCGTCCATTTCCTTTAGTTTTAAAATAAAAAGAAAAAATGTAGTTATAATTTAAGTTCTATCACTCTTTCTTGATGCTCTTTAATCTTATCAGGGGTTAATTTGTAAAATTTACAAAATATGAGCGCTCCAATTATCTTAGTCTATTTATTCATAATTATAAATATTATTTTCACATTAGCTAAAAATCGA
>DAOUVJ010000134.1 GCA_030667705.1 Promethearchaeota archaeon | reverse complement strand
TTTCTTTGCTCCAAGCGATTAATTCTTCCGATGTTATTTTACCTACTGAACCGACCTCTAATTGAACCCATGCTTTTACAATTTCTCCCGTTTCAATGTCAGGCAACCCAGAAACAGCTACTTCCATTACATCAGGGTGATTTCCTAATAATTCTTCTACTTCCTTAGGAAAAACGGAATAGCCTTTATATTTAATCATTTGTTTCTTTCTATCTCGAATAACCATTTGCCCATATTCATCCATGTATCCAATATCTCCTGTTAAACACCATATTCGCCCCTTCCACCCCTTCAAGGTTTCTGCGGTGGCTTCAGGCTTATTTAAATAGCCTTTCATTACTTGTGGACCACATACACATATTTCTCCAGTATTTTCAATCCCAAAACCTTCTATTGGCCCCTTATTGAAATCTTCTGAATCAAATATTGCCCAATCAACACCAGGAAAGGGCAATCCAATTGTACCTGGCGTATCTGTTCCATCAAAAGGTCCAGCACTAACTGCTGTTGTACATTCAGTAAGTCCATAAGCCTCAACTAATTTACCCCCGCTTATTGCTTCGAATGCATCTTTCACAGGTTTATGCAATGGCCCAGCCCCACTTACGCATAACCGGAACATGTTTTTGAGTCGAGGTTCTGGATTTTCTTTTAAGTAGCGTGTTAACCCAATAAAGAGATTTTCAACACCCGGTAAAATAACTCCTTTTTCAGGACCTACCTCTAGAATTGTATCAACAACATCTTTCAATCCTTCTGGTGGACGCGGAAAGAGAATATTATAGTCACCTCCTTCTATTACAACATTCTGAATAATTGTCATGCCAAATGCATGAAACATCGGTAAAATTCCAATGCATGCCATTGGGTGAGCGGCATCCGGCATCCACATAAAATTTTGCTTAGCATTAGTCACACAGTTGTAGTGTGTAATAATAGCCGGTTTAGGAACACCTGTTGTTCCTCCAGTCATCAAATAAACTGCAGTATCATTTAGAGGATCGATTTCAACCTCCGGAATATCAACTTCACCGCGTTTTTGGCATACATCAAGGAAGTTAATAGCTCCTGGAACATCTCCCGAGGGAATCGTTCCATCAGCTAGTAGTTGTTCCTTTATCGCAGGGGGAATGGCCGCTAAATCAACAATACATGTAGAAATCACGAAGTCAAATTTATATTTCTCTTGAATGGGTTTAATAAGCCCATACATTGCGTCCATACAAATCAATCCTTTAGGTTTCACCTGCTCTAGAACGTGAAGAATTTCTACTGGTTTATATGTTGGATTTATTGGGATTACAATGCCTCCCAATTTGACAATAGCAAAATACGAAATTGTAAATTGAAAACTATTAGGTAGTAGAATGGCAACAACATCACCTTTTTTTACACCCATTCGAGATAATGATGTAGCAAGAGAATCCGTATATTTACGCAGCACTCTATAATTCATGAATGTTTTTGAAAACCACATGCACTTATTCTTGGCAAATTCCTCAGTTTTTTGATCAAACCAATCACCTAAACTTATTACTGGAAACTCTGGATGTTTAGGAACACCCTCTTGATATTTTTTAAACCAAGGTTTTTTATCATCAACAGACCATATCATATTTAATCGCTTTTTAAATAATTGAATTATAACCAATGTGAATATATTTGATTTGGAGAAATATAAATCTATTTTTTAAAAATCGAAAAAATCAAAATAGTTCTTTAAAACTATTAGATTATTATCCTTTCTTTTTCTGTAATCTGCTTATTAGTATAATAAGAATTTTTGGATAGTGTTATTCTCTTTATGACAATAAATGCTATTAGATAAAAAAAGCTTATAGAAACAAATATAATTGTGATTGCTAACGCACTTTCTTCATTTGGCCCTGAAAGGATGCTTCCGACAAATAATGAAGCCATAGCAGGACCCATCGATCTTACGAATGATTCTAAGCCATAGTAGGATCCAGAAATTTTCGCCATTGACTCATCAACATTAGATGATTTATCATTTTCAGCAGCCTCATGCACAAGTGATGCCATTATCGGAATTGAAAATAGAGGGTATGCATACATGGAACCTAGAACTGTACTCCATGAAACAATATACAATATTAACTTTATTACATATGAGAGGTCGCTAATTAAAAATAATACATCCATAACCGCAGCTACAACAGCTAGCAAAATGCAAATTGCGTATGAGTTAACAATATGACTCCTTTTCATAATTTTTTTCCATGCAAAAAACCAGATAAATTTACCAAATATCGAGATAAAAATATAAATAAAAAATTCTGATGATTGAAATCCCATCAGATAGGTTTGAAATGGAAATACTAATAAACCTACGGTTTTTCCGCTAATTCCAATGAAAAAACCTGCTAGCATCAATTTTACGAAATTTTTATCCTTTATAGGAATACGCATATTTTTAAATGCATCTGTTATCTTAGTTTTTTCTAGACTTCCATTATTCTTATGAAAACTCTCATCCACAGAGAAAAATATTATAATTACACAAACCGATCCAAAAATAATAAAAATAATGCCGATTAAAGGTATGTAGAATAATATTAGTTTTCCAGAAGGTTCCCACCATTTAACACTTGTAGGATCAGTCAACATGCTTTGTACTATTAAAGGTAAGAGTAAAGCAAAAACTGATGCGATAATTGAAAAGGCAGACCTAATAGAGGCTACTTTTTCTCGGTTTTTTAGCGTTTGTGACTGTTCTGGAAGCATTGATGAATAAACATTAAATAGAAGTGATCTAAAGATCGTTCGGGTTAAGATCACAACCCAGAAAAATATTGCGGTAGGCAAATAAGATGAATTATCTTGGGGACATAGTGGTGGAAACCATATCAATATCGTAGTAATAAACCACAGAGGTAAACCAATTAATAAAAATGGACGTCTTTTTCCCAATTTTCCTGGTTTTTTATTATCAATCATGACTCCAAAAATAATCGCTGTAATCGCACCGAGGATAAATTGCGCTGTGACTCCAATTGATACCATGAGAGCATTTAAATTAACAGTATAGACATAATATTGAAATATAAATGTTCCTGTAAACATGTTAGGAATTGATAATCCTAAATCTCCAAGAGAATAACCATATAATCGTTTTCCATGCAGCTCTCGCGGCGTTGTGATTGCGCTCATTATGAAAAATTAGATGTTTTATATTTAAAGGATGAAAGGTTGAAATAGTTTTATGTTAAAACTTAATTTTGTGTTATTAGAACACAAAGAAATTATGTTAGTAATTTTTAAGACATAATTGTTTTTTATAAAAATTTAATGAAAGTTTCCGAAAATACGGCTCACATTACACAATTCTTATTAATCTGAATATATATTAAAGATATAATTATTCTTAGCAAACATTAAAAAAGTTTAGGTGAAATGAATGAAAGAATATAGAGTAGAATATTTAAAACCAGGTATAAATCCAGAAAAACTTGCAAATAAAATTGAAAGCCTTTTAAATAAAATGGTAGAACAAGGTTGGGAGTTCAGAAATAATTCAGGATCAGCAGGACAATGGTTGATATTCGACCGTGAAAAGTAAGAATTATTAATTTTTCTCTTTTTTTTTTATTCAAAAAATTACTTTATCATTAAATTCATCAAGAATCAAACTTTATTATTGCAAATCCATTAATATTTGTATAAAATTTGGCTAAATTTCTTTTATCCATGTCTTTTTGAAGATCTTGATAATCAAATTCAAGATCATCCAAATTCCGTTTTGTTTGATATATATCATTGTTTAAAAAGACAATATCTTCTTCTACTAATTTTGTTTTTCTCAATCGTTCTTGTTTTTGTCCTTCATCACCCATATTGTGGATATTTTGCATTTGTCGTTTTGAAGGAAGTTGTGTTTTTTTCTTTTCTAATTTAACTTTAAGTGATTCAAGTTTAAAATTTAACATGCTGAGTTTATATCGATGAATCTGTTGTTTTTTGTTTTTTTCCTTATTAAAAATTTTATTATTTAATTCTTTTATTTCACTTTTCCATTGTGAAGTCTTCCACTTTACTTTATTTTTAGCTTTCTCACGGAGTTCATTAACAATATCAGCGTGCACTTGAATTTTGGATTCTAATCCAATTTGAAAGTTAAATATATCATTAAAATTAACAATATCTAGTATAAAATCTGATAATCCTTCGATTTCATTACCATCCTTATCAATTATGATTCCTATAATTTGTTTTTCAGTTATATATCCTTGGAATTTCACAACAAAGAGGAATAAATATAATTCATTAACATCCTTAAATTTTGTAATTAGTTGTTTAGGAATTTGGGATTTTTTTACTTGTAAAACCGAAAATCGCCCTTTAAATACGCGTGAAATGCAAAATTCCAGAATATTATTAATTAATGGATGACCAAGAGCAAAAAAATCGATTTCTTCTCTCTCTCTTGCGAGATCTAAATCAAAAGTTCCAGAATAATGATCGCTCTTGAATTTATATTTTGGATTTTTTAATATTTTGTTAGAAAGTTGAATGTTAACTTCATTTTTGAGTTTTAAATCCTTTTTATCTCCATCATTAGTAATTATAGACCCATATCTATTATCTTCAAGATTGAAAAAGTAAATCAGGAGTAAAAATAACTCATTATGGCTAAGTTTGACTTCCTCACACGCTGCTACAGAAGTTATGAGGTCATCAACTTTGAAGGATTTTTTATCTATCATGAAATCGTCTAACTGCATTTCAATTTCTTTTGCCTTTTTAACCTCAGTATCGAGTTTACGAGTGAATTCATTCAATTTTCTCCTTTTCTCTGTTTCTGTCGTGAATATCAGATTCTTTAAATCTTTCTCAATATTCCCAATTATAGGTTCTAACTGTCCTATAGATTCATTAAATAAATGGATTCGTTTATCCAGTACAAATATTATATCTGTTTCGATTGTATCTTCTAAGAAAAAGTTGTATATATAAATTTCTTTAGATTGTTGACCAATTCTATCAAGTCGACCAATTCTTTGCTCTAGCTTCATGGGGTTCCAAGGCAAATCAAAATTTATTAAAATTCTGCAAAATTGAAAATTTCGACCTTCTCCTCCAATTTCTGTAGAAAGTAAAACAACAAATTTATCACTATTCTTGAAAAGTTCTACAGCTCTATCTTTTTGTTCTTTGTTTATACCACCATAGAAAGTTTCAACTTGATAACCTTGTTTTTCCAATAACTTTTTCATGTAAAATAAGGTATCCACGAATTGAGTAAAGATTAATACCTTTTCTGTATCATTTTGGACGTGAATATGATTCATTAATTCGAGTAATTTCTCAAACTTAGAATCATAAGGAATCACATTTAAGCGATCATAAAAATCCTTTAACATTTTCTCTTGATTAACAAGATCCAAGGCAGGTGTCTCTTTTTTCTTCTTTCTTGACTTCCCAAAGGAGTTTATTACATCAGAATCTATGTACTCATCTTCAAATTCTGATTCAAAATATTCTGGTTCTTCTTCAATAAGGTCATCAATTTGAGAAAGTAAACTTTTAGAACGTTCAATTTGTTCTAATCGACGTTCAATGCTCCTTAAAAAAGCATGTTTGGAACTTGTCAATAACTTTTGAAGAGTGGTTACGATAAATCCAATTCCTGCATTTGCCTTGTTTATTGATGAATTATAGATTTTAGCAAGATATAGGCGAATTTCATTATAAATCTCTAATTCTTGCGTGGTAGGATGTACCATAATAGTTTTCACTACTCTTTCATTTAAGAACTCATCAAAAAAAACGTTTTTCTTTCGATTTCTGATGAGAAATTTTGATAGAGTGTGATCTTTTTCTATTTTTTTTAAAAGATTAGTCTTAAAAATCTCATTCTTTAATAAAGTGCGAGTTTTTGAGTCTTCTTGTCTGTTATCTATGTAATGAAGGTCTCTCAATAATTTAATAGTATTTTTTACCTCAAAGTTATTCAATCTCTCAATCTCCTTAATATTAGTAGTAAGGAGACTAATAAAAGGCATGTTTTTACGAAAATGTTCAAAATCAGAAAAGTTTTCAAAAGCTTCTCCTTGAATTAATTCTATTAATGAATATAGATCAAATGAATGAAGTTGTAAAGGTGTGGCGGTTAATAAGAGTAAACTTTCACAATTTTCACTAATTTTTCTACCAAGTACATAATTAAGGGTTTCTCGATATTTACCCGTGCTCAAGTTCGTAACATAACGCCTTAAATGATGAGCTTCATCAAAAATCGCTATATCCCAGGAAATATGTGTTAACAATTCAGCATATTTAGGATTTCTAGCGAACTGTAATGAACATATAATGAGATTATCATAATAGAATGGGTTTTGGAGTAATTTGGACTTTTTATGACTTCCTTTTTTAAGGAGTTCTTTAGTCTTCTTTCCATCGTAAATCGTAAAATCAATATTGAACTTATTTGACAACTCAAACTGCCACTGTCTTATCAATGTAGCAGGCACGATAATTAAAATCCGATTAGCTAAATTTCGTGCCATCATCTCTTTTATATAGATACCCGCTTCAATAGTTTTCCCAAGACCAACTTCATCTGCTAAAATTACTCTTGGAAAATAATCTTCCGATAACCTATGAGCAACGTTAATTTGATGAGGCATTAATGATAAACGAGAATTAGTTATACATTTTATCTGATAAGAAGTGTAATATGAATGGAATAGATTTGCCCAATACTTGATGAGAAAATTTTCAGGTTTATCAATTTTCTGTTGCTCAATTGCCTTTTTCAGTGATTCATGATATATCGAGAAAATTAATTTCTCTTCAACTTGATGTAAATTACCGTCAGAATATAAAACCTCATAGGATATCTTCCCGTTATTAAGGTGAAAATCTTTAGAATTAACTACGCCTATTCCCTTCTCAGTAATTATTCGATCATTAGTTGAGAATATGATATGAATAAGATCGATTGGAGCTAAGATTTTAGTTAGGTTATTATCGAACAGCACTTTAAACTTCAAATCTATAAGAGTATCTTTATCATCTAAAGATTTTGAAGCAGGAATTTCTAACTTTTTTATGATTCGTCCAATCCCCAACTCCGGATTTAGCCTGTAAATAACTAAGTTATCAACATTAAATTCTTGTCCTTGGCAATATACATTGAAGCACTTGGACCCAATCCATGCCAATGGATTATCACAGAAAGGACAATGATATTTAAATTCTTTAATATTTAAAACCAATGACTTGTTAATCTCGTTATTCTAGTATTATTCAACACGTTAAAATTTTGCTATTATATTTTCTAAGTGTTTAAATGATGGAAGATAAGAAAAAACCTGAACCGACATTAGTAGGGAGTAATGATGATTTGGTGTTTATTGTGCCCAAAGAACTATTTACTATGAAATTGAATCCTGGGCAAAAATTAGACCCTAAAACTGCTAAAGAATTTAGTAAATACTTAACGGGAACTTTCAAAGGATTCCAAGCGGCCAATAAAACCAAATATAATAATGGAAACAATGAAAAAACGGAAACCACTCTTGAATTTTGGGCAGATTTCGAAAAAAGCGCAATTGATAAAGGAGTAGATTTGATTGGCTATGTTCCTGTCCAAGAAGGTTATATATTTAAAGATTTACCTATCATTGGAAAAAATGCCATTATACTTGGAATGGAAATGAAATGGGATATGATTAAAGATGCTCCCGGAATAAATTGTGGAATTGAATCATTCAGAGTTTATTATGAATTAGGAGAGATTACAATTAAATTAACTGAATATCTTCAAGACCAAGGTTATCGAACTGAAGCTCATCACCCATTTGGAGGTAAATTGTTATTCACGGCTCATGCGGCAGCAGCTAATTTAGGTTATAAGGGAAGGATTGGACTCGTGGTTACCCCTGAATTTGGTCCACGTCAAAGATGGAGCATAATTACCACAGATGCAGATATCCCCAGAACTAAAGAAAAGGATTTTAGTGAGATGGAAGATTTCTGTGAGACTTGCGGGGCGTGCATTGAAAATTGTATTGGTGGTGCTACCTATGATCAACCAATCCATAAAGGTGTGGGTGCTGAGATAATTACTCATATTGATAGGAATAAATGTATTGAAAGCATGGTAACAAATAACTACTGCTCTAATTGTTTGAAAGTATGTCCACAAGGGAATAATAGAAGTTAGTTAGAGGTTGTTAATTCAGGAATATCGTACTTCCATTTATCTATCGTGAAATTCCAGTATGAGTTCACTTTATCAACTATCCCTTGGGAAAACTCATAAACATTCTTTTTATAGGTTGTTAAAGGTTTTAAATAGTTTAGAAATGCTCGCTCTGAGTTTCTATATCCAGAAATGTTTAAACCATCATAGATAGATTCTAATTCATAAAGAGGTTCTGATTCTAAATTCTCGAATTTGATTTCCACCAAGTTCCCTTTAGGGATCAATTTTTTTTCTTCAAAATATGATTCCATCATTCTTTTGTAAATCCAAAGTATGTGATTCTCTAAGTCTTCATCTGAGACCTTTTGGAAGGAAAATGCTTGAACCATTTTTGTATAGAAATGTTTTGTTGACATGTAGACAACATAAGGATTACGATAAATATGAATAAACTGGGCTTCAGGATAGAGTTCCAATAATAATTTTATTCGAGCTGTATTGGCAGGATTTTTCAAGATTAATCGTTTTCCTTTCATATTTAGAGTTGCTTTTCTTAAAAG
>DAOUVJ010000115.1 GCA_030667705.1 Promethearchaeota archaeon | reverse complement strand
CATAGAGAAAGCGAAGAGTTAAATCTACTTTTCTCGTGTGAAACTATAAATAAAATTTGTAAGAAGTATGGACATCCCAAAAAGTGCCCTTGCGGTGAAGAGATCTTAAGTTCAAGTCATTGTATATGTGAAACTGAGATGTGAAATAAAGGTTAAAAATTTTAATTATTTTAATATTTCGCTTGAAGGTTTAAGGCTTAAAAGGGTTATCATGAATCACTTTATCAATTGCTCCCAAACAAGCTTCTTCCCAATCCTCACTTAAGGTGATTTCGTTACAGCATTCTGGACACCAATCATCCGAATCTAAATCCCGCCAATTGCTAATCCTTTTGGTATTAAGACCCATATCTCTATTGATTTTCTCACATAATGTTTTTTATTCTATTTGGCGTAAATACATACTATATTCGCCAATTAGTGATGTTTTTATCCAAGATTTTCAAGAATTCAATAGCTCTCTATTGCTTAGTCATGTTTCCGTTAATAGTTTTTTTTGTAGAAATTTTCTTTCGAATTATTTAGTAAAAATAGATACTCTTCATATTTCAAAATTCATTTTATTTGATAATCATTAAAAAAATTCAATAACAAAATGAAAAATCCAGATATTATCAGTTTGGGAGAATTACTAGTAGAAATAATGAGGACAGAAATAGATATTCCTCATGAATCATCTGCGGAGCTATATCGTGGGCCATTTCCTAGTGGTGCTCCTGCTATTTTTATAGATTCTGCAGCTCGAATGGCAAAACCGTTCAATTTAAATACTGGTTATATTGGAGTGAGAGGATTAGATGAGTTTGGTGATTGTATTGTTTCAAAATTAGAACAAGATGGTGTAGATGTATCTCAGATAAGAATATCTAAGAATAAAACTACTGGAATTGCCTTCAATCAGTATAATACTGATGGCTCCCGTAAATTCATTTTCGCAGCTGGAGCTGCTGGCGAAACATCTCCCGAGGACGTTCGGGAAGAATATTTTTCAAATATTAAAGCACTCCATATCATGGGTACTGCTCTTTCAATAAGCGAATCTTCGAGAGAAGCTTGTTACAAAGCTATTAGTATAACTCGAAAAGTAAATCCAAAAGCAATTATTTCATTTGATCCTAACTTAAGACTTGAAATGCTTGATATCAACACTATCCTGGAGATTTCTAAACCAGTGTTAGATGAAACTAACATTTTATTACCCAGTGGAGAAGAAGCTGAGATGTTAGCAGGAATAAAAGGTGAAAAAGCGGCGTGCATAAAGCTATTAGAGAAGAATCCAAATATAGTGGTTTTAAAGCAAGGAAAACGAGGAGCCTCAGTTTTTATTGAGAATCAAAAGGAAGAAATTCACGTCCCCGCGTTTATTGTCGATGAAATAGACCCTACTGGGGCGGGAGATTCTTTTGGAGGTGCTTTTATTGTTGGATATTTGCAAGGATGGGATTTAAAAAGATCCTTAAAATTTGCTAATGCTGCTGGAGCCTTAAAAGTAACACATTTTGGACCAATGCCAGATACTACTATTGAACAAATCCTTGAATTAATTGATTAATTATTTTAAATGTAAGGAGTATACATCCACTTTACATATTTGATTGTCTGAAATAGATACATGACGAAATCCAGGTGGTTTAAATTTATAACTTGCGGAAAGTGGTCCAAGAGCTTGTGTCTGGAAGATAAAAGGTTTATTAACATCAAACCAAATTTGTAGATTTTTCGGATCCTTAAATGTTTTAAACATATCTCTATAACGTGAAGTATAGATTTCACAAGGAACCGTGATATATAAAGGAAGTAACCAAAATCCATGATTAATAATCTCAGTTTCTTGAGCCTCCTTTAATCTATATTCTTTTAAAGTATGGGTATGACCACAGAGAACCATATCTATTTTTCTCCTTATCACATCATCTTGACCTGTGATAATTTTCATGAAATTAGACCAATTATACATGACCGTTTGATACTTGAAATTCAAAATTCGGTCAACTCTCCCTGTTTCATTAAATTTTTTTAAATTTGTTTCATGAAAGTCGGACCATTCAATTGCTCTATTTTTAATTTTAAATTTTTTCTTATAGGTCCTCTTTTTATTAGAACTAATGTTAGGTGAAATTGGTGGAGCATGCATTAGAATTATGATTTTCCCATCCTGAGATAATTGGATATATGATCTTAAGAGATCTATTTGATAATCTTTAAATCCTTTTGTACTAGGTCCTCCTTTCAATAAATCATGCAAATCAGCAACAGAATCATGACCAGTGTCTAAAAAGATAAAATTGTAATAATCACCAATTTTTAGTTTATAATTAAGATTTGGATTTATATGTCTTAAATAATCTTTAAGTGTTTTATCCGTTGAATGAAATGCAAGGAAGTAATCATGTAATTTGATATCATCATATCCACTAATATCTGAGCGAGTCAGCCCAAATTTCTTATGAAATTCCATAAATCTCATTCCATAATGACCCATATGAAAATCATGATTTCCTGCTATAGTAAAAATGGGGACAAGAATTTCTTCTTTATTAATAAACTCTTTATCATTTCCCAAGAATGGTGGTTTTGTCAATCCTTTATTAATTCCAAGGAGAATATCTAAAAAAACTTCAATATTATTCTTATATGATTTATTACCTTTTGCAATCCTTACATAATCTATAATATCTCCGGTAAAAACAACGAGATCACATTCATCAATTGAGACTTTTTGATTAACAAAATTTATTAATTTCCTTAAATGATAATTACAATTATATTTTGCATATCTTAGATCCTCATATCTATCGTCTTGAAATTCCTCCCTAAATTCAAAATCACGTTCTAAAACGAAGGTATCCACTTTCTCTATTTTTTTTTCATTATTTCTGCATCGAGATATTTCATTTCTTTTCTTATCTCTAACAAAATTGATAATAAAGTCATTTCTACGGGCAATATGAAGGTCGGTGGCATGAATGAACTTGAAATTTGCCCAATCTTTATTAAACAATGCTAAACTATGATAATTAATTTTTGATTTGCTCATGTTTGGTATATCATGAACAATATCGAATAATATGACCTTTCTATTCAATTTATTTAGAATTTGGATAATATTATTAATTATTGGATTTGGTATTTCAAATTTAATCTCAAAAAGAGCATCTCTTTTTCCAAAAATGCCCTTAATATCTAATGCTGTTTTGTACATGTCCATTGCAATACAATGATCTTCAGTTAATAATGGTTGATTTTCTAAATCAATTTTATCAATCTTTTTTATTTCAAGGGCTCTGATAGGGTATTTCTCACCTCTTCTATCTGAGAAATTACCATGATCCTTTAAAATTGGCTGAATAAATAAATTAGAATGAAATTGTTCTAATATGCGTTCGACTGAATGAGATTTCATTGCAATAACATGTGCACTAAATGTGACTTTCTCTCTTTGAGAAGCAAAATCATCATTAAGCTTATTAAGATTAATTAGCGTAGGTTGCCCTATATTTGGCTTAATAATGATTGGGAATGTTCCTTTAGTTAAATCTAAAAAAGTTTCTATCTCCATAAAATGAAATGTTATCTTCTTTTTAATTAATAAATTTTTTAGTTAAAGTAATTTATTGTCTAGACCTATCTATCTTATCCATTAAAGATTATTAAATGAATTAATATGGAAAAATTATATCTACCAGATTTCAATTGTATATTTGGTCCTAAATTTGCCAATCCATTTCTTTATAATCAAGTAGATACAATGGTTTAGCCACTTTTGGACCCAGAACATTTAATATCCTTATTAAGATAAGTTTTAGAAAATAATTTATTCTTCAATTAATTTGTAGAACGTTCCAATATCAAAGTTCACGACGATTTAGCGTCTGAGATTGGAAATGTTAAAGATCAAAAGCGATTAATGTGGACATGTAAGCATACTCTAAGATGTTTACAAAAAAAATCCTGAATATTATCCCTAAATTTGAAAAATCCTAGGAAGGCATCAAATCTTCTATTTTGATGAAAAAGATAATAGATTAGTTAAACCTTTTTAAAGAATTTATAACATCAATTAAACATATAAAAATTCAATTCAAGTTCTTTAATCAGACTTAATATATAGTAATAATTTTAAATTCAAGCTCAGATTATTAAATGAAATTTTGGAAAAAAAAAAACCCTCTGGAGATCACTTACTTATAAATCTATGTTTCCATACCTCTTCCGTTTTCATCCATACTAAAGAAAACTTAAAAGTTTAAATATGTAGAAAGGGTATAAATCATAAGGAATTAAATAGATGGTTGAAATGGTATATTATTTGTATCAATATTTGTTTGAACAAAATCATTTTGATATTTCCTATTTAAACGAAAATTAACTTTTAAAAGTTAAACTTGATTTCTAATTAACTAAAAATAAAATAAATTCAAGATCCAAAAACCGAAACCATGTCTGACGAAATTAACGAGGAGAAAACGGAGAAGTCTGATAGTAAGTCAGAAAAAGATAATTCTAGAGTTGATAAGGAATTTTTATCGAAAGCAAAGGATTCTAGGGACATAATTGATAAAAAACTACGAACGTTTGAAAATAGCATTGAAAATATTACTGACACAATAAACAATGGAAAGCCAAATGATGAGAGAAAGGATAGTGATAAAAAAGATGACACTGAAATCAGTCAAGAATTAATTGAAGCTAAGGAAAATCTTGATACGGTTAAGAAAAAGATTGATGATAAAGTAGGTTATTTATCTGCTCTACAAGAAGAAATTGATAATCTTCAGCAACGATACAATCGAAACACTGAAGATCTGCAAAATTTAGACGAACGTATGGAAATTGTTCAAGAAAGTAAAGAAAACATGGAAATTGAATTCCAAGAACTCCTAAAAAATAATGAGCTACTTGTAAAAACTTATGAAACGCGGCAAGTTGATTTAATTGTACTATCTGATAGTGTTAAAGAAAAAGTTTCATTACAAGATGAACTTCGAACAAAAATTGCCAAACAAAATCAAGAAATACAAGACAATGAATATTTACTTGATAGACAAAGAGAAGATGCTATAGCGTTAGAAAAGAAAATCAAAAGCCAAACAGCTGAAAATGAAACATTAAAGGTATCCATTGGAAAGAATAGATTTGAATTAGATCATTCAAATAATGAAATCGAAGCCAAGGATGAAGAAAAGAAAAATTTAAACGAACAAATTGAGAAAAAGGAACAGAGAATTAAGAATATCGAACGACAACTTGAAGATTATAAACAAGGATTTCCCGAGATGGAGAAACAAACTACAACCTATGAAGAGCTCCTTGCTAAATATAAGGTTCAGTTGTCTGAAAAACAGCAAGATTTGATAACACTTGAATCCCGTATTCAAGAAATGAATGGCATTTACATTTCAATTCAAGAACAAGTTGCAAACAAGAACAATTTACTTGAAGTAAATGAAAAACATTTACAAGATATCAAACAAAATATTGAATCTACTAACTCAGAATATTCTGAACGAGAGGAGCGATTAAATTCTCTCTCAGAAAAGCTGGAATACATGCAAAATGAACATGACAAATTTATTAAAGCGAAAGAAATTATTGAAGGAAGTACAAATGACTCTAGAGTAGTATTACAAAAACTTAAAATCGAATTAGATAATCAAGAAAAAGAAATAAGAGATAAAGAAAGTAGGATTCATAGATTGGAATTATTATCAACAATTTATAGGGTTTCTAAATTTTTTGGTGGAATATTAATTGGAATAGGTATATTATTCATCATATTAAGTTTTGGATATTTGATTAACGTCATTGATTTTGGAGACATGGATTCGGCGATCTTTGGCTTCATTTTATTAATTGGAGCTATTTTTACATTGGCTTCAGGTATATTTCATTTAGAGAAATCCTAATTTTTAATCATTTTAATAAAATTTAGAATCAAGTTGAATAACCTTGACTGCGTCCAAAACCGACCCCCCTATTGCTCAAAGATCCTTAAAAACATCTCAAGTAATACTATATGGTATTGGTTGTGGTGTAGGAGGGTCAATATTTGTTCTTTTGGGAACTGGGATTGACATCGCTAGTTCTGGAATCCTTCTAAGTTTATTTTTCGGCGGTATTTTAATCTTTTTTACAGCATTGAATTATGCTGAATTATCTACAAGCTTACCCATGGCCGGAGGGGCATACAATTTTAGCAAGGAAGGTTTAGGAGGATTTTTAGCATTTATTATTGGTTTCTTTTTATGGATAGCTAATATTTCAGTATGTTCTTTTTCAGCTCATACTTTTGCTTTAGTCATTGAAGAAGTATTAAAAAGAGCTGGAATAATTTCTCCACCATTTTACATTGTGTTGTTAGCAATTGGTGTAATCCTTTTTACAAGCTTAGTAATTTTCAGAACTCAAAAAGTAGCTATAAAATCACTGATATATTTGACAATAATTCTACTTGGAATATTTGGAATTTTTATATTTTCAGGATTAGTCATATCACCATTTACACCTAATTTTGACCTAACAATCCTCTCACAACCACTAAATCCAATTGGAATTGTCTCCGCATTACCTTTATTATTCATTTTTTTCACTTCTATAACCTCTAATTTGGCTTTCATAAATTCTGATTTAAAAAATCCATCTAAAAATATCCCTAAAGTTAATATTTTAACAATTTTCATAGCGTTAGTAATTTATCTAACAATTACTTTTGTCGTTTTAGTGAATATTAATTATCCTTCTTCTCAATTAGGTGATACTACGTTATTGTTACCAATCGTATTGGAAAGCATTTTGGGACCTTTTGGTTTTTTTACAATGGTTTTTGCAGCTTTAATATCTACGATGATAGCAATTAATGCCGCTCTAGGATCTGGTGTTAGTGTTATTACCGCTTTAGCACGAGATCGTTATATATCAAAAAAATTTAAGGAAATAAAAAAGAGAGCCCAAATGCCCGCTCTTGCATTATCGGTAACGGTAGTAATAGCAATCATCTTCACTTATTTTGTTGGAATCGGATTAGCTGCTGAAACAACTACATTTATCTACTTTTTTGGGCTTGCTTTTGTCAATTACGCTGCGGTAAAACTAAGAAGAACGAGAAAAAAGTTAGATAGACCCTTTAAAGCACCATTTTTTCCGGTTTTACCTTATATCATTAGCGGAACATTCTTAGTTTTTGCTCTATTTTTCTTTTCTACAGAAGCTGTCATGATAGGATTACTCATTCTTTCTACTGGTGTAGGATATTTTCTATTAACAATTACTGATAGGGCGTCAAAATCATTGACATTAGCGGGGATTAAATCATTATTGGTTATTATTATTGGTTTTTCCATATGGGCAATTAATAATTTTTCAGATATTAGTTCTGAATTAGTTATAATCAATAGAATTTTAATAGGGATTGTAGTTATTATAATCGTAACTGTTATTTTTGATATATTTCCTTTAAGAGAAGTGGTATATTTCTTCATTAAGAAAGTTGATAAAGGAAAAGTAGCAATTAATATTGGAAATGCTCAAATAATCGAACTTGGGAAGACTCGATCAAAATTAATCCATTTATTAAATTATAGTTTTGCCTTATTACAAATCATCTCAAGTATTATTATCTTCGTGATCACCTCACTAATTCTTGCGGATGAGATTAATATTACGGAACTAACTATTGGATCAACTGTCATCCCCCAAATGACCACATATTACCTATTTAATTCAATTTTAATCATTTTTGGCATTGTTCTTGCGTTTAGCGGAATGTTGTTATGGTATACAAATAGGGAATTAAAATCAATTGGAATTTAATTTATAATAATGAATAATCCAAGAATAAATCTACATATTCATTCTACTTATTCTGATGGTAAAAGCCCTATTGAAAAAATTATAAAGAAGGCTATATCCGAAGGTTTAGAATACATTGCAATTACAGATCATTTCACAAATTCATGGAAAGCCAATATAATTCCAACATTAGATACAGCTTACAAAATTGATAAATATTTAGGTGAAATTGAAAAACTTAAAGAAAAAAATCAAAATTTAATAGTATTAAAAGGAATAGAAATAGATTTGGGTAGTTCTAAAGAGTATATATTGAAGTATATAAACCCAGAAGAATACGATATCATTTTATTTGAATATCTTGAATCAATTGAATCGATTGCATTTATTAAATCTCTATTAGTCTTATGGGGAAAAATAAAATCACCAAATAAACCATTTCCTTTATTGGGATTAGCACATTTTGATCCTTCCTATTTTCTTTACCAAGGGCTTCAAGTCTTGATTAATTTTCTATTAGAAAATGAGATATTCGTAGAATTAAATTCGAGTTATTCCCAATATTATTCCAGAAAGTATAGTTTGTTCTATGAAAAAGTTAAAGAGGCCGGAATAATAGTATCGATTGGTTGTGATTCTCATGATACAAACCGGCTTGCTGATATTAATGGACCTTGGGAAGCAATAAAGGATTATTTACTTCAAAATAATTTACTTCAACTCATTAATAAGATAAATAATTCCACTTGAAGAAAAAAACACTTTTCTCATCAACAAAACTTTTTTAGATTAATAAAAGTTTTAGACGAGAGATTTAAAAATCATATACGATGAGATCGGTTCAAATGCTCGATAAACATCTTGAATCCTTTTTCAAAAACGATATCCAGAAGTTGTTCATTTTTTTCAACAGGTTCTTCTACGATACATTTTAATGCTTTTTTACCTAGATTGAAAATTTCTTTAAAAGCCATTATTCTTTCATTTATTGGCTTATTTTGAAGATCTGAAATCAACAGATTCTTATTCAATTGCCACTCTGAAAAAGCGGATGAGATGATACTTTTCATTGCTAATGGTGAAATAGCCATCAACACACGTAATTCATTGGATATAAGTTGAACAACTTTTACTTGCTCATGATTAATCCTTATTTTTGCATAATCAAACTCTAAACACTGCAATTGTTTTTCATTAAACTGAATAGCATAAGTCATAATTTAACCGCATACCACTGTTATTGAAGATATACAATCTTTAACAAATATAAAGTTTAAGGTATACCTTTTCCCATTATTAGTTAACAATAATGTTAAAATAATTTAAATGTCACTATTTTTTTAAATGTAAGTTTTAATATTTGAACAAATATACGTATATATTTTAATATTAGGACAAATATATGTATATTTTAATATTTCTATAATGGTAATTTCTGTAAAATTCCAAAATTCATGCCAATATCCACTCTTGATTTTTAAAATAACGTTCACTATCTATTTTTATGGAATTAGAAAAAAGGATAGAATTAGCAGCAAAATGGATCTCTAATTCTCAAAGTTTAGTTGTTTTTACTGGTGCTGGATTTTCAACAGATAGTGGAATACCAGATTATAGAGGGCCAGATGGTGTGTGGACTAGAAGAGATAAGGGCTTACCTCCTCCAAAATCTCCACCATGGGATCAAGTTAAACCAAATCAGGGACATTATCTCATGGTAGAACTTCTCAATTTAGGCAAATTAGACTTTTTAATCTCTCAAAATGTTGATGGATTACATGCAAAATCTGGGATCCCTTTTGATAGATTGGCAGAACTACATGGAAACATGTATTTTATGAATTGTTTGGAATGTAACCAGAAAATGACTTTCGAAGAAGTTGGATGGGATAAAAAGAAATGGGGTAAAGGTTATCTCACAAATAGTGTGAAAAATGGTCAACCAAATTGCCCTAAATGTGGTGGAAGAGTTGTATCAAGTATTGTTAATTTTGGAGATTCACTACCTGTAGATGTATTAGAAGAATCATTTAGGAGGTCAGAGAAATCTGATGTTTTTTTTGTAATAGGTTCTTCTTTAGTAGTCACTCCTGCTGCACTATTGCCAGGAAATGCTCAACGAAATGGTGCTAAACTTATAATTTTAAACAGTGGGGAAATTCCTCCAGATTTTAAACCAGATCTTAGATTTTATGAAAACATTAGTGAGGTTCTTCCAGCCATTGTAGCAAAAGTCAAAGATTTATTATCTATCTCATAAAATTACATTATATTTGGAGTTACTTAGTTTTTCCATAAATTTCCGTATTTTTATTATATTCTTTAGCGACTTTTCTTCCATCTTTACTTGATAACGAGAGCGACAT
>DAOUVJ010000121.1 GCA_030667705.1 Promethearchaeota archaeon | reverse complement strand
TTACCAGTTGTTTTAATTGGTCTTCTTCCAGTCATTTTTTCTTTTGTGCTATTTTTACTTGTTCAAGTTGCAGCAACTTTATTAGCTAATAGCAGGATCTATAAAGTTAGACCAATAATCGCATTAAAGAAGGTAGGAGAGTGAGATAAAAAATGCCAATAGATAAAGATACAATGATAGAAGCTATAGACGTTAATAAAGAATATCGAAGAGCGGGAGCCATAATAAGAGCTTTAGCGGATATTAATCTCACAATAAAATCTGGAGAATTTATTATTATCCAAGGCCCCACAGGATGTGGTAAAAGCACTTTACTTAATGTATTATCAGGATTGGATTTACCAGATTCAGGAAAGATTATTTTCGATGGTGAAAACATTGCAAGAGCCACTGAAGATCGTTTAAGTAAGATTCGTAGACAAAAAATAGGATTTGTATTTCAAGATTTTAATTTGGTTCCTACTTTAACAGCCATCGAAAATATTTCAGCATTGCTTTGGCCGACAGTATTGAGAGAAAAAGAAATAGAAAATCGAGCAATAGCTGCATTAAGAGACGTTAATTTGTTGGAAAGAAAAGATCATTATCCTGTTCAAATGTCTGGTGGAGAAAAACAGAGGTGTGGACTTGCGAGAGCGATTGTACATCGTCCTAGAGTAATTTTAGCTGATGAACCTACTGGTAACCTTGATCCTGAATCAGAAAAACAAGTCATGGATTTATTGAAGAAAATTAACGAGGACATGGAAACAACTATCATTGTAGTGACTCATAGAGGTTCTCTTGCATCATATGCTGATAAAGTTGTTTCAATGGAAAAAGGAGCAATCCGAAATATCAAATAATAATTTAATTTAAATATTTATTTTTATTCTAATTTGTCAAAAAGGGTTCGATAAATTAGCAGATATTATCAGCGTTTCAATCTTATTATTCTAAAAAAAATACCCAAGAAATTCCATATATATAAATACATGAATAATGTTTGAACTAGTAATAAAATTAATAATAAAAAATTATTAAATATATTAATATAATTAGGTGATTCGATATAGGATTCGGCAGAGTATGTTGGAGCGGATGTGTTGGGATGTTATGCCTAATTCCCATGGCGTGGATTAGCTTTTCTTTTCTTGATTTGACTGGCTCCATCACAGGAGGATTGATTACGAATTTAAATGATGCATTAGGGTCATTAGGATCCATTTTACCAGGCATAGGTACAATAATAGGAATAATAGGTGGAGCTTTTATTGGATTGATCCTAATTTTCCTATTTCCAATTCATTGGTGTATTTTTTATCGTCCTGATGATGTACTGTTAATAATATCAGTCATATTACCTTGGATATTATGTTGCATGATAACAAGTGCGATTTCGGCTCATTCACCGAGAGGTGGTATTCACACGAGTTTAGCAATAGGAATTGGTTATGTGATTCCTGCTCTTGTCATTTACTTCATTCTTCCATTCATTCCCATGGTAGGTCCAATTATAGCTGGAGTGGTAGATGGTATAGCATCAGGTCTTACTGATTTACCATATACTTTAGCTGTTGGGACGTCTATACTGGAAGGTTCTCTCGTTGGAGCTGTATTTGGTGGGTTTATAGGTAGTTTAAAATATAAACCTGAAGGCGGAGGCGATAAAGCACCAAAGGTAAAAAAATCAAAATCAGAAAAAATATCATCAGAGCCCACGTTAGGTGGAACTGGAAAAGAGGTTCCTTTTTGCACTAATTGTGGATCCAAGTTAACTTCAGATGATACTTTTTGCACCAATTGTGGCCAAAAATTTTAATCACATAATTCTTTTTTAATTTTTTCAATTGGTATTGACAAGTAATTTTCATTAATTAAGGAAAAAATACAATTTAAATTGCTTAATTATTATATATATATAAAACAAGAGTGAAAGGTGCAAGTCAATGTCTAGAGAAGTAAAAGGATTAATACTTTCTCGATTAATAGTTCTTATTTTAATTATAATGGTACCTCTTAGCACTTTCTTGATTTATAATTTAGTTGCATTTAGTTTGTGGTATTCCATTGATCCAGTTTTAAATTTTTGGTTGATAAAAATAATAATTCCATTAGTATATGGAATTTCATGGGTATTTTTCTTAATTTTATTTGCTAATAGACTTGCTAATGCCTTAGATTCATTCAATGAGAAAATAGACGTTGTACCCTCCAGAATGAAATTTTTCTACGGAATAAATGCGATATATCTCTTGTTTATATTTATATTTCCTCTTATCACGCCTATAATTTCTATCCTCAGTTTCGCATCATTTGCTTGGCGTTTATCGACCTTTAGAAAGGAAGATTGGGAGGACGATACATCAGTATCTTTTTTCACTAAATTATTAATGGCTATTTTTGCGCTAGTTCCCATTTTTTGCACTATTAGTATTATCCATCAATATCTAGATTTATCTTTCTACTTATGGAATAACATATGGATACCAATTCTACCATATCTTTTTATCTTTTCTTACTCGCTGTTTACCGCTTTAGCTATTGGATCTTTAGTAATATTATTATCAAACTCAGGTATAAGTGATTATGAACAATTTTATTCATATAACCCCTCTAAAAAGCAGAATTTCTGGAAAGTAAAGATTTTGGAAGTATTTCTATTTGGTTTATTTTTATACATGGATGTGACTCGATACTTAGGTATTTACAATTATGATGTTATAGACGCGTTCTATTTTGCTGGTTTCATTATTATCATATTTACATCGATTGTAAATTATTTTAGGGGAAAATCCGAGTATAAAGATTTCAAGGGGCATTTCTTGGGATATTTAGTAGCAATAATTTTCATAGGTTCAAATGTCATATTCTCGAGCGCAGAAATTTCTGAGTTTTTAAGAGTATGGTCCCTAATTCTCTCGGCTATTATCTATATTTTTATCTTAGCCTACACTTTTCTAACTAGCGAATGATTATTCCTTTAAAAATACGATATTAGAAGCGATAATATAATATTAAATTCAAGTTAATATCAGTTATCATTCACATTAGTGATATTATTCAGATAAATTATTATTTCATAAGCGTTAGATAATGTTTGCAAAGAAAATGTACCTGAAAGATGTCAAAAAATCGAAAATTTCAGAATTTCTATTTAATTAGAATATAAATCATTAAAAACTCGAAATAAATCTATTCTATAAGATCAAATTTTAACCTAAAAATGTGAACAAATTATGAAAAAAATTAGTTTTAAATCAGTAATGGTATTAACCTTGCTGGTCGCTTCAGTAATGGCGACTCCTGCCATGGTTGCTGGTTATGAACATGATGATGGTATTGATTTCAATCAAATAAATATTACAACTCCTGAAGCACTCATGGGTGCTTTTGGATCTATAGGTGGAATGTTTGGATCATTAGGTTACGGGGGTAATATAATAGGGAAAGTTTTTGAGATGCTCTTAATGCAAACGTTAACAAACTTCAGCAATAAAGAAGTTATACCTGGAGTTTACGTTCTCAGTGCATTCTCCGAAGAAATTATCCCGGGGAATAGAACCTACGGGACTGGTGAATCTGAATATTACTTGCCTCCTGCTGATTATGATCAATCCGAAATCGCGGGGAATGGAAGTGCTTATTGTGAAGTCAAGAAAGAAGGTACAACAAATTTTGAACTTACCGTAGGTGCTGGTGTTACTCTTCTTATTTATGATCAAGATAAATCTTTTATTAGAGCTGTAGAAAAAATATTAGCTTTTTTCGATAGATTTATGAACTATGATTTCGAAACTGAAACCGTTCCAGAGGAATTAATTAGCGAAGGTGTTGAAGTCCTTACATGGTTCTTGATTCATATTAATGATATCTTCACTGGCGAAGAGTTGTTTGCCTTAAATCCAATTACTTGGCAGAGCATGAAATTAATGCCTCAAAGTGGATTTAGTATGACGAAAACTTGGAAGGCAACTGGTGATAATACAATTGATGGTAGCGATAAGTTAATTAGCAATATAAGTGGAGGGGATGGAATGTTAACTTCATGGAATGAAACTGCCAAGGATAATGGAGATAGCTACATGCAATGGCTCTTACAAACAATAAATGAAACCTCTCTGGCTGAGACCTTGTGGACCTCATTTACCTTTGATTTGATCCAATTATGGGTCAAGAACTTCGAAATCCACATTGATGCTGCTGAGATAATCAACATGATTGGAGGATTAAGTACGAGTTCTGTAGATATTGCTAAAATTTTTCAAGGATTAGACATTGAATTTTACTTATTTACCCATCATTTAGCTGGTGCTTTCTTATATAATGATACAAACAGCGATGGCATGCTTTCAACCGAATATGAACCGCTTCCTGTCTTGATAGATGGTGTTCAAGTCGAAGTTCCTCGAAGTTCTGAAATAACTCATCGCATTGTATTAGGAACTGTTGGCGACTTTGAGTTCGAGCTCCCTCATAAAACTGGAGATAACAAAATTTCTTGGGGTTTAAAAATGAATACTGTAGAAATTACTCCGGTTCCAATTGGTGTGGATCTAGAATCATACTTGAATACTGCAACTGAAAACTTGGGATATATTCACTTTGGATTTTCGTTTCAACCTCAAGAAGTAGCACCTGGTGTATTAGCTGCTCCAATCAAGTTAGATCAATTCTTTTCACCATGGAACGATCCCGACTTTCCA
Source organism: Promethearchaeota archaeon (assembly GCA_030667705.1). Lineage (GTDB taxonomy): Archaea > Asgardarchaeota > Lokiarchaeia > Sigyniarchaeales > SOKP01 > SOKP01. The sequence continues at coordinate 5,056 of DAOUVJ010000121.1, read as the reverse complement.
GAAGCAAATAATGACATTGATAACTTAGATTTAGCTATCATCTATCTATCCACGATGTTTTACTTCCACCTTAATATCGCTGTATTAGGAGAAGATCCCGATGATCCAACGACTTTCTTTGACCCAGAGAATGATTATGACAATCAAACACATTCTTTAAAAGTAGGAAACTATATCGGTAGCGCATTTGGTGGTGATGAATTAGAATTTGTAGACATTGCCGGTCCTGATTATTATTATGGTCCTGAGGGTACAAGTACAACAGCTCCAGCAACAAGTGGCATCATTCCGTTAGCTCTATATAATGCAGAAATTGAAAGACATGACACCTTCCAAGATGATAGTGGTGAGGATTTCGCAACTTTTGCTACGGATATCTCTTTGAATGTCAGTTTTAACGTCTTAGCATATGCTGTATGTTTCCCAATGTTCGATGATGGAAATGGTATCTGGCACGATCCTACTTTCAGCGTCTACATGGTTTTTGAAGTTCAAGGTTTTTGGGCTTTAATCCTATTAGTTGCTGGCGTTGGTTTAGTCGGTATTGGAGCAATTCTAATCAAGCGACGTAAAGACGCAAGGTTTTAAGATTTAATAATTCAAATCTTTTTTTTATTTTTCTTTGTTTTTATTTTTATTAGGTATCTCTATATCTCTAATCAATTTAATTATTGAAATATCCTTTTTGATCAATATCCATTAATTTAATCACGAAAAAAATAATAGCGATGTTAGATTAAGAGAAATTAATTGTTATATAACTAAAGTGTGATTTAAAATACCAATAATTAAAGAAGATAAATATCAAGTAAATGAAAATAAACGCTGGTTCCAGAAATGGTGGCCAGAAGGTGTTCCAAAAAATGTTGAATTTCCAGAACTAACGATAACTGAATTTTTCGATGAGCAAGCGAAAAAATATGCTAATGATAAATTCATTTGGTTTTTAGATACCGTGGTAACTTACGAGGAATTTCAAGGTTATGTTGATCGATTTGCTACAGCTCTCAGTAATCTAAGTGTTAAGAAAGGAGATGTTGTAGCTTTATTAATGGGAAATTGTATTCAATATATTGTTGCTTATTTCGCAGCAATGAAGATTGGAGCTATTGCTACAGGTGTAAATCCGACATATAAACCTTTAGAAATTCTGCATCAATTAACGATGACTAATGCGAAGGTTTTGATTGCATACGATGCCATGTTCGATGAAAATAGTAAAAGTCGCATTAAATTTAATCTACCATACATAGGAGATATTTTAGAAAAAACTAAGATTGAGATTTACATTTCCACTAATTTAGCAGATTTAGCCCATGGTTTAGGCGTTAAGAAAACCTTAGGTAAACTATTGGGAAAGATTCCTAAAGGAAAAGTGGAAGTACCTGATGCACATGAGTTCATGACTTTATTAGACACTGAACTAAATGTTCCAAATGTTGAAATTGATGTAAAAACACATCCTGCTACTTATATCATGACCGGAGGAACCACAGGTTTACCTAAAGCAGCTGTTTTAACTCACTTCAATGTCGTATCAAATGCTTTACAATGCCAACATTGGTTTGGGGGAGAAAACCCAGGTATAGGAAATCTAGGAGTGCTTCCATTTTTCCACAGCTTTGGTCATACTGTAGTCATGATGGCTTCAGTTGCTTTAGGAGGTTGGATCTTTTTATTCCCATCACCACCTCCAACAGAAGAACTCTTGGAACATATTGAAGAAACAGATGCCCCTGAAGGGTTATTGTATGCTGGAGCAGAAATTCTTTTCAAAAGGATTGCTGATTTTCCACATCTTGAAAAGTTTCCAAATTTAATGGGTAAGTTAAAACTTAGCGTTTCTGGAGCAGGTCCTCTTCATGCACCTGTTAGAGATGCATTCGAGAAGAATACTGGAGGGCGGATAGTTGAAGGATATGGACTCTCTGAAGCAACTCCAGTTGTGAGTGCAGGAAGTTTGTTTGGCGAAAGTCCTCTTGGGACAATTGGAATGCCATTTCCAGGAACTAAATGGGGGATTTGGCCGACTGATGATTTTAGCGCTGGTCCAATTTGTTTAGGGAATCCTAACGATAAGAATTTTGGTGAAGAATTCTCTGGAGAGATTTGTGTTAACGGTCCTCAAGTAATGTATGAATACTTGAATCAAAAGGAGGAAACAAAGGATACGATCCAGAAACATGATGGCAAATTATGGTTATTAACTGGAGATATTGGTTTTATGAATGAGGATGGTACGATTGAAATCAAAGACCGTAAAAAACAATTAATTAAAGTTGCTGGCCACTCTGTATATCCAAAAGAAGTTGAATCCATGATAATGAAACATGAAGCTGTTTCAGAAGCTGCCGTCTCTGGATTACCTGATCCGGCGGGAAAACTAGGAGAAATTACTAAGGCTTGGGTTGAATTAAAACCAGAATATGTTGGTAAAATCACGGAACAAGAATTATTGGATTGGGTCTTAGAAAACTTGACGAAATGGAAATGTCCAGCCATGATTGAATTCATTCCTGAAGTTCCCAAAAATATACTTGGCAAGGTTCAACGCAGGATCCTCCAAATTAACGATCCAATCTGGAAAGAAAAGCATCAAGATTCTTAAATATATAACTACTCTTATAATTCCTATTTTTTATTTTTTATTTTATTAAAATTTTAAATACTGCTATTACATCAAATTCCTTTTTTAAATAGAATATTCTTATTAATTTGCGTTAATTCTCTAATTTAACCGAACACTAATTATTAAAAAGTTATGTTATTTTTAATATTTTAAACAAAAATGAAATATTTTGGAGAGAATGAAAAATTACTGATCTTAATATTTATATTTTAGAACAAATGATTCAAGAAGTTGCTCCTGAAATAGTTGATATCTATAACATTCGAGAGGATGAAAATGAGGAACAACAAGTAAAAACGGGGCGCCTACATGAAAGTCGAATTTTAGGTATCATGTTAAAGTTTTATTTTGAAGGAAAGAAAAAAGTCACTACTAGAGATGTGGAATTTGAATACAAAAAATATTTTAAGGAAATTGCGCGTTCTACGATCTCTACGTATTTGAACATGCTTAAAAGTGAAAATACACTCTATAAGGAGCGGGATGGCCGAGTTGTATTCTATATATTATCAGAAAAACCTCCTGACAATCTGAGTTCTTTTTGGTTTACTCGTCTCTTTTGTATCGATCCAGTATATTTCGAAAGAGCAATTTACTTTGCGAGTCTTTATTCCATTGCTGATAAAATTGTGTTTGACTATGAAACTAATGAAGAAAAAGATAAAATTAGTTTCAATTTCAAGTACTTAGTTGGTATCATTACATTATATATTTTAAAAAATCGAGCTACTAAATGCTTAACTTGCCAATTTGGTAAGCCAAGTCGGTATCAATATCTAAAGGAAACTTTAGATCTGTCCATTAAAGATAGAGCAGATGTATTATCAGATGATCTTTTAAATGAGCTTTCTAAAAAATTTTCAGAAATCCCTACATTTGGTGGAGTTAATATCAAGGAAGAAAAAAACGAAAAAAAGATGATTAACACTTTACTAGAATTTTCGAGTAAGTATAAGAAAGATATTGAATTTCAAACGATGGTTCTTGGTCGGAGATTAGATATTAAAAGACCTCAAGAAGTAGATATGAAAGGCAATGCATTAAATTCTAAAGAAGAAAAAGTGCTTGAATAATTGATGCTAAAAATTATTTAGCATTGATCTTGTGAGAGCTTCGAATAATTTCTCAACATTTTCTCCATTCTTACTAGAACATTCAATAAAACCATCAACTCCCCGTGATTTCGCGATTTTGATTCCATCCTTAGCAGAAACTTCCCTATGTTCTGCTAAATCAGCCTTTCCTCCAGCAACTATTATTGGAAACTGATCTTCATCTTTTATCTCTCTTTTTATCACGGCTAACCAATCATCAATATGTGCTATTGATGAATAATTTGTAATATCATACATGAAAAGACCGCCACGAGCTCCCCGAACATAAGTTGGAAGTAAAAATCGGAATCTTTCTTCACCACCAAAGTCCCAAATTTGAAGTTTAACTTTTTGTTCGTCAACAACTAAACTCTTTACCTCGAAATCCACGCCAATCGTCATTTTGGAATCTGATACGAATAAATTCGTTAAAAATCTCTGAGTTAACGTGGTTTTTCCGCAACCAGCGTCTCCAAATATTACTATTTTGAATGTTGCATCGTACATTGTCTTATTTTTTCTTGCCTTCTATATTACTTATTTAATTTATTCAATCTTTTTAACTTTGAGGTATAGATCTAATATTAAATATTTAATTCTATACATCTAATATCTAATTTAATATTTAATCCTATAAATTATAAAATTAGTATAATATCAAGATTGTATTACATGAGTAAATAATCGGCATTATGACAAAAAATGTAAATTGGGCAAAATATTTTAATTATGATTCAACAAAAATAGATGATATGCGCAATAAGATTGGAACGAATAAAATTTTCGCCATGGGATTAATGCTTGTAAGAGGGTCTCACGGTTTTAGAAAATTGGATTATGAATTTGCTGAGAAAGATTTAAATGTAGTCGAAATAATGGATAAACTGGAGGATAATCATTTCAATGTTCTTGGTCTCGTTATTAAGGATACAGATGGGGCTTGTCTTTGGGACACTAAAATGGGTTGGAATCCCACTAATCGTGATCTTCTGGGAGAATTTTGTGATGCTGGTAAAGATAGGAACATAAAAATAATGGCTTCCTTTACCAGCATGAATGATGCTTATCAAGGATATTTACACCCTGATCGAGTTAGTGTTCATGGAAAAAGTAGCAAAAAAAAAGGTAAAAAATTTACTGAAGGTGAAATCTCTACTCATAAAGAAGGAGAGATGAGAATAGATTTGCCTGAAGATGTATCAATCGAAGAATATCAAAAAAAAGTTCCTTTCCTTACAACGGAAGTCGATGACAAAATTGGGAAATCGAGAGGAGCTAGAGGAAAAGGATATATTCCATTAACGAGTTTCATGTGTCCTACGAGTAAACACGT
>DAOUVJ010000127.1 GCA_030667705.1 Promethearchaeota archaeon | reverse complement strand
ATCCTCAAACTACGCCCAATGAACCACCTGGTGAGCCACCGTCTATTCCCGGTTATAATATTTATTCCATCCTATGTGTATTGGCAATAGGAAGCTTAATTATATTAGCTAAAAATAAATTCAAGGGAGCAATCCCGTCCTAAATTATTTTTTTTATTTATAGAAATTTGTAAACAATCCGTAAACAAATCGACCAATGAAAAAAAAAAAGAAAAAAAGAAAGAATAATAAATTACCCATCATTCATTAAAACGGGAAATGATGATGGAACAGATTGCATTTTCGAGGACGCGCACGATTCAAAGATGAATGCGCGTGCAAAGTCATGCGTACATCCTGAATTTTAATAATCAATATTAATACTGCATATTAAATGGGCTCTTTACCTAGCTATGGTGATTACCTTTGCAATGAGGTGTGAGTCAGTCACCCAGCGTGCAGACATGATTATATCCCAAAACGGCATAGAAATTATAGCCTAGCACGAGAGAACTTTTTGGACTACCCTGGTATAACCTTGATGTGATAAAAGTGAGTTAGTGTTTTAGGCGACAATATATGCTCAATTAATGAAATTGAGACTATAACCATCTACGATTTAAAAATAAAGTTAAAGCAAACCCATTGTGTCAGAACTAAACAGTTCTTTTAGTTCTTTATTTAACTCTCCTTGATCAGTTTGCAAGTAACGAGTCAATATTTGAGCAATTTTAGGGGCATATCGTTTTATTACTGCTTTGATGTATCCTATTTGAATATTTTTATCTATTGTAACTATACACAATACTCCTTTCCCTATTTTTCCTGAAAAGATATAACCTTTATCATATTCTGTAATTTGTAGTTCTGTAGTTCCATATCCTAATATAAGTCCTTGTTCTTCTCCTGCAGTAAATACAGCTCCCCCAATTGCTCCAATTTTTTCCACGGATATTTCTTCTTCATTTGAAAATGTGAATTTAGATTCACTCATTATTGTTATCCCCGTATCATCAATGATAATTGCGTATTTTAGCCCTGGAGTGCTTGTGATGATTGTTTTTAATATTTTTCTTAGCAAAACTTCATCTTGGGAGTAATTTAGGGACATAAAAAAATTAACTTCTATCTACTTTTTTTTCTTATTTTCTTATAAAAATTAAAACTTAAAAACTTAAGTCTTGCTTTAAAACATTATAATTGTGGAATATCTAATATCTAAAGTAGATTTTATTCCATGAATGAAAATATGGTTAAAATAAATTTTGAGTTCTAATGATTTCTTTTAATGATTTTAAGCTAGCTTTATGATTCTTAGATTTTTCTAGTAACAGAAGCAATAGATAGCGTTTATTCTTGTCAATATTAAATTTAAGTGGAACTAAATTGGGATCCTTAATAGCTAATTCCCTATTCTTCGACACAGCAGATAATGCTAATGTGTTTTCACGGATCCAAAGTCTTTTCGATATTTTTGCACCGATTGGAAACCCATTCCTATCAGTAATCACTCCTGCTACAAAATTAGGGAAGTTTTGCTTAATCTTGTGTAAAAAAAAATTCACTTCTGCTTGTTTGACTAATCTAGTCGATTCAGCCTTCATTTTAACCCGATCTGTTAAAAATGTATATTTTATAAGATCTAATTAAAATGAAACCATCTTTAAATGGTGTAATATAGAGATAACACGGTTAAAACATATAAAACAAATAACAAAAAGCGAGTATTATTTCTTCTAAAAAAAGTGTTGAAGTTTGAAGATAGAGCATGGAAACATGCCAAGCATCCCCGACTGATTTCTGAAGAGTTAGAACGTGAAGAGGAAATTTATTTCTTTTTAAAAGCAATGCCTAGATTTAAATTTTCGATGAGTTCAGAGAACCTATTGCGTACGGTTACTTCTGTGACTTGGCTGATCTGTGCAATTCTTCTTTGAGTCCTTCTTTCCTTAGTCAAAATACTTGCCGCGTATATAGCTGCCGCACAGAGACCAGTGGGGCCACGACCAGAGGTTAAACCTCTAACTTCTGCCATTCCAATCACTTTTTTTGCCATTTGCTGGCATTCATTTGATAATTCTAATTCAGAAATAAACCTTGTGAGAAAGTCTGCTGCTTTAGTAGGATTCAAATTCAAGATTAATTCCCTAGAAATGAATCGATAAGATCTTCCAATTTCTTTTTTATCTACTCGTGCTACTTCAGCAATTTCGTTTAAGGTACGTGGAACTTTATACATTCTGCAAGCAGCATATAAACTGGCCGCAGCAACTCCCTCAATACTTCTTCCCCGAATTAAGTGAGCTTCAACCGCATCCCTATAAATCTTTGCTGAACACTCCCTAAGATTTTTCTGAAGTTCTAGATTAGATGCCATTCTATCTAACTCACTTAAGGCGAATGTTAAATTACGTTCGGTTGCATCAGAAACCCTAATCCTACTCTGCCATTTACGTAGTCGATGAATTTGACCTCTTAATTTAGCAGGTATTTCTTTACCAAAGATATCTCGGTTCTTCCAATCGATCATGGTACTTAGACCCTTGTCATGTATCATATAAGTCATTGGAGCCCCCGTCCGCGTTCTTTTTTTCTTCTGATCCGCATCAAAGGCTCTCCATTCTGGACCCTGATCAATATGATTTTCTGAATGAACTAGACCACATTCTTCACAAACCATCAACCCTCTATTTTCATCTAACAATACGTTCTTTCCACACTCTAAACAAAATCCATCTATAACTTTTAGATTTTCTACTGCAGCAAAATTTTCCATATTCCAACTTGAAATGATTTACACCTAATTAACTATATTTTCACAACTACTTCAAAGATTAGCCCATTTTTACATAAAACTTATTTTCGGGTTTGAAATCATGAGTGGAAGATGTTTTAATTGAGATGAAGGGTAGATTAATCGGACCAAAAATTTCTTTAATAGAACCAATCTGTTCATAAGATTCAGTAAAAATTGGTTTATACAGTAATTTTTCCAAGGATTTATCCCATCGCTTTGCTCTAAAAATCTGATGTTTTTTAGATTTTCCCAAATAGAATAAATTTAATCTTATCCAGTTTTTTTTTTTGCTCAAGGCTTAACCTAATGTATTGTTAGAATTAAGAATTGATAGCTAATATTTAAACATACTGTTTTAACACGTTCTTAGACAAAAAAGTATACAATTATAATTTCATACCAGAAAAGTTCTAACTTGATTGAAATTAAAAATACTTAATTTTATTGCTTTAATTAAACATCTTCTGCATGTGATAGTTCAATTTACAATAACAATGTTCTTCTTCATCCAATTTCTTTAAATATATAATATTTTGGGAAAGAACAAAATTTTTTAGAAAATCTTTCATTCGAAAATTGCATTCCTTTTTAGAACAACTATGAATACCTCTTCTTGAACCCGCACCAGATGGATCGCATACTATTCTTGTATTTATTAGCATTTCTTGGGTTTTTATCCCCTTTTTCAAGCTTTTCATGAGAGAATAATAGGATGGTACGTGATATCGATTCTGTTGCCAAAGATATTCTACCAATGTTCCTCGCTGAATATTAACCGGATTAATGGAAATTGTGTTAACTTGCATATCTATCAAAGTTTTAATAGAGCTAACGCAGTCATCGATTGCTGACTCTTCGCTCATAAAGGGAGGTTTAAATAACAAGTATGCTCTAATACCAATATCACATTGCTTGCATAAATTAACAGCATCCAAGAATTCCTTGAAAGTCATGCCTTTATTAATATAATTTAATCTAATATAATCATTTACAGTCTCGAGTCCTATCCCAATTTCAACATGCCTACTCCCTAATTCAGATCTCATTTGAATTAGCTTTTCTCTACTCAAATGCTCAGAACGAGATTCCACGACAACCTCAGTTATATTGCTAACATTTGCAATTTTTTCATAAATGAATTTTCTTAAATCTTCAGGAATTTCATCATCATCAAAGAAGCTACCAGAATTAAAAATTTTTAAGATGTAATTCTCCTTGTCGTTTTGGATTTCTTCTAATTTATCATTCCAAGCACGCATGAATTGATTTTTTATGTTACCTGAATTAATAGTATCAATGCATGAATCTTTAATGTACCCACACATTGTACAGCCACCCTGATCTCCTAAAGCCCAACTGCATCCTTTTGTTCTTAAAATGATTGTAAATTCTTTACCAATTTTGTCGAGTAAACGATCCTCCGATATCCAGTAAGTTACTGGCTTGTCTAATTTATCCGAAGGCAATCCTTTTAATCTATGAATGGATTTAGCTCGAAGCTTTTTTACTTTATCAATCATGCGTGGCTCATTTTTTCTTTTTTTCATATATTTTAGCAATTCGACCAGTGCTAGAATTTTTAATATAAGGTGATCCAACCAACATCCTTGCAATTCCAATTATTTTCTCCTTTTTCTGATTCCAGATAAAGACAAAATTATTTGGTTTGAGATCATCACTAAAATTAATAACTCCTGGTCTAAATAATGTATTTCCACTAATGGTTTCTCCATCAAATACTATGAAGTGAGTGTTTTTAATTAAATCTTTAATTTTATTTGAACCGTATATAGTAAGTTCTAATTGCCCTGATTTTTTAATAAAGACCCCAATAATTTTTTTAGAATCAACATCCCGAATATTGATATGCGTTTTATCCTTATTTGGATATACTTTAACTTCATTTGAAAATAAAGCTATTCCAATTCCTTTTCCAAATTGATAATCGAGGATTTTTACGAATTTGCGTATCCAAGATTTGTGATATTGGCTTTTCTTTGGTAGATCAGATGTATTAAATTTATCTTTACATTTAATTAGTAGATTTTCTAAAGATTTGAGAGAATTATAAGAAGTTACGCTATTATCCACTTCAGAAAAATAAACTTTATTAGGTAATGTGCTCATTACGTTATTTACTATTTCATGATATGCTTCTTTGGGAAGATGACAAATAATTGGGATTTCTGAATTATACATCATGATAATTTTTGCTAGCATCTCTTGAGCAATTAACATTTCTTCCGCATCCCATTCACCGGTTACTGAAATATCGTAACTATTTACGGGATAAATATTCTCTAATTGACGAGGTATCACTCCAAGAGGTGATGTTATTATAAACTCTTGAAAATCTGGGAATTCTTTGAATTTATGCAACACATCAAGGAATTTCTTGTGAGATTTTGATTCAGAATAAGGTTTCTTAGCAGAACAAGGAAATAATATGATTAATTTAGTCCAAGGTTCAGGTTCAAATTTTTTAATAATTTCTTCTCTATATTCTTGGAAGTCTGGGCGATAATATGAGGACGGACCAATACTTACTATAGGCTTGATTTCTTGCATGATTGGGGTTTGGAGTTTCATATCCTCAAAATATTGATGATCTACAAGTTTTAACATTGACATTAAGTTGGTATCATTCATTGATGACTTCTCAACAAAATTTCTATAATCTTCTGTTTTTAAGTATTGCTTAATTTTATACATTTGATTTTTGGCCGTGATCAAGTTATGAAGGGCTAATTGCTCAACTTTTTCTTTTGAAAATTTATCTGATGCTAATTTTTTTAATTTTCCTTTACAAGCGCAACAAGAACACGGAAAATATTGCATCTTATAGATTGGTAATAAATTTTCTATTGTATCATAAAAGTTTTCAGAAGAAAGATACAACATGTATGAACTATCTATGAGATCAAATCCTAAGTATATCAACATGGGATAAGATTTTGGTAGAACTTTACCAGATACCATGAATAGTAGATTTTGATCAACTTCTTTTCGAGTTTCAAAAATTACTTGTAAGACTTTTCGAAAGTTCCTTTTATATTCAAATAAATCACTAAAATTAAGGATTTTAACGTTAGGATTATTTTGGATTAAGGGGAAATATAGGTTAACTAATTCGGCATAGCCAAAAAGTTTTATTGTAATACCAAAATTCAATTTTGGATTTTTAATCAGTAATTCTTGAGAAATCTTGATGTGATGTTCAACTTCTCTTTTAGCAAATTCTTTATTCATGACTGTTGTGGGATTATTAAAGGGGATTAAAGCAATAATATTATCTCCAAGGAAAACATCTTTATATTCTTCTAAAATATCATGGAATTTTTCAAGCGTACCATAATGGGTATATAGAAATTCATTTTGCTTGAATTTTGCTCGTAAAAATGATATTTTCAGAAAAATCTCGTTTGAAATCAAGAAGATTGGATGTTTTTCAAATTCTTCAAGAAAATCTAACATATTTATTAGTGATCTTTTAATCGGAATTATAATATTCGGAGAACTCACGTATCTTTTTTCTTCTTTTGAAAGAATTATACGTCCAATTCTTGATAGACCTATCCTTTTTTTCACTAATTCAAAAAAAATCCTCATAGTTTCAATATTAAATAGTATGCCAATGTAATTAAAGTAAATTTTTTCATTACAAGTTTATTGCAAGAATAATTCAAAGTTAGAAGATTGTAAAATTAGTATTTGGTATGAGTTCATCTAGTACGAAATTCGTGAGAGTATCTTCAATCTTTTCATGATATAATTTTTTGATAAATTTAGCGAAGTCTTCGATCTTTTTAACTCGTACAACAGCAAAAAGGCCATATTGTTTACCAATTCTGAATAAATCAGTAATTTCTTTAATTTTTTCTAAATTTAAAGCAAGATCATCGTATTCAGAAGGATTAATTGGTTTGATTCTCACTATAAATTTCCCCTTGTATCCAATAGCTCTAGGATTAAAGTTAATCGAATAATTTAATATGATCCCTGAATTCTCAAGGAGTTTAATTCTATTATAGATCGTAGGTTGGGAAATTTCCAATTTTAAATCTTGATTAAGAATTTTTTTAACTTCATAGGTAGAAATTGGTTTTAATCCTTGATTTTCCTGTAATACATCTAATATATTATAATCTACATCATCAAGTTCATAATTTGAATCTAATTGGATTTCACTTAGCTGGATTCCATTCATTTTATAGATGCGTATTATCTCAATCATTTGATATTTTTTAAAATATGATGTCGTCATGATTTGATCTATAGCATGTAAAATATTATGATACTGCTCGACTGATTTGAATTGGAATAAGCCGATTAACGAAAATTCTCCAAAAATACCATCTAAACTCTTCAATTGAGGGATTTTAATTAAATTTTGTACTAAATGTGGTTCTTTTGGATTAGTTTTAATTTCTAATATCACAATTTTCATTCTATTTCGACCTAATCTAGGATTTATATTGATCGTAAAGTTCTTGATTATTTGATTCGATATCAAACTAGAGAATTTAGTGTGAAAGGTTTGTCGAGTTAGACCTAGTTTATTAGAAATTTCTGAAATTCTTAGTTTGGAACGAGAATTTAAATTTTTAAGGAGAATCTGTAGCTCCTGTTCGTTTTTTAATTCCATTTTTTATCAACTCATCATACTTCACAAAATGTTATGAATTATATGTTAATAAATTCTGCATAAAATTTACATTTTAATTAAAAAAACGTTTATTAATCAATTAAAATTTTATATATCACATCTAACAAAAGTGTTAAATATGGTAAATTATAAAGTTGCTGATGAAAATTTAGCAGAAAAAGGTAAAGAAGCATTATATATAGCTGAAAATAAAATGCCCGTCATTTCTAAAGTTATTCGAGAACGATTTGAAAAGGAAAAACCTTTAAAGGGCATAACAATTGCTGGATGCCTTCACGTAACAAAAGAAACTGGAATTTTAGCTCGAACTTTAAAAGCTGGCGGAGCAGAAGTATATTTATGTGGAAGTAATCCTCTATCAACTCAAGATGATGTATCTGCTGCCTTAATTAAAGAAGGAATAAATGTATTTGCATGGCATGGCAATACTGATGAAGAATTTTATTGGTGTATCAGAGAGTGCTTAAAAGCTAAGCCTAATATTCTTATAGACGATGGTGCTGATATGATAGTTACTGCTCATAAAGAATTTCCTGAGCTAATTGAAGATGGGACGATCATAGCATGTCAAGAAGAAACCACCACAGGTGTAAAAAGATTTAAAGCAATGGACAAAGCAGGTGATTTAAAAGTTCCATTATTTCCAGTTAATGATGCTCGTTGTAAAAACCAGTTTGATAACGAATTAGGGACTGGACAAGGGATTGTTGCAGCCATATATGGAATGCACGTCTTATTCGCTGGGAAAAATGTAGTCATAGCAGGATTCGGACATTGTTCCTCTGGAATGGCTTTAAGAGCGAGAGGATTAGGTGCTAGCGTTACAGTAACGGAAGTAGATCCAATTAAAGCACTCCAAGCTAAATTTAATGGGTACAACGTGATGCCTATCGTAGAAGCTCTTCCTAATGCTGACATCATTTTGACTGCTACAGGATGTAAACATGTTATTGCTCCTACAAAAGAAATGTTTGGGTTATTAAAGGATGGAGTTATTTTAGGAAATCTAGGTCACTTTGATATTGAGATTCCCACTAAAGAACTCTATGAATTTGCTAAGGAAATAAACCCAGTTCGTAAGGACGTCGAAGAAATAATCTTCCCTGATGGTAAAAAAATCTATCTTCTAGCTAAAGGACGGTTGGCTAATTTAGTACTTTCTGAGGGTCATCCCAGTGAAGTCATGGACATGTCATTTGGACTTCAAGCTTTAATGTCTGAGTATATTGTTAAAAATAAAAATAATCTCAAACCCGGAATGGTTGATGTACCAATTGACATTGATGATAAAGTGGGAATTTTGAAGCTTGATGCCATGGGTATAAAAATAGACACTCTAACAGAAGAACAATATAACTACATTCACGGTTATGAAGAAGGTACCTAAATTTCCTATTATCTTTAATATATATCTAGTTTTAATTTATTTTTTTCTCATTCCAAAATTTAGAATTTGGCATTAATGTTGTACAATATTTACTCGTAATAGTGTCAATTGAAGGATTTTCATTATACCACCGAATTAAGGAACTAATATATATAGAAAATATATAGAAAAACCAATCTAATAATTTTTTTTTATCTTAATGGAAATCAAAATTTCACCATATTTTGTGCATACAATCGCTTTCATAAGAATTATTATCCTCGTCTGGAATATTTGATATTGGGATGAACCAGAGTTCACCTTTATTGAACGCATGGAGATATCCTGCAGCTCCAATAGCATATTTTCCAATCTTATATGCCT
>DAOUVJ010000030.1 GCA_030667705.1 Promethearchaeota archaeon | reverse complement strand
TGATGAAGGGGGGAGCAATGCAGGACAAGTATATTTAATTTATGGTGGAGAACCCGATTTTTTCTCGATGGACATGGATTTATCAAATGCGAATGCTTCCTTTATAGGTGAGAATCCAGAGGATTACGCCGGACAGTCAGTAGCAGGCGCGGGAGATGTAAATAATGATGGATATGATGACTTTCTTATCGGAGCCTATAATAATGATGAAGGGGGGAGCAATGCAGGACAGGCATATCTAATTTTTGGTAATGAATCAAATTTTTTCTCGATGGATATGGATTTATCAACGGTCAATGCCTCATTCATAGGAGAAACTAGCGGTGATGCCGCGGGAAATTCAGTAGCAGGTGCGGGAGATATTAATAATGATGGGTACGATGATATTCTTATTGGGGCTTATGCTAATGATGATGGGGGGTCCGGTGCAGGAAAAGTATATTTGGTATTCGGTGGAGATTCTGCATCGTTTTCGATGGACGTGAACCTATCAGACGCTGATGCCTCATTCATAGGCGAAACTGACGATGACAACGCAGGGAAGTCAGTGGCGGGTGCGGGAGATATTAATAATGATGGGTACGATGATATTCTTATTGGGGCTTCTTATAATGATGAAGGGGGGAGCAATGCAGGACAAGTATATTTAATTTATGGTGGAGAACCCGATTTTTTCTCGATGGACATGGATTTATCAAATGCGAATGCCTCTTTTTTAGGAGAGAGTTCAAGTGATAATGCAGGATGGTCAGTAGCGGGTGCGGGAGATTTCAATGGTGATGAAATTGAAGATCTACTTATTGGAGCTAAACAAGGAGAAGATTGGAAGGGTGAAGCATTTTTGATTTTTGGACCAGATTCTATTGCTCCTAATTGGGTTCAGAATCCAGAAAACCGGGATTTTGAATTAGGTCACGGTTGTAGTTATGATTTAAATGCCAGCGATAATCTTGAAATTGACAAATATCAGCTAAATGAAACAAATGAATTTCAAATTAATTCTAATAATGGAATTATTACAAATGCCACAATAGTTACTGTAGGGGTTTATTGGTTAGATGTTAGCGTAAATGACACATCTGGAAATAGCCTTACAGCTTCAATTAAAATTACCGTGATAGATACTACGGAACCAATGTGGAATCCAATTCCTGAAGATCAAATAATCGAATTGGGAGATTTTTTAGTTTATGATTTGAATGCAACTGATTTACAAGATATTATCTATAGTATAAATAACACAGTGGATTTTAAGATTGATTCAAATACTGGTCTTTTAGAAAACAATACAAATCTAAATGTAGGCGTGTATTCTCTTCAAATAACTGCCTCTGATGGGACTAATGATAACATTATTACAATCACAATTACTGTAGAACAGCTACCATCAGATGATCCATACTTACTTCTAATATTAATTCTTTCGGTAACTTCAGGTATTATTGCTATTGGATCAATTATTTTGGTAATAAGAAAGAGGAGAAGTTAAGTCACTAAAGATTTAAGATTTTTTATTTTTTTATTTTTATTTTTTGAACTTTTTAAACATCTTTTAACTTACAGAATAATAAATTTAGTAATCTGATTAGATTAAATCCAGACCCTTTATTTTTAATGGAGGGCGAGGTACAGTTCTGCGGTATTTTACAGCGGGGTAACCTAATGTAAAAGCTCCGAGCACCATTCCCTTTATTCCTAAGATCTTTAAAATTTCCTTATTTGCAACAACGGCTCCTTGAACCATTCCGATCCAACAAGTCCCAAGGCCGAGGCTCTCAGCTTCTAACATTCCATAAGTTAATGCGATTCCCGCATCGTTTGCCCGTAATCCTATCATCACTGTACTTTTTTCAACAACCCTATAATATAAAACGATTAAATGTGGCGCGTGATAGAAGAGATTCCGTCCTATTGATTTAAGATGCTCGAGTGCTTGCTCTGCTGATTGAAATCCCAAGTAGGGATAATTGACTTTGACGATTTCATCACTCAATTTCTGGAGTTTATCAGGATCAGATAAAATTATGTATCGCCAAGCTCGAGCGTTTGAAGCACTTGGGGCATATCTCATGGCTTCGAAAACTTTTTCTATTAATTCTTTCGGGACTTCTTTATTCTTATAGCGCCTGATTGAACGTTTAGCTCGAAGAAGCTGAAGTAGTTTTTCACTTTCTACAATTTTTTCAGGTGAATCAATTCCCGGGAATGTTTCTACATCATCCAGGTTCTTAGTTATAATTGCGTCTTCACCACAAATTGCTATACAGTGACCACAAATATTGCAAGTGCTTAAATTCTCATTAAAAAGAACTTGATCATCTTCGCCGAGGTAAAAATATCCACGTCCACATTCTTGGATACATAGCTTACAATTGGAACACTTTTCTTTATCAATACCAATAACTGACATAATAGTTTAATTTAATTTGGTTAGTTCAAGTGTTTTTTAGGAAAATTAAAGGTGCCTAATAAAAAATTGGGTAATAATACTTTCTAAAAACATTTATAAACAATAAATATTCACCCATATTCAAACAGGTCTATTCCTAATAGATTTTAAAACTAATAGCAAATTTGCTAAACTTCAAATAATATATATAAGAAATAAAAATATGAGATTATTTATTAGTTTGAGATTGGATATAGGACACGATATCTGAAGTCATTGATCCCGGACCAAAAACATTACCTACACCCATCTCTTTTAATCTATCAAAGTCTTGAGCGGGAATTACTCCACCAACTACAATCAAGATATCCTCAAAAACTCCTTTTTCTTTTAGTATATCAATCAATTGTTGTGTGTAAGCAAAATGGGCACCTGAATGTATACTTAAGCCAATTACATCCACATCTTCTTGAATTGCGGCTTCTGCAATTTCTCGAACGTTTTGAAATCCTCCAAAAATGAGTTCCATTCCAGCATCTCTTAAAGCACGTGAAACAACGATGCCCCCTCTCCAGTGACCATCAATCCCAGGTTTACTCATTAATACTCTAATCTTATTTTCTGACATTTAGTTTTCCACCTCTTTTCTCCTATTAAATTGCTAATGGAGGCTCCCAGATACCATAAATTTCTCGATAGATATCACAGATCTCTTGAATCGTCGCCCCTTCTTTAGTTGCTTCCATGATTACGGGCATCACATTTTCTTCCTTTTCACAAACTTTTCGTAGTTCATCTAAGATCCTCTCTAATTTTGCATTATCTCTACGCTCTTTTAGCTTTTTGATTCTATCTAATTCAATTTGAATGCTTTCGGGATTAGTTCTAAAGACATTTGTCACTGTATCATATGGTACGTTATATTTATTTACTCCAAGCATTATTTCTTCTTTATTTTCGATTTTAGTTCTTCTCTTATGGAAAGCATCCCGCATTTCTTTATACAACCAACCCGATGAAAGTGCCTTATCAATGGACCCAACTTTTTCAATTTTAGCCATGTAGTTCCATACTTTCTCTTCAATCTCGTCGGTTAACCATTCAACATAATAAGAGCCCGCTAATGGATCAATAGTGTTTGTTATTCTCGTCTCATCTGCAATTACTTGTTGGGTTCTTAGTGCAACAAGAACAGCTTCCTCACTAGGTAAACAAATCGCCTCATCATATGAATTGGTATGTAAGGATTGGCAACCTCCAATGTTCGCTTCCAGACCTTGAATTGCTGTACGTACTATATTGATCATTGGTAATTGCGCAGTCAAGGAACTTCCTGCAGTTTGCACGTGAAACTTGAATTGTAGAGACCTTGGGTCTTGTGCATCGTATCTATCTTTCATTAAAGTTGCCCAAATTCTCCTCGCGGCTCGATATTTAGCAATTTCTTCAAAGAAATCCTTATGAGCTGCGAGATGAAATGCTAATCGATTCACAAAATCATCAATCTTCCAACCTCGAGCAATCAAGTTATCAATATGAGAAATAGCACTGGCAAACACAAAACCTAATTCTTGAACCGCATCAATCCCTCCTTCACGATAATTGTACCCCGTGAAATTAATGGGATGCCATTTTGGCACATTCTTTTGAGGAACAGTCCATTCGATGAAATCGCAAGCTAAACGCAATAGATGGTTTGGTGGACAATTTTTATAGGGAATATACCCTACAGTCATCGTAAGAATGTCATTTTGAGTTGTCCCTATCAATGTAGATATGTCATAACCTCGCATTTTGGCCATGTTGAAATACATTGCACAAACAGGTGCACATGTAAAGGGTTCGACAACCAAGGCCACGCTTACCTTATCAATTGGTATATCTTTTGCAAGTGCAAATAAAGAGTCAATACAATATAGAGGAACTCCACTAGTTCCAACTTCAGGAGCACCATCACGATTTGTTGGATCAATACCATTAAATGTCAAGGCATCTACTGCTGCGCTAAACCCCGTTTCACCATTTTCATAAAGATATTTCCATCTCTTATTGGTTTCTTCAGGAGTTCCGTGACCAGAAAACAAGCGCATTGTCCATAACTTTCCCCTATACATGTTGGGATAAACCCCTCGAGTATAAGGAGACTGCCCTGGAAAATTCACTTTTTCAAAGTAATCTCCTTTCACATCAAGTGGAGTGTATAAATTCTTTATTGGTATGCCAGAATCCGTCTCAAATTTTACATCTCGTTCTTTTGCATTTTTAACTTGTTGTTCCCAGTTTTCTTTTTCTTTTTTTAATTTATCCAAAAAATTTTTATCATACAATTGAAAATCACACTGGTTATATTATATTACTAAATAGTAGTAGTTCAAAATTAATTATGATTGTGAAAATAATTATTTAATTTTTTCAAATCAAGGTTTTTTAGATTTAAGTTTTGAAGGTAATTTTAAAACCCAATCTGAAAACTTTTGAATGAGATATGAAAATAGAAATATAAAAGGGACAAACAATAAAACAATGTTGAATTCAAGCCTTTCATATATAGCTAAATCAAATATATCCATTAAAATTTCAGTGTATAAGATAAGAAATACTCTATGGAAGAGATATACACAATAAGTTGAATATGCAATTATGGAAAATATCAAACCAATATTGCATTTAGGTAATAACAATCTAAAAGCAACAATAAGAAAATGACATGAGGAAATCATAAAGACAATATATGTCATTATTATCATATCTACCGAAAGTATCGCAATTGCAGATTCAATAAAACCAGGGTTTTGATCCAAAATAAGGCGTAAATGAGTCGTTCCATATTCTGAATTGAAGGTAGAAAAGCAATATTGAGTTAAAAATTGATATAATATAAAACTTAAAACCGCAACACCTAAAGCAATGATTAAAGGAATTACCTTTTGCCTATTAATTATTCTTTCTTTAATACGATTATATTGGGGGGAAGTGTAAATATTAGCAGCAATTATGCCAGCAATGAAAATAAGGTAGTAATAGAAAAACCTATATTCAACAAGACCAAAAAATATGTTAAGAAATGCAAACAAAAATAAAATTGCTATAGAAGCGGGAATGATTCTTTTAATCGAACCTAAGAAACTTAAAAATATGAAAATCAAATAGTAAATTACAATTATGCCAATAAACCAAAGAGTAAGTATAGGAGGACCAAATATCGGAGCAACTATTATTTGTAATCCCATAAAATGTGCCAGTAGATACATAAAATCCATGTTAGAATATCCTAAAAAAATTAAAAATAAGATTAAAGCAACCCAATAAAGTGGAAATATTCTGAAAAATCTCTTCTTTAGAAATGCACCCAATTTTTCAAATGTATCAATATTTCTATTTTTCTTGTTTAGATAGAGTCCGAATCCTGATATGAACGCAAAAGAGCCCATGGCAACATGAATTCCTAATGTATGCAGAAAAAAACCAGTATATGGTTCTAGGTCAATGTAGAAACTATATGCATAATCATTTGGAATATGAATTAATATCACAACGATTAAAATAGAAACTATTCGAAGTATATCTAGTTCGGGTAATTTTTTATATGTCATATCTAAATAATTGATTTGGAGTGCAATATTAACTAATTTTCTTGAAGCTGTACATATAAATTTTATTGAAGAAAAAGTGTAATAATAAAATTAAAATTATTTTCAATACTCAAGATTATTAGTAATATTTCAATATAAAATAGTAAAAATGGTTGGTTTCTATGGATTTTGGATTAACTGAAAAGCAGAAAATGATAAGGAAAATTACCCGTGAATTTGCTGAAGAATATATTGCCCCAGTTGCTGAAGAGAGCGACCGTAATTCTGAACTTGATCCAACTGTAATGAAAAAAATGAAAGAATTGAATTACTTTGGTTCTTGTATCCCTGAAGAATATGGAGGTGCCGGGCTACATAACGACACAATATCATTTGCAATTATCACAGAAGAGATTGGGAGAGTAGATGCATCATGGGCTATCACGACAGGTGTACATGGAAGTGTCTGTTTGTACCCCATTTATCGGTTTGGAACTGAAGAACAAAAGCAAAGATTTCTAATTGATCTTGCAAAAGGTAATAAGATAGGCGCTTTCTGTTTAACTGAAGCAAATGCAGGTTCAGATGCTGGAGGCGTGCAATTAACAGCAGAAAAGGACGGAGATGACTATATTCTTAATGGAAGCAAAATTTTTGCCACTAATGGAGGGATAGCTAAAACGTTATTAGTTGTGGCTAAATCGGGAGAAAAAGCCTCCCGGAAAGTATTAACAGTATTTATAGTTGATACGGATACTCCAGGATATAGCGTAGGAGTTAAAGAAGATAAATTGGGAGTTCGAGCATCTAATACATCAGAATTAGTATTCCAAGACGTGAGAGTGCCTGAAGAAAACATATTAGGAGGACTAGGAAATGGATTTAGACTTGGTCTTCAAATTTTGGATTATGGAAGAATTACAATCGCAGCTCAATGCCTAGGTTTGGCACAAGGTTGTCTAGAAGCGTCTATTAAATATTCAAACGAAAGAGAACAATTTGGAGCTAAAATTGGTAAATTTCAAGGGATTCAATGGAAATTAGCGGATATGGCTACAGACGTGGAATCTGCTCGATTATTGACATATAAGGCAGCTTGGAGGTGTGATCAAAAAATGGATTACGGATTAGCGGGATCAATGGCTAAGTTAGTTGCTTCCGAAGCTGCAATGAAGGCAGCTCATCAGGCAGTTCAGATACATGGTGGTTATGGTTTAATGAAAGCTTATGCTGTCGAAAGATTTTTTAGGGATGCCAAGATGGGTGAGATTTATGAAGGTACATCTGAAATACAAAGAATGGTTATCGCAAACCACATGTTAAAAGGAAGATAATATCTGCGAAAGAAATATCTAAGAAAGATTTTTCCTTTCTAAATTCGATTCAATTTGACAATATTTTCCATTTTTTTCATCATATTTTAAAAAGAAAAGGCAAAATTTGATAAAATTTTATAGTAACCTTTGATATTTTGATCTAATTACAAATTATTATCGAAGGAATACATGAATCATGAAAGTTTTTGTTTGCATAAAACAAGTACCGAGTGTATCTGAGGTCAAAATTGATCCCAAAACAAATACTTTGGTAAGGGAAGGAATTCCATCAATAATCAATCCTCATGATAAACACGCGATTGAATTAGGTCTTTCAATCAAAGAAGAATACGGTGGAGAGGTTATAGCTTTAAGCATGGGACCTCCTCAAGCAGAAAAAGCACTTAGGGAAGTACTTTCTATGGGGGTAGATAAAGCCTTTTTATTAACAGATAGAGCTTTTGCGGGGGCAGATACTCTCGCAACTTCACACACATTAGCATTAGCGATAAAAAAATTATTAAAGGAAACAAACATAAAGCGAAAGTATATTGTAATATGTGGAACACAAGCTACAGATGGTGATACTGCTCAAGTGGGTCCTGAATTGGCTGAAGAATTAAATATCCCTCAAATCACGTACGTTTTAAAATTCCGCTTGGAAAAGGATGATAAAGTGATTGTTGAACGAGCTTTTCGAACTGAAGAAGTTGTAGAAATTGAAACTAAACTTCCCGTATTAGTTTCAGTTGTAAAAGAAATTAATGATCCACGCATACCAGGAATCCAAGGAATCGTGGATGCGTACCAAAATAAAGAGGTCATATATTTAAATGCTGATGATATTGGTGCAGATAAATCGGAGATTGGTTTAAACGGTTCCATGACAGAAGTGTGGAAAATTTTTATTCCTAAAAAAAAAGTAGATCATGTTGTTTTAACAGGGACGATTGAAGAGATGGTACGAGAATTATGTACTAATTTACACGATGATAAGGTGATTTAGTAGGTGAACTCATGAGTATAAATATTGATAGTGAACTATGCACTGTTTGTGAATCCTGCATTGCAGCTTGCCTTTATGGAGGCGTAGAAATCATCGAAAATTCAGCAGTAATAACACCAGATTGCAATTTATGTGGTGCGTGTGTAGATGCTTGCCCTGTAGATGCCATCACCTTAAAACGTGCAGATCATGTGGAACAAGTTGATAAATCACAGTATAAAGGAGTCTGGGTAATAGCTGAACATTTTGGTGGAGAAATTCACAAGGTGGCTTATCAATTACTAGGGAAGGGAAGAGAACTAGCGGATATTTTAAAAACTGATTTAACTATAGTTATTCTTGGTATTAATTTTGATAAAATTTTATCAGGTTTTAGCAATTACGGAGCAGATCAAGTAATTTACATAGAATCAAAAATATTGAAGCATTACTATTCCGACATTTATGTCAATATATTATTTGATTTAATAACTGAAAGGAAACCAGAGATTATTTTAATTGGAGCTACACCTACTGGACGAGATTTTGCTCCTCGTTTAGCCAAGCGGTTGAATACGGGATTGACAGCAGATTGTACGGGATTAGAGATTGAAGAAGAAACTAGAAATTTAAGACAAACAAGACCAACGTTTGGTGGAAATTTAATGGCAACTATCCTCACTCCTTTAAGTAGACCACAAATGGCAACCGTTAGACCTGGAATTTTTAAAGCAAGCAATGAAACTAAGAAAAAAATAAAGATAATTAAAATCGAGAGAGATTTGAATGAGACCGATTCGGTTACAAAAGTATTGAAAGTAATCAAAAAACAGAAGACTAAAATAAATCTTGAAGATGCGGCGATTATCGTATCAGGAGGAAGGGGAGTCGGATCCAAAGAAGGATTTAAAATAATTAAAGAATTAGCTGATGCCTTAGGAGCAGAATTAGGGGGATCTCGGGTCAGTGTTGAACTCAATTGGGTTGATCATGATAGACAAGTCGGTCAAACTGGGAAGACCGTGTCCCCTAAATTGTATATTGCTTGTGGGATATCAGGAGCGATTCAGCATTCGGTTGGCATGCAAAATTCTGAAATCATAGTAGCAATAAATCGGGATAAATCGGCCCCCATTTTTAATCTTGCTCATTATTGTTTAGTTGGTGATTTACATGAGATTGTTCCTATTTTAACTAAAGAAATAAGAAGAATAAAATCTGAAGATTAAAAAAAAAAATAAAAGAAAAAAGAGATTTCTCTTTTTATATTAATTAAATTAAACTTTATCTAATCGTCCACCATTAATTCCAATTATTTCTCCGTTCATGAACCAAGCATCTTCACTGCAAAGAAATAGAATTACTTGGGAAACATATTTAGATTCACCAATCCCTAAGGGTATTCTTTCAGAATAATATTTTCTCCATTTTCCTTCTTGTTTGCTTAGTAATTCACCTAAAATCGGAGTTTCTATTAAGGTGGGCATGATTGCGTGGGATCGTATATTATATCGAATTAATTCTAAACCTGCTGTTTTTACCATTCCAAGCATTCCCGCTTTTGCAGCTGCATAATTTAATTGACCAATATTTCCTTCAGCGGCTTGACTACTAATGGTTATTACTCGCCTATCTGGATTATCGGCGATTTTTTCTTTTGGGTCTTCTTTACATATAGCAATCCAACGTTTTGCACATTCTTGAAGAGATAGGAAAAATCCTTTAAGATGTGTATTAATTACATCATCCCATCTTTTAGGATCCCTGCGGAATGTATTAAAAAATCAACAGCACCGATCTTTTCAAAGACAGTTTTCACAGCATTTTCTACATCAGAGGATTTTCTAACATCACACTCGATAAATAGAACATCCCCATTAGCATCCTTTATTTCTTTTTCTACTCTTTCTCCATTTTCTTTATCAAAATCAGCAATTACTACCTTTGCTCCTTCTTTAGCAAAACTTTTCGCAGTTTCTTCTCCTAAGCCAGAAGCTCCTCCAGTTATAAAAGCCACTTTTCCATTAAATCTTACCAAATTAATCTACCTCGATTTAACAATTTATTATTTATTTTTTTAGATAATTTTTAAAATCCCTTCATTTGATAAAAATATTCTTACTTAATCCTTACTCCTCTATTTTTTAATGAAAAATTAACAATAATTAAAACCAATTACTTGATCTACCAATAAAAGCTAGTGATTCCCTAATTAATTGACCGAGAAAAGTTTTTAGAAATTTGGATAATTTTCTATTAATTCTTACATGTACCATTAACGATATTTATTAAAAATTATCAGATATTCGTGTGAATAAAAAATTTCTCTATTGTTATGAAATTAGTAAAAAATATGTTTCAAAGTAATAAAAATAAAAAAAGTAATGGAATGGTATGCCAAAAAAATTGTGGAGGAATAATTATGGCTAAATACAAGCATTCCACTACAAGGACGAAAAAACGTTTTTTTCGTAATAATTATATAGATTTACCCATATAAAAATATTTTGGTCAATTTTATAAAGGTTCTGTTTAATTATTCCATGAATTTAACTGATAAAATCATAATTGAACTATTATCTCTATAGGTTTTATCATAAAATCCTAAATCATAAGATAAAAGCTAAGATAACTCATGAATTTAATAAAAATTAAAAAATTTTCATAAATTTCTTGGGAGGTATGCGAAATTCTATGATGCAAAATATCCCATTTTTTGCAATACTTTTCATTTTTTTATTTACCATGCATTTCCAAATAACAATTTATTAAGATCTTAATAAGGAAGGTTTATCATTTTAGAACCCAATTACGTCGGATATATAGAATATAGAGATCCTAAATAATAATTTCACGAAATTTGTAGTATTTTTCGATGATTTAGTGGAACTATTGCGTTTTTTATATGATAATTCAACTTAAAATTACGAAAAATCAAAATTATGAAAACTGGTTTATGGGATATCGTTCCCATTATAATAGCTAACGAATAATCTAAATAAACTATGGAAATTAATAATAAATAGATATTCTTAGAAAAAGCTAAATCATTTTGATTGAAGCATTATGGAGATTAAAAAATTTAATCTACTCAACGTAGGAGTTGGGGGACAAGGTGTTATAAGAGCAGTTCAAATTCTATCACACGCAGCTTTATTAGACGGATATAAAGTTAGAACTGCTGAAACTCATGGAATGGCTCAAAGAGGAGGATCGGTTTCATCTTACTTTCGATTTGGTTCTGAAGTAGAAGGACCGTTAATTCCAAGAGGTTTGACTGATGTGATAATGGCTTTTGAGGCGAGTGAAGCAGTAAGAAATTTTAACTATGCTGGACCAAATACATTCTTTTTTATTAATAAAGCCCTTATTATACCTCCAATGATTCACCAACTTGGAATGGAATATCCTACTATAGAAGAGATTCAAACATTTTTAAAAAACGTTTCGCTAAATATTCATTTTGTTAACGCTAATGAGTTAGCAAGCCAAGCAGGTAATCTAAGAACAATGAACGTTGTAATGTTAGGGGTAGTGAGTGGTTCAGGACAAATACCTCTAAAGAAAGAATCATTATTAAGTGCGATTATGAAATTTGTCCCTAAAAAGGCTCAAGAAGTTAATAAAGTAGCATTTAATCTTGGTATAGAAAAAGGAAAATCTTTAGGAGGTAAATAAATGACTAGACCTGATTTTACTGAAGATGAACCAGGAAAAAAAGTAATAATGTTGGGAAATGAAGCTTTAGCTAGAGGGATTTTAGAAGCAGGAGTAATAGTCGGGGCGGGTTATCCCGGAACACCCTCCTCTGAAATCTTAAGCACCTTAGCTATCATGAAAGAATTTAATCCTCATTTAAAATTGGAATGGAGTATCAATGAAAAAGTAGGATTTGAAACCGCATATGGTGCATCGATGTGTGATGTGAGAGCGGTTGCATGCATGAAACATGTTGGGGTTAACGTAGCATCTGATGCATTCATGACAGCTTGTTATGCTGGAGCAAGAGGTGGAATGGTTTTGATTTCAGCTGATGATCCAAACCTATATAGCAGTCAAAATGAACAAGATAACCGTTATTTTGGGTTACATGCCCTTGTTCCTGTTTTTGAGCCATCTACACCCCAGGAAGCGAAAGACATGTTAAAATACGCTTTTGATTTTTCTGAACAATTTCATTCATTAGTTTTATTTAGAACGACAACACGTCTCAACCATGGAAGAGGAGATGTTTCTTTAGGTAATATAAAGCAAATAGATAGAGATTATTCATTTGATTGGGATAGATCTCGATGGGTTTGTCTACCTTCTCACTCTCGAGTCTTGCGTGTGAGACTTTTGGAACGATTAGAACTAATTTCTGGATTTGCTGATGAGTTTCCTTTTAATTCATTAAAATTATCAGATGAAAAGATTAATGGGACTAAATACGGATTTGTTACTGCAGGTATTCCTCATGGACATCTAATAGATGCTTTGAACTATTTCGGAATATTAGATAAAGTATCAATCCTCAAATTAGGATTAGTATACCCCCCACCTAAAAAATTAATTAAAAAATTATATGATAATGTCGATGAAATTCTCGTTGTTGAAGAATTAGAACCTTTCATTGAAAATATTGCAAAACAATTTGCATATGAAGAAGGATTATCAACAGAAATTTTAATTCATGGAAAAGATTATTTTCCACAAAATGGCGAGTTTGCTGCTGAACTCTATTTAGAGAAAATTTCTGATTTCATTGGTATTGAGTATAAAAAAAATCCAGTACCCGAAAAGATGTTAATAATTCCACCTCGGCTTCCGATTTTGTGTTCAGGATGCTCACATAGAGCAACATTTTATGCCATTAAACAAGTAGAAAAAAAGAAAAAAACAAAGTTTGTTAATTCTTCGGATATTGGATGTTATACTCTAGCGGTGTATAAACCATTAGAGGGATTAGATACTGAAGTGTGCATGGGAGGTTCTATTGGATTAGCGAATGGTATAACTAAAGTTCAACCTGAAGGAAATCCTGTTTTAGCAATTTTAGGAGACTCAACATTCTTTCATTCTGGTATACCCGCATTAATTAATGCCGTCTATAATGAAAATGACATGTTAGTTGTAATCCTTGATAATCGATCTACTTCAATGACAGGATTTCAAGAAAATGCAGGGACCGGAATAAAAATAGATAGAACACCAGGAACAAGAGTAATATTAGAGGATCTTGTTAAAGGTTGTGGTGTTAAGGAAGAAAATATCTGGATACAGGATTCAAATGATTTAAATGAACTTATCAATAAATTAGAAGAAGCTGTAGATAGAAAAGGCGTGAGAGTATTAATATCTCGACATACATGTTCTTTAATTGAAATAAATCAAATGCGAGCAAAACAAGTTAAACCTCCAAAGATCGTAGTTAATCCAGAAAAATGTGGAGGATGCCTTATATGTGTTAACCGGTTTGGTTGCCCTTCCATAAATTTTGATGAGGATTTGAAAAAAGCAATCATTGATCAAAATACTTGCCGTGGTTGTAAAGTATGTATTGATGTATGTCCACAACAAGCTATAAGTGAGGAGTTATAGTAATTTATGCCCCATTTTTTTTTCACACCAAAAACAATTGCTGTAATTGGAGCAACTGCTAATCCTAAAAAATTTGGTAATGCAGTTACTATCAATATACTCAACAATAAAAATCTTAAAAGTAAACTCTTTCTTATAACTCAAAATAGCAAGGAAATAATGGGAATACCATGCTTCCAATCTATTATTGATATTCCAGAAGAAATTGAGCTTGCAATTATTTTAGTTCCTGCAAAAGCTGTGAATACGGTAATCAATGAATGTATTACTAAAAAGGTTAAACGAATCATTATTGTCACAGCAGGATTTGGAGAAATTAATGATGAAGGCAAACAAGCTGAAAAACTAATTGCTGAAAAATGTAGGATCAACGATATCAGAATAATGGGGCCAAATTGCGTGGGAATTCAGAATAATGAGATTGGATTGAATGCGTCTTTCATTCAAGCAGCACCCCCTGGAAACATAAGCATGATTAGTCAATCTGGTTCTTTTGGATGTGCAAGTTTTTACGCCATGGAACGTGAAAATATTGGATGCTCAAAATTTGCTAATATTGGTAATAATGTAGATATTTCATTCGTAGATATTCTAGATTACTTCAATACCGATTCTAATACTAAATTAATTAGCATATACATGGAAACTATTAGCCAAGGAAGAAAGTTTTTAGAGTTATTAAAAGAAATAATACTGAGGAAACCAATAGTAATCTTTAAAGGAGGTCGATCTGCTACTGGAATGAAAGCAGCAAGTTCACATACAGGATCGATCGCTACCAATTATAAAATGCTGAAAGCAGCGATTGGGCAAGCAGGCGCAACTTTATGTGAATCAGCTACAGATTTCATGGTAGCATTAAAAACATTTTCATTTTTGCCAGTTCCTCAAGGAGATAAAATTGGAGTATTAACAAATAGTGGTGGAAGCTCGGTTCTTTTTAGTGATAAAGTTGAAGACTTCGGGCTCACACTTGTTGAATTTTCAAATAACTTGAAAGAAAAAATTAAAAACTATTTAATTTCTCTTGTAAAATTGGTTAATCCTCTTGACATGATTGGAGTTGCTGGAGAAACACAATACTATGAGGTTACAAAAGCAATGTTGGAGGACCCAGGCATAGATATTGTAGTTCCATGTTTAGTAATCCCTCCATTTCTTGAAATGAAGTCAGATGAGCATTATCGGGGTATGATTCGTGCATGGAATGATACAAATAGAAAGAAACCAATAATTCCTCTAATATTTTTTGGAGAAAACTTCGAAGAACTAAAAAAATTTGCAAAAAAAGAAAAAACTCCAATATTTTACACTCCTCAAGAAGCTGCATTTGCTGTGAAAATATTAGTTGAAAGAAGTAGAATTAGGAATAAAGAACTTTAATCTATCACTTGAAAATCATTTTTTTTTAAAATATCAAGTCCTTTTTCATTGTCATTCAATCTTAAAATTATTCCATTTCGATGATCGTTTAATACAAGAAAATATAAATACTCAATATTAATATCATTAGCGCCCAAAGCCTTTGAAATTTTATACAAATCTGAAATATTGTTTGAGAGTTCTATCGCTATTACATTGGTAATTGTATGTAATATTTCATTTTCTTCTAAAATACCTATGCACTTCTCGGTTTGATCAACTAATAATAGAAGCAGACCATAATCTTCGGTTTCTGCAACGGTCATAGATCTTATATATATGTCGTTTTCCATTAATAGCTCAAAAAAGTTCGCAAGTTGTCCTGGTTTATTGGGAATAAATACTGATAATTGTTTTAACGTCATTTTAATCTAACTCCTAATATCATTTTGGAAATGATTTTTCTGACATGTTTTATTTATTACTTAATTTAGAACATTAGATTCTATAAAAATCATGCTAAAATTAAATATAAACCAATTAATTAGTGATGATTATACGAGTATCAAGTAAGAAAAATGACATTGAAGGATTTTTATGAAAAACACAGGAATTTTTCATTTAGAAATGCTTCAGATTACTATATATCTCCGGGAATACAATGTAAATTTGATCTCATAATTGAGAACTTGAAAAACTTTCAAGTATTTAATGCTTTAGACCTTGGATGTTCGGGAAATTCTTTTTTGGATCTCTTTGATGAAAAACTCCATAAATCATACTTAGATATAGCATCCTTGCCTCTAAAGCGGTATATACAAAAATTAAATTCACATCCTTTATGTGGGGACATAACTCGTTTACCTTATAAGGATAACTCATTTGATTTTATTAGTGCTCTTGATGTATTAGAACACATTAATGATGATATTAAGGCAGTTAGTGAAATTAACCGAATAGTGAAACAAGGTGGAATTGTAGTAATTACAGTCCCTCACAGGACGAAATATTATACACATCAAGATAAATTAATTGGTCATTATAGAAGATATGAAATTGAGGATATTATTAACTTATTTCAAGATTTTAATTTTAAATTAATAAGATACTTTGGCGTATATGGTCAAATAATGAAGATCTCATTTATTCAGTCTAAAAACCCCACAAAAACGGAAGAAAGTCTTTTGCTATTGCGGAAGAAATATGAAACTGATAAGCTATTCCGTAAATTATGGTACCAATTTGTCAATATTACTTCCTGGTTAATGAAATTAGATGCGAAATTTCAACCCAAAAGTAAAATAATGAATATAGCGTTTTTATTTATCAAAAACGGTTCTTAATTTACAGGTTTTTCAACTTCTCAAACAATTTTTTATATTCTTCAATATATTTCTCATCATTGGTTTCTTCAATCTTCTTGAGAAGTTCGATGGATTTTGATAAATATTCCGATTCTTCTTTTAACTTATCAAAATATAGTTGTTTTATTTGTTGTGATTTTGCACTTCTAAGTTGACTTTTAAATTCTTTTATATTGGTTTGAGTCTCTTTTTGGGATTCTATAACCGATTCCGATAAGATTTTTTTACGTTGTTCCAATTTAATGCAATTATCACACACTATATCTTTTGATTCTTTTTTAACATCATTAATCATGAAAGCATTACCACAACGAGAACATGCTACGAGTTTTACGATCAATTTATTATCATTAGAATCGGGCATGGTTTAGGTTTAGGTAGTGATAATTCAAAATCATGTATTTACTATTTTAATAGTAATTTAGTAATTTAATTTTTGATTTTTTGAGAATCTTTATCATTTTAAATAAATTTTATCGAGTATGGAATTTACATTAACAATTATTTCTCTATTAATCTTTCTTGGTTTTCTTTCAGGAGTTGTTTCGGTCATAGCTGGAGTGGGCGGAGGTGTATTTTTTGTTTCAATAATGACCTTAATATTCTTTATACCTATTGATACAGCGGTAAGTACTTCTACATTTATTATATTATTTTCTTCATTAGCTGGATTCATCTCATATTTAAAGCAAAAAAGAACAAATTTTAAATCGTCAATTATATTTGCCGTGTTTTCTATTATTGGAAGTATAATTTCTAGTATAATCTTTTCATTTATCCATATCGAGGGTTCCCTATTAAAAATATTATTTGCTTGCACATTATTAATAGCTGGAGTAAACATGATTTATAAAACTCAAAAAAAAAACAATAATGCGAAAGAAGCTGGTTTACACGAATTGGATTTTACCCTTCAAGATCATGATTATAAATCTAATCTTAAAAAATCTATTCCTTTATTCATGTTAGCGGGGTTTACAGCATACTTACTTGGGATTGGAGGGGGAATAATTAATACACCTTCATTAAATCTTGTGTTAAATTATCCGATTCATAATTCGACAGCAATTTCTACCTCAATAATATTCTTCACAGCAATATATAATACAATTATAAAAATATTTTTGGGTCAAATAGATTATATTACTGGGTTGTTTATTGCTATTGGTTCAATATCAGGTTCTATCCTCGGAGCGAAAATTTCTAAAAAAATATCAAGAATATATCTCCAACTTATTGTAGCAATAGTATTGATGGTTTTAGCAATTAGAATGTTTTTCTAATATAAATTCTTCCTTAAAAAACCTTTAAATGTTCTAAAGGATAATTAGAATTAATTTAATCTTATATCAAATTGCAACGATTAAATATGAGTAAGGGATTTAAACTTCTTAGGATTGAGTATCTTTTCTCTGTTATAATTCCGTGTTTATTAGCGATTTATTTAAATAATTTCGATCTTGCAGATCATTTATGGATATTATCAGGTTTTGCATTTTATGCTATTACGGGAAACACGTTAAATGATTTCATAGACATGAGAGATCCTGATGAGAAAGAAACTTTAGAAAGAGTAAAGGGATATTCTCGAAAAGAAATATTTGTATTGAGTTTAGCAAGTTTTGCTTTGGGTTCTGCTTGCTTCATGAATACAATAATACTTTATCCTATCCTACTGATTTATTTAATCATTATTATAGTAATGGTTATCTTTTATTGCATTTTTAAATCGCTTGTAATCGTTAATCATATTATTCTTGGAATCTCACACATAATTTTACCTTATTTTATGATTAAGATAAATGCTGGAAGCATTTTCATGAATTTTCTTCCAGTAATGAGTGTTTCCGAGATTTTTATTTTAACTTCTATTGCAGTTGTAGCGTATACAGGACAAATGCTTCACGAGTTAATAGATGGAGATTCTCTTTCAAAATTGAGCCCAAAAATGTCTCAACTTGTTATTTGGGGGGTTTCTTTTATATCTTTAATTGTAGGGATTTTCATGATAATCATCACTCAGTTTTACGTGTTTTTCCCAATAATCATTTTTCCTTTAGGGATAATGTATATTTTTCGAAAGCCTAGAGAAGATTTACGCGGTAGATATGCATTAAAAGATATTGGGATAATTCTAGGAAATTTAGTACTTATCTATGTTTTTATATTAATAATAGCATGACTTAATACAGAATTTAAGGGGATAAATTATGAATAAAATTAAACCCGTAAATATAGAGTTCTTTTCTTCATTTAACCAAGAAGCTTGCACTCAATGTGGCATTTGTTTTAATAAATGTCCCATAATGGAGCTCTCTGTCGAAGATTCTGTTGAAGAAATAAAACGATTAATTAATGGAGAGAAAACAAAACGAGTATTAAAAGAATGCCAAAGTTGCTTTTCCTGCAATTTCTATTGTCCAGAAAATGCTCACCCTGCGAGTTTAATTTTACAACGTTGGAATGAGACATATAAAAAGAAAGGGCTTAAAGTTCGTGGAAAGCACTACATGACATTATATCCTCATTATCCTAATTTTAGATCATATGTCATGGACCACTTGCCCAAAAATACAGAAGAATTAGTTAAAAGTTGGGCTAGTTTAACTCCATTAGAAGGAGATACCTTAACTTATCCAGGATGTAATATTATAACATATGCAGAACTTACTCAAACTAGCTTGTTTGAAGGATTAGACATAAGAGGGCGACTTGAATATTGTTGTGGAGAAACCCTATTTCGTACGGGTTATAAAGATGAATTATTTCAAATCACTAAAAGATTAGATAACTGGTTTAATACTCTAAAACCAAAAAATTTAATGGTATTATGCACAGCAGGAACCAACATATTTAAGAATGTTCTTCCCCACTATGGCTTAACCTATAAATTTGATTCTATTAAATCCTATATAGAATATATATGGGAAAAAATCCAGAATGAAGAAATCAAGGTAGAAAATAAATTAGATCTTACAGTTTCGATTCAAGATTCATGTTATGCAAAGATGTTTGGAGAGGAATACTTGGATCTTCCCAGAAAAATCTTGGAGTATATTGGTATTAAAGTTGTTGAAATTGATGCGTGTAGAGAAGACATGCGATGCTGCGGTATTGGAGGTGGTTTTTCTGTGGATTCAGCATATCATCCAATTAAGTTGATGAAATCATCCTTCCGTAATCTAAAAGATTTTAAAAATAAAAAAATTGATGCTGTATGCGTCTACTGTGCAGGATGTCTTGCAACATACTTAACATCAATGAATCTATACATGAGAAAGAAAGTAAAAGTATATCATCTTATAGAATTGATTCAAATGGCAATTGGGGAAGAACCAATGTCTTATAAAGAAAAGAAAAAACGTGCTAAGCATTTTTTTTGGGGAATAATGAAGAAACAAATGCCAAAAGTTATTTCACCTAAAAAATTTAAACTTGAAAATATTACTGAAAACCCACCAGAATATGATATTGCTTATTAAAATAGTTCAAAATAAAAGGATTAATTATGATTGAAAATGAACGGATTTCAGGATTTAAGAAAGAAGCGTGTAATTTGTGTGGACTTTGTTTTCATCTATGTCCCGTTCTACAATTACCTTTGGATGAAGCTAAACTTGAGATTCAAAGGTTGATAGAAGGAACGGAATCAAAACATGTTCTTACTAAATGTAACACTTGTTTATCGTGCAATCTATACTGCCCACAAAATGCTAATCCATATCAGTTGATACTCGAGAGATGGAATGATTTATATAAAAAGAGAGGTGCGCCTCCACTTTACTATTTTGTTTGCCCTACTGAAGATCGTAACATTTGGCAACTTCTAAATTTGTTTTTATCTAATCGAGAGAGAAAATGGATATATAAGTGGATGCATTACGTTCCTAAGAGCGAGGATACTGTTCTGTTGATTGGAAATTATACACATTTATTCCCATTTATCATTGGAGGTAGTAAACTGCTTGAATACTTCAAACCTATTGATCGAATCGACCAATGGGAGGGCGGTGCCTATTTATATCAAGGAGGGTTCTTAGATGTTGTACAAAAGATAGCTATGAGGACAAAAAGAGATTTTGACAGTTGGGGCGTAAAAAATGTTGTTGCTACTTTAGATGCTGTTGAGTATATCTTCAAGGAAGTCCATCCAAAGGAAATGGGAGTGAAACATGATCAGAATTTTATAAATTTTCATCGCTGGTTATTGGATAATATTAACTCTGGAGAAATTAATCTTCAGAACCAACTTAATCTAACAGTTACTGTTCACGATAACTGCTTTTCTAAAGCACTAGGAGGATATTGGGAGGAACCAAGAACAATATTAGAGAAATGTGGTTGTAAAATACTTGAGATGAAACATATTAAAAAAGATTCGTTATGCTGTGGGTTTGGAGCTGGGGCATCGTGGGTTAAGAACATGTCTCTACCTTTTGATATGATCTCTGAAGGAGCAAAAAAATTTAAAGAAGCGGAAGAAACTGGCGCGAAAGCTCTGATATCTTACTGTGGAGGTTGTCTTTATTTAATGTGGGCTACTAAGGAGTTGTTGGGGAGTAAAATAGATTTATATCATATCATTGAAATTGCCAGGATGTCAATGGGCGAAGAATTGAATTACCCAAAAGACCATATTAAAAGAGCATGGGATGTCATTGCGATTATTACTTACTCTTTGCTACTATCGACTTTTAAGAAAAACTTTTACGTAAGAAGTATTACATATGACAAGGATTTAAGCACATTTAAACCAAAGAAGTATTTACTATTAAGGTTGATAAGGTATCTGTTTGATTTTAAGTTAATTAGAATCGTTTACGCTAAATTATTTCGTTCATTGATGCCAATCATGAAAACTAGATAAAAATTACAAAACTTAATGGAAAATTTACTTTTTTTTCTGAAAATCTAGTTAGAGATACCATTTATATATGGACAAAAAATATAATTTAATTACCAAAGTCCGAAAGTCAGTAAATTTTAGTCGTTTAGCTAAAATTATCTCATGTAACATATTTTTAAACATATCTAATAATTGATTAAAGAATTACATCTAATAGCGTAAAAAGGAAGGGTAAATTATGTCTGATTCCATCTCAAAAAAAAAAATTGAATATATTCAGCAAAAAGACGAATTTGATTATTTAAGAAGCTTACTCGACTCTCTTGACAAGGGTAATTGTGTTGGAATTTTACTCCAAGGTCCACCGGGTACAGGAAAGACCTTATTAGCAATTTCACTCGCTAAAGCATATAAAGCTCCTTATTATATTATTGATGGGTCACCTGACCTTGATAGAAGAGATATTGAAGGTAATTGGGAACTCTTAAAGGACGAAACTAAATTTAATTATGGTCCTCTTACTTTAGCCATTAAAGATGCAAATAATGAGGGAATAGCTTTTATTATTATTAATGAAATTAACGCTATTCGCGAAAATGAACAAATATCACTGAATTCCCTTTTATCCGAAAATCATATCAACTTAATATAAAAAGGTTTTGAAAAACATGAATTAAATTCTGAAAGTAAATTAATCATTATAGGAACTATGAATAAAGGAGTTATTGGTGTTAATAAATTACAAGAAGCTTTTGAAGACCGCTTTATCATAACCCCTGAAATATCTTATCCGTTAAAAAACAAAGAGATTGACATTGCGAGCCATATCTCGGGATGTAAGAAAAAGATTGCAGAGATTGTTGTAGATGCTGCTCGCCAAATTAGGAAACAAGCGATTCAAGATTATTCTATAACAAAAATATTCTCAACTCGCTTAGTAGTAAATTTCTGCATGTTGGTTTCTTTGATGCCCCCCAAATACTTAAAGAACAACATCGAAAATGTAATCATCAATAAACTCGGTACTACTACTGAAGAAAAGAAAAGTATCGCTATGATTCTCGATGGAAAGTTGTTCGAGACCAAGCTAAGGGAAGAATTAATTAGTAAAAAGACAACATTAATGAGCTGGGAAAACAAGTTAGATAAAGATTCACTCGACAAACTACTTATTAGTACTAAAGAATGTTTTACTAATTATATCAGTAAATATGGTCGATCAAATGCGTTTAGACATAACGGAAATATAATGTGGAAATTGATTCAATGGATGTGGTTAAATAAAAGGGAAACTTTACAAAATTATTTTCAATTGACAGAAGTTCTAAGCTTACATACACAATACAAGCAACAAACAGGAAAAGACTACATTTACAACGGAAATATTACCTTAAATTATATAAAGTGGATATATCAGCATAAACCCGAAGATTTAAAGAAGTTTATGAAAGAGTTATATCCTGTTTTATAACTTACATTATATTTAAATTACATAAAACCAAGTTGAAAAGTGGCGTAATCGTGCTGACTGAATTAATAGACCTTTATGAAAGGGATTTTACTTCCGATGTATTAGCTTTAACTAATATTGGAAAAAGAATTAGTGGAAACAAGGATATAATGATACAGTATATAGGTAATATTCCTGCGGTTTATACTGATTGTAAATTTATATATTTACCTAACAAATTTAAAGAGGATATAAAAGCGGCTCAAGGGCTTGTTGCTCACGAAAGCGGTCATATAGGATACGGTTCATTTGAGCT
>DAOUVJ010000190.1 GCA_030667705.1 Promethearchaeota archaeon | reverse complement strand
TAGATGTTTTACCGGAATTATCTAACCCCATGATTAATATTTTTTTTATGCTACTCGTTTGGTTTTCTCTCATCGCTGTTTTCATTTAAATAAGGTTTTTTTTTCTTTTTTCATGAAAGCGTATCGATTACGTCTAAATCTAAATCTCTCAAGTCTTTGAGTTTTTCTTTATTAATATTAGCAACAAAAGTATCAATTTCTACTAAGAGCTTAAAGATATTTTGATTCTTAATTTCATAGGATTTTACATTATTAATTTTATCAAAAATGATGAGATTTTTATTACTAAGGGCTTTTAAGTGTTGAGATATAGTAGATTGAGACTTGTTTAACTTCTTTTGAATTTCTAAAGATGTTTTTTTCTCATCTCGTAATAAATCTATTATATCCATTCTGGTCTGGTCTGCTAAAACTCTTAAAAACTCAATAAACTGGGATCGATCCTCTGTTTTATTACTCATAATACGATTGTCCTATTGTATCTATTATTGATTTTAATCGTTTTTAAAGATATTTCTAATACTCTATTAATATTAATTAAAAATTTATTAATATATAACGGTCTATCGTTATTGATGAATATAAACAAGTTTTTTAATTTAAAGATTGAGAAAAAAGAATTTTTTATTATTTTTATTTGGTTCTAGACTGGGATTGATAGAAACATTTATATATGGGCATATCGTTATTAATGAATATACATAAAAAATTCTTTTAAGATGGAGAAAATGGCAAGTCAATTAGAAAGTCCAGTTTTTAATATAGATGCGATAGACAGGAGTATAATTGAAATTATCCAAAAAGAACCGGCCCTTACTCATACTGAAATCGCAAAACGAGTTGATCGAAGTCAACCCACAATAGGCATGAGGATTCGGAAACTTGAAAAATCGGGAGTCTTAAAATTTCAAGCAGGGATAAATGTTAAAACCATGGATTTAATCCTTGCCCGCGTTGAGATTCAAACTTTAGAACCAATCGAAATCATAGAATTAGTTAAACAATGTCCATACATGCTAAATGCTTTTAGATTGAGTGGCACTTACAATCTCAGTGTTCTTGTAGTAGGTTCTAAACTAATACATATTGATAATGTTGTTAATAAACATTTTAGAAAGAATCCTAACATCTCATCGGTTTATATAGATATAATTACCGATGTTACAAATGATTTTGTTTTGCCATTTGACTTTAATTTCGGAAGTTGTGGTTTGTCAAGTTCAAATGGTGATTGTTGTAAAAAATGTTTTAAATAGCTAATATTTTCTAAATTTTATTTAATGAATATAACTATAGAGTTAGAACAAACATTTTTATTACATTAACAACAAGTTTCTTTTGCAAAAAAGAAATCTATCTTGTTAAAAATTAATACGAGACAATCTATTTAAATAGGAGATTTGGTATATTGTTCTTGGTAAAAATCAAAAATATAATAGTAATTTGTTGCCATGAATGAATTCAAAGTCAATGAGCTCATAACGCTTAAACTTGAAGATGGAAAAACCATTATTTATGTGGATGGTGAGGAATTTAGGCAATGCAAGTATCTTTTACTTGACATTCCGGTCGAGCAAGCAAGCTCATTTGATGAGATTGATTCTATAGATGAAGCAGAAGAAAATTTGGATGGAACGATGGAAGAGGGTAATCCAGATAATGTGATTTCTATTCCTCCCGAGACAGAATTTTGGGGGCATTGTAGCAATTTACAAGCGTGGTACGAAAATGACTACAATACACGCCTGGTCCATAGAAACTTAGCATTCCCATTGCTTAAAAAGCTGACAGAAGTCGGAGATCTTATAGCTAAACGTGTATTCAAGGAAGAGATAGCTAAAAGATTTCTCTCTGGAAATCAAGTAGTACAAGACTTTCTAATTGAGCAAAATTATTTGGATTTCTTGGACAGAGAAGAGTTTTGGAGCCTTTTTGAATTCGATACTTACCCCCTCCAGGAAATTGAAATGTTAAGTGAAAAGCGTTTGAAGCTATTAAATGATACAAAACCTTACGGAATAAATGCAGATACTTCGGTATTCAGAATCGAAAAAGATGAAGTAATTGAGATTATTATTACCAACTCTGCTTTAAAAATGTTACCTGAATCAATCGGAGATATGAAATCGCTAAAAAAACTAATTGTATATCAAAATCATTTAAAAGCACTCCCAGAATCAATAGGAGAGTTATCCTCTCTTGAAGAATTACACTTACAACGAAATCATATAGAAAAACTACCCGATTCAATTGGAAAGTTATCCTCTCTAAAAACTCTAGAACTAAGTAATAATAAATTAAAAGAATTACCTAACACAATTGGTAATCTGAAAAATTTAGAAATATTAGGCGTTGAAGTCAATCAATTAACCTATCTTCCAGAAGAAATTGGTAATCTCGAAAAACTAAAAGATATTCAATTGTATAAGAATAATTTAAATCAACTAACAGAATCTATTATAAAACTGAAATCGTTAGAACGTCTTAATTTAGAAAGTAATGAACTTGTAGATATCGAGGACTCATTATTAAACCTTGAATCACTAAAAGTCTTAATCTTGAGGAAAAACCCTTGTTTCAATAGAATAATACAAAAAGTAAAAAAAGAAAAAATAAAAGTTAGTATTTCATAAACTTATAAGTAATATTACCTAACCAGTGGCAATAAATTACTTGCCTTATCTCCAAAAATAGATCTAAATCGAGCCCACAGACCAGTATGGGAGTCAAGGAAATCGGTAACTATGCTTATTGATTACATAAAAAAACGAAAAAAAAATCCCAATATGTGGATCAAATACGCTTTTAAAATGAGAAAAATAAAGCCAGCGATGGGATTTGCACCCATGATGCTGAAAGCAACGGCTCTGCAGGCCGCCTCCTTACTATTCCCGCAACCAAGATTAATCTTGGCTCTCTCGGATACACTGGCGGTGTTGAAATTTTTAAAATAGCACTTCAGCCCCTCTATTCATAATCTACGGGACTTTAACTTATATTAATTCGTTATGAACATTTTATTATATATTATATTATTTTATTTAAGGTTAAAGATTAATTTTATTGAAATTTATTTAAATCAATGCGTCTTTTTAGGGTGTATTAAAAATTATGAAAGTTTACAATAGTCTAACATTCCAAAAGGAAGAATTTGAGCCATTAGAGCCTGGAAATGTCAAGATGTATGTTTGCGGAGTTACAGTATATGGAAGTCCGCATCTAGGCCACGCAAAGTCTGCTGTTGCTTTTGATTTAGTTCACAGATATTTAAAGTTTAAGGGGTATAAAGTTAATATAGTTAAAAATTATACCGATATTGACGATAAAATAATTAAGAGTTCTAAAGAAAGAAACATTGATTTCAGGACTTTAAGCAATCAATACATCGCTGAATATGAGGAAATCATGGAAATGCTCAATGTCGAGCAAGATACACGAAATCCACGTGCAACTGAAGTGATAGATTTCATAATTAATTTTATTAAAGAATTGATTTCTAAGGGACATGCTTACGAGAAAAATGGTTCCGTGTACTTTTCAGTTAAATCGTTCCCCGGATATAATTCCATTCTTCAAAAGAGAAAAGATGAAGGTAATGAAAGCGAAGAAGAAGATTATACTATGGATCAAGATACTGCATTTGGAGAAGATAAATTAGATCGACGAGATTTTGCGCTATGGAAAAAAATGAAAGAAGGAGAGCCTTTTTGGGAAAGTCCTTGGAGTAAAGGGCGTCCTGGATGGCACATTGAATGTTCTGCCATGATCTTGAACTTTTTAGGAGAAACAATCGACATACACGGAGGAGGTCAAGATCTCAAATCTCCACACCACAGAAACGAAATAGCGCAATCAGAGTCTTATACTGGTAAAAAAATTGCGAAATATTTCCTTCATAATGGTTTTGTTAATGTAAAAGATGAAAAGATGTCTAAATGTCTAGGAAATATTTTCGCAGTAGCAGATATTGCCAAGCAATACGACCCAATGGTTATTCGCTGGTATTTAATCTCCAGTCATTATAGAACCTCAAATAATTATTCCGCTAATAGCTTGGAGCAGTCCAAAAAGGAATATAATAAACTATTTAATACGATTAAAAAGGTACATGAGAGCGTTCAAATAGAAGAAGAAAGTAAGGATATGGATAACCTAATTCTCAGAGTAGATAATGCGCTTGAAAATATAATTAAAGCAATGGATGATGATTTTGATACGCCAGTAGCGATTGCTGAAATTCTATCACTATTTCGAGAAATTAATAAAGTCATTCTTCAGGATGGAAAAAAGATAAATGAGTCATTTAAAAAATCGTTTGTTGATTTTATCGGAAAAATCGATTCTATCTTGGGTGTCTTTCCAGATATAGAAAATAAAGTTTTAGGTCATGCTAAAGGGTCAGATGAACAAGGAACAATGATTAAAAATCTGGTTGATTTGATCACATCATTAAGAGATCAATTGAGAGAAAAGAAATTATTTGAAATGAGTGACCAGATTAGGAATCGATTACGTGAATTAGGGATTGATATTGAAGATAAGAAGATTTAGTAAATTAGATTAGGTAAATAATTATGATGAGTCTTGAAAAAATATTATGGGATAACAAGCTTCACGTATTTTTAATAGGATCTGGTGGACCATTCAATAATGAAAAGCGAGTTGCTCCATGTATCGCAATAATCGCTAACGGAGAATTTATATTAGTTGACATAGGACCGGGATCTTATCGCAATGTTGATCTATTAAGACTCCCAGTCACGCATTTAAATTCAATTTTCTTAACACACTTTCATTCGGATCATATTGGAGATTTAGGAGAAGCTAATATGATGTCCTGGGTAAATGGAAGAATGAAACCTATAACTGTACATGGTCCTGAGGGCGTGGATAAAGTTGTTAACGGATTTATAATGGCATATGAACTTGATAGTGAATATAGAGTTGCACACCATGGAAAAGATTTTGTACCTCCAGAAGCAGGCGTTCTAATAAGTAAACCTATTAAGTTAAAAAATTGTAATGAACGAGAGTTATGTTTTGATAGGAATGGATTAAAAGTCTTTGCCTTTGAAGTAAATCATTTTCCAATAAAACCCGCGTTTGGATATCGGATTGAATACAAGGGAAATGTCATCGTGATCACAGGGGATACAATAAAAACCGATAATTTAGTTAAACATTGTGCTGATGCAGATATCCTCTTTAGTGAAGCAATTTCTTATGATTTATTAAATAACCTTGCTGATAGTGCAAGAAGAGTAAAACTCACAAGAGCAGTAAAATTACTTACTGATATACAAGATTATCACATGGACCCGATTGCTGCAGCAAAATTAGCTAAAGAAGCTCGAGTAAAAAAATTAGTATTAGTTCATGTCACACCACCCTTGTTAAATCCCAAAACAGAAAATCTATTTTTAAAGGGTATCGACGAGCATTTCGATGGTGAAGTAGTTTTAGGAGAAGATAGAATGAAATTTAATCTAAATCCTAAAGAAATCTAATTATTATTTTCATTTTCATTAATTCATTTTTCATGCTAAAGTCTTATTAACTTATTAGATAAAATGAATATTACAATCAAATTTTATCAAAAAATAATATTATGAAGGTGAATTAAATGAAATGTAAATGCGTAGTATTTCCATTAAAAGAAGAAAAAGCCGAACCTAGAATTAATGAGTGGTTAGCAAATAATAGTAATTTAAATATTAAATTTGTAAGTCAAGCAATTGTAGATGGAAGGAGAAGAGTTTGCTATTATTATGAAGATTAAGATT
>DAOUVJ010000084.1 GCA_030667705.1 Promethearchaeota archaeon | reverse complement strand
GGCGTTATTGAAAACATTATACAAATTCGTAAATATATAGTTTTGTTTTTCAAAAAATAAATCAATAATTTAAATATCAAATATCCGTTAATTAAGAAATACATTGGAATTTGAATATAACGACAACTAGCTTTATTTAATAAAAATCTAAAATTTGAAATTTTGGAAATAAAAAAGATTACAGATTTAATAAGTTAAATAATTAAATGCGCCCGCCGGGAATTGAACCCGGGTCCCAGAATTGGAAGTCCTGGATGATAACCGCTACACAACGGGCGCATATAAGGCGTGAAATAAAAAAGAACAGATATTAGTAAATTTAAAAATTATTGATATCATTTTAATTTTTTGCTTAAAAAACTGTTATGAGTCATTTATGTTCATTCGTGAATTATTTCGTAATAATTTATTATTTTACTAACAATTATCCATGCGTCTAAAGAATATTCTGAGAGAGAAATTAAATTTTCTGATAATTGGAGAATTTCCTTAGAAAAAGTACTCTTTTGAAAACCTCCAATAACAGCAACATAATTTTTATTAGATTTTTCAGAGAATAAATCTCGATAGGTTTTGATTAATCTTCCCTTGTGTGAAAATAGTAAAATCTCTGAATTTTTGACCTTATTTATTAAATTCTGTAAATTTTCATTAACGCTTGAGATCAATATAGAATCTTCGGTTGCAATTCGTTCTTCTATTAAAAGTTTAGCCATTAAACCTTTAAATCTATTATAGTTCCGAGCTATTCTGATATCTGGATTAATTTCAAAAATTTTATTATGAATAGTATGAATATATAACTTCAATTTTTCTAGTTTATTTAGCGGTGAACCTAATGCATTAAGCAAGCAGAGATGTGTTATATCAGGTCTCCCTCTTTTTTCAAAATTTTTTAAGTTCTTCATAGCACTATGATGTAGGGCATTATCCAGAAGTTGTGATGAGTAATTTTTTTGTGATATACTTCTGCTAATTGAAGGATTGCGACGGATTTGTTTTGGGATTATTTCTAAACCACAATCAACAAGTATTATTGTTAACGACATCTATTAATATCCTATACTTTTTGTTAATAAATGATTTCTCTCAATTATTAGTTTTGACGTAATATCGTGTTATTTTATTGCATTCAAAACATGTTAAACTTATGTGGGAACCTGCACCCCTGCGACTTTGCATTCGAGTTCTACAATTAATGCCGGGATATAAAAATCTCTTACAATTATGACAAATACGTTTTCTCCATTTAAGAGGTATTTTTATTTTAGCTCTTTGAGCATATCTTCTTGCTAAATATACATATCTATTTGCTAAATCATCATTCTGTTGATATATATTATGAGCTCTTTGAAATAAATAATCTATTCGGGATTTCGCAATCTGTTTTATGATCTTTTTATTATTTGGCACATTAAAACTATTTTAAACCAAACTCCTTTATCCTATTTTATTAATTGAATATTTAGAAACAACAAAAGTGAATCCACGTACATCTAATAAGTTCGATTCTGTCTTCTCTG
This sequence comes from Promethearchaeota archaeon, assembly GCA_030667705.1. Taxonomy (GTDB): domain Archaea; phylum Asgardarchaeota; class Lokiarchaeia; order Sigyniarchaeales; family SOKP01; genus SOKP01. The sequence goes on along the minus strand of DAOUVJ010000084.1, from coordinate 12,050 downwards.
CTATTTGAGAAGCTAATTCTCTAATATTTGACTTATTAGCAATAGATTTTAACGCTTTGATTTTAATTATTTTATATCTTTTTAATAATTTAATTGTATGATTTATGAATTCTTGGGTGATTCCTTTCTTTCCCAAAATTTCATGCGGTTCATTTAATAGCACTTTTTTGAAAACTTCTGTATAACCCATCGTTTGTTCTTAAAATAATAAAATTTTTAATTTAATCTAAATTTAAGAATAGTATACTAAATATTAATTGTTATGTATTTTCTTTAGAGAAAAATGTCGATATATACCGTTGAACCTGCAAAATTAATTCAATCAATAGCTGAAAAACTAAAAGAGTATCCTGAAATATTCCCTCCAGAAGGTAGTAGATTTTGGAAGACTGCCTTTTTTAAGGAACTAGCCCCCGTCGAAGAAGACTTTTGGTACATCCGATGTGCATCATTATTAAGAAAGATTAATAAATTCAATGAAATCGGTGTAAACCGATTAAGAAAAAAGTATGGTGGAAGAAATAGAAAAGGATCTGGTCTTAATCATAGCGCTAAAGCAAGTGGTAAGATTATCCGTGTTGCATTACAACAATTAGAAAAGGCAAATCTAATAGAAATAACTGAAAAGAAGGGGAGAAAAGTAGCGAAAGAAGGTCACAGCTTATTGGAAAGGACAGCATATTCAATTTTAAGAAAAAAAGATTAAATTTTTAAATTCTATATGATGTGAGTTCAACTTGAGTGATGAAGAACAATTAGAAGAAATTCGAAGAAGAAAGTTGGAACAATTAAGAATGCAAGCAGAGCAGCAACAAAACGTAGAACACCAGCAATATGAATACGAAACTAAAAAATATGAAGTAATGCGAAAAATACTCTCAGCAGAAGGAAGGCAGAGATTAGAAAATATTCGTTTAGTAAAACCACAATTTGCAGAACAAATAGAATTACAATTGATTCAGCTGTTTCAATCTGGAAAATTAAAGGGAGCAATACCATTACCTGATAAAGCCTTTAAAAATCTATTAGAACAAATAACTTCAAAGGAAAAAAAAAGAAATTTTAATATTAAAAAATAACATGAAAATGAATTACTATGGCACGAAATAAAGATCTACCCTCAAAATTAAGAAGAGGAAAAAAAATTAATCAGAGTAGAGCACTTCCAAGTTGGATAATCTTAAAAAGTGGAGGAAAGGTTAGATCCAGCCCATACACTAGAAGAGAATGGAGAAATACTAAGCTTAAGAAAGATTAATTAATACAATCAAATACTACATAGACTGAAATAAAATGGCAAAGAAGAAAAGTAAAGAAATAAGTCTTGACGATTTAGAATCTGAATTAGAGGAAGTTGAAGAAGAAAAGGAAGAATTAGAAGAAGAAATTGAAGAAATCGAAGAGTTCGATATTGACGAATTTACAGAAGAAGAAGAGATAAGTGAGATTTTCGAGGAAGAGGGTGAAGAAGAAGCAGAAGCTGCTGAAGCTCCTAAAGAAGAGATTATTGATGAACGAATATATGTCATACCTCTGGCAAAAGCAAGAAATGGACCAAGAAATAAGAGGGCTAAAAAATCAATTAGGTATCTCAGAGAATATATGAATCGCCATTTTAAACCTGAAGCATTGGTTATATCACAAGAAGTAAATGAAAAAATATGGGAACGTGGAGCTCAAAAGCCACCAAGAAAGCTTAAGGTGAGAGCTACTAAAAATATCGATGGTTTAGTTGTTGTTTATTTAGTAGCGTAATTATCTGTAAATTCACCCATAATTGCTGCTTATTTTTAGATATAATAGATTAAATAATACTCATATAAGTGATATTAAATAAATGATTTTAAAAGCTCAAGTTTTTGGGAGTAGCATAATTGGTGTGTATTTAGTAGCTAATAATTCATTTGTTTTATATCCGACTACCTTATTGAAACCTTTATTAAAAAAATTTAAAACTGCATTCGATAAGCCATTCTTTCCGTTTTCAATTAATAATTCCAGTCTTTTAGGGGTACATTCTGCATCTAACAAATATGGAATAATTTTGCCTCATATTATAACAGATGATGAATATGATATGCTTAAAAGTAATTTGAGGGATTCAATCCAGATTGGTATACTTGGTTCAATAGATAATGCGTTCGGTAATTTGATCCTCTGTAATGATAAAGGAGCAATTATCAGCACATTTTTGAAAGATTATAGAAAACAAATTGAAGATATATTAAATGTAGAAACAGTAGTCTACGAATTCGCTAACTCCTATCTCCCTGGTTCGATATCGATCGCAAATTCGTACGGATGTTTGGTTCATCCGCTTGCTGACGATGATGAAATTGATTACATCTCATCAGTTTTAAAGGTTGAAGAAACGGATGTGAGCACGATAAATAGAGGAATGCCTTATCTCGGCTCAGGTGCAGTAGTTAATGATAACAGTGCTATCTTTGGCTCATATTCGACCGGTCCAGAGTTACAACGCCTTACTTCAGTCCTACAAATCTAAGACTATACCAAAAGATTTCCTTCTAACAAATCTAACTTTTTTATTATAAAATTTGCGATTTAGTCTTGAAAAAAAGGGAAAATTTAATATTTTTTAAATAATTATACAATTTCATTATCTAAGATTCTTTGAAAAAGTGAATTTTAATGTCAGAAGTTAAAATATTTCAAATCATCGGAACTTATTATAAAAATCATAGAGAATATTTATTTCGCAAAGAAGTTCGAGCTCTTAAAGAAAAAGATGCCCTTGAAAAAGCTTTAACTCAAATTACTTCCATTGGCATTTATCGTCGACAAATTAAAATACAAGAAATTAAGGTAATTACCCCTGAAGAAAGTCAAGATCATCTTATTCGGGAATTATCGCAATAATTATAAAATTAGGTGGTAAAATTGGAAAATTCTCAAAATGCGCAAGAATTACTGTATCAGTTCAGATATCTAAGGGAACAAAGAGATATGCTCGCTAGTCAGTTCGATTTTATATCTGCGTCTCTAAGAAATTTAACTAATACAAAAACTACCGTAGCAAATTTAAAGGACCTAAAAGGGGGAGAGGAAATCTTACTTCCAATTGGGGGGATCATTAATGTGAAGGCAACGATTAAAAATCCTGAAAAAGTGCTTGTATTTGTTAATCAAGATGTTGTTATTGAAAAAGATATAGATTCTTCAATAGAATTTATTGATAAATTGATTGAACAACATAATCAACAAATACAATTTTTACAGACCCAAATACAAAATCTTGATGGAAATATCGCAAGGATGTCTCAAATTCTTCAACAAGCAGCACCTCAACAATAATTTTTTTTAAAAAAAGACCTGCAACAGGTTAAAGCTCATTCTTATTTGTTTATTAATTAAATCAAATAGATTAGTTAATCCTCAAACTACAATAATTAAATTTAAAAAGTAAATAATTAAAAAAAAAGAAATTTTGTAGGTATTATTAACTAACGATATTATTCCTTGAATATTTTTGGCTTGAAAATAATTGCCGGTTTTGTTCTCTCAGAATATTTAAAATTATCAGCTTCTCTTACGTCACCATATTTGGCTATTAACTCATCTAAAGGTCCAGCCCAAAGTGCTCTTGTTCTGCATGTATTTACGCATGCGGGTTCTTTACCTTCTAGATGTCGGTCTAAGCAAAAATTACACTTTCGCATTTTTGCTCCTTTTTCGGGTCCGAATTGAGGTGCATTATATGGGCATGCTTTCAAACATTTGGAATCACATTCTTCATTGCCAATACATACATCACTATCTACAACAACAATTCCATCTTCCTCTCGTTTTGTAATGGCTTTGACAGGACAAACAGGAATGCACACAGGATCTTCGCAATGGTAGCAAGCTCTTGGCATACTACTCACAAAAACATTAGGATATTCTCCTTTCTCCATATAAAGAATTTCCATCCATTTTTCTGGTCCTGCTGATATATCATTCCAGTCTTTACAAGCAACCATACAAGCAAAACAATTTGTACATCGTGTTTGATCAAAATAGAATCCAACTTGTGTCATTTTCTTTTTCACCTCAGCGCTTCTTTACCTACCTGGACAAGGCACGTCTTTAAAGCTGATGCCCCGCCTGGTGAGTATTCGTCTTTAGTTAATGTATTTGGACAACCTCCTCTATCAATTCCTTTCTCATCAGGAGTAAACCACGCCCCTTCTGGAATTGCAATAGCTCCAGTGACAATTCTTTTCGTCACCCAAGCTTCAGTTGCGAGTATTCCTCTATCATTCCAAACGTAAACGTCATCTCCCATTTTTATACCTCGAGCTTCAGCATCAACCGGATTGATCCAGGCTCGTTGAGGAACAACTTCTTTAAGCCAATCAACTTCTGCCAATTCCGAATGAACACGATTCTTAGGATGAGGAGAAATCATTTGTAAGGGATATTGTTCATACAAGGGATCAAATCGATCTTCCCAGTGACTTAAATATTTAGGGATTGGAGGTAAATCAGGATTATTTTGAACCGCAACTCGCTCACTGTAAATTTCAATCTTACCAGATGGAGTATTAAAGGGATATAATTCAGGTTCTTCAATTTGTTTTTTAAATGCTACATAAGGCTCATCTTGTTGCATTCTCCAAATTCCGTCTTCCTTATATTTCGCATAATCTACTTTGTGTTTTTTTATATCAGGGGTTTTCCTTACAAACTGTCTAAGCACCCTCTCGTCTTCTAAATGTTTAAAATTCTCAATTCCAAGTTTCTCTGCAATCAATTCAGTAATTTCCACGTCACTTTTGCATTCTCCCATCGGTTCAATAGCTTTATTCATATATACAAAATATGGACCAGATGGCCAAGGACGACCGATATCATTTCTCTCCATTATACTAGTAACAGGTAATATCATATCCGCATAACGAGCTTGGGGAGTCATAAAAAGTTCATTACTTACCTGATATTCGAGATTTTTTAACCCTTCAATTGAAGCATTAATATTTCCTAGCTGATTTAAGAAGTCATTACCAGCCGCCCACAAGAATTTAATATCAAATGGATATCCTCCAGCTTTACCCTTCAACATCGCATGAAACATCTTATTTGTATGAACTTTAGTAATTAATCTGTCCTGTAAGTTAACGCTTCCGCTTGTTTTCTTTTTACCGGGATAATTAATTTCGACGAGATTCATTTGGGATGGAGGAACCATTGGTCCAAAAAACATGTGTGCCATAGGAATTCCCATCAATCCTCCACAAGCAGAACCTCCAGATTTACCAATATTACCTGTCATTGCTGACATTGTTATTGCCATTCGTATGTATTGCTCACCCCTGGCACTTCGTGCCGGACCTTGGCAATCCATTAAACAAGCTGGCTTTGTAGTTGCATATTCCCGAGCTACCTCTCTAATCTTTTCAGCAGGGATACCACATATTTTCTCGGCCCATTCTGGGGTCTTTTCTATGCCATCTTCCTGACCCATTACGTATTCCTTGAACTTATCAAATCCATGTGTGTATTTATCTAAGAATGCTTGATCTTGGAGGTTTTCTTTAATCATTACATTAGCCCATGCAGCCATCATTGCTGTGTCAGTGCCGGGTATGATTGGTATCCAGTCGTCGGCACAAGCAATATCAGTATCAGAATATCTTGGATTAATACTTATTACTTTAATCCCTTTTTCGTGTGCTTTAATCAAATTATAGATAGAATCTGTTCCTGAAATCATTCGAGCAGGATCCCATCCTAATAAAATAATCAATTTTGAATTTAACATATCCTTGCGACCATGACCAACAAAAGGAGACCCAGGCGGTGTACCCGGTTTAGTGGGTGGTCCATAGGTGGCCATACACGCCCACACAGCACCCTCAGAAGATACATTCCCATAATGTATACCAGCACCGCCAAAAGCATAGAATAATCTAATCATTGCTAAAGGTGGACTATGAAAGGCACCAATATATCCCCCACTCAACTGCGTAAAAAATGCTTCGTTACCATATTTTTCTTTGATCCTAATCATATTTTCAGCAATCTCATCAAGAGCTTCGTCCCAAGAAACTCGTTTAAATTTGCCAGATCCTTTAGGACCGTCCCTTTTCATAGGATACATTATTCTTTCGGGACTGTAAATATGATGTCGAATAGCACGACATCTTAAACAAGTCCTTAGTTGATCTTCTTCTCCAACTAAATTATCTCCTTCAATTCGTATGATTTTACCATTCTTTACATGTACTAATAATGGACATCTACCACCACAATCAAAAGTGGATGATGTCCGGATGATTTTTACATCATCTTCATTTGGTTGAACTTCATCATTTTGCACTTTCATCACTTTATTTTTTTAAATTTTTTTTCTTAATATCTTATTGGGAATAAAAGTGTTTTTAACACCTTATATCCTAATCAATAAGTAAGAACTACTTATAGAATAATCTTTTATTCCATATAATCTTTAATTAAGTTTTTATAGTAAAATGAGTATTAAAAGTTGCACTAAATCCACTAATGAGATATAGATACTGTATTCTTAATTCTCTATTTTTTAATTCAGAGTATAATAGTAATTTAAACTGTTTATGATCTTGTTACAGTAATAACTCTAAATAAATCAAAATTAATTTAGCATTATAATTTATCTACCATATGGCAGTAAAGTTAAAAAATATATTTTCTAACTTTGTTAAAAAAACTCTCACAGAGAAATCTCTTGATGATGCAATTAGTGAATTGAAGCTTCTTCTCTACTCTAACGACGTTGCAGTTCCCACTGCTGATGAAATTTGTGATAAGCTAGTAGAATCATTCAAAGGTGAACAAATAGGGAGGCTAACAAATACTAAAAAATTCTTGTTTGAAACATTAAAAGAAATAATAACAGAAATTCTTACTCCTGAGCATGAAATCGATCTCATTGAAGAGATAAAAAAGAAAAATTCTAAAAATTTACCATATGTAATTGTTTTTTTAGGAGTTAACGGTACGGGCAAGACGACTACAATGGCGAAAATTGCTCATTTTCTAAAAAATAAAAATTTAACGTCGGTTGCTGCTGCTGGTGATACATTTAGAGCAGGAGCAATTGAACAACTCACATATCACATGGATAATGTAGATATCAGAGTTATTAAGCATGAATATAATTCAGATCCTGCATCTGTTGCTTATGATGCGGTTAATCACGCTAAAGCCAAAAATCTCAATGTGGTTTTAGTAGATACAGCAGGTAGACAGGTTACTGACAAAAATTTAATGATTGAGATGCAAAAAATTGTCCGGATTTCTGAACCAGATCTTATTATATTCATTGGAGACTCTCTTGCGGGAAATGACGCTCTCTATCAAGCTAAAGAGTTTAAAAAACATATTGGAATAGATGCCAATATATTAACAAAATTTGATGCTGATGCGAAAGGTGGAGCAGCTTTATCGATCTCCTTTGAGACTAAAGTACCTATAATATTTATTGGTGTTGGACAAGGATATGATGATCTAGAACCATTTGATCGTGATCTCTTCGTTAAGAATATTTTAGATTGAATTTGATTATGATTTATTTCAATTACCCATTAATGGATAAAATTTTTTAAATACTAAATTTTACTTTAATTGATTATGTCAACAAAATATCCTAAATACGAAAATTTTCAACAAAAGAAAAAACAAAGCTATTATGATAAATTATCTGATTTCTATAGAAATTCAAAAAGAATCCTAAAAATAGCAAATAAGCCCAATAGAAAAGAATATTTTCTTGTGTTTAAAATCTGTGGAATAGGCTTAGTAGTTTTAGGGGTTTTAAGTTATGTCATACAACTTATTTTCAGCGTCGCCATACCTCTGGGAAAATAGTAGTTGTATTCTCATTGTAAATATTTTAATTATATCAGTAGTTCCTTAAAAAATTGTGAGATTTGATGAAAGTTTCTCTTTCTTATTCTGAAAACATGCATTTTACTGCTTCTACGCGCCATTTTAAAAATATTCATGTTGATGAATCGGAAGCTTTCCATGGAGATGATTTAGCTCCAAGCCCTATTGAATATGTTTTAATAGGAACTGGGGGATGTATTGCGTCCACCTTCGTATTCTGTTTGCAAAAGAATAATGTATTAATTGAAAAGCTTGAGGTTGATGTTGAGGGAATCTTAAAGCATTCAGGTGAAAATAATTCCTTAAAACTGATTAAAATAACAGTAGAGTTGTTAGTCACCCTAAAAGAAGGAGAATCAAGCGAGAAAATTCAAATATGTCATAAGCAGTTACTTGAATATTGTCCAGTTTTTAATGCGTTTAATTCCGGAATTCCACTAAATATTAATATATCAAATCAAAAGTCTATATGAGATAGACTGATATTTGCTCTGGGATTCTCAATTTTTCTTCTTTATTTCTGCAAGCTATAAACTTGATTTTCATATTAATTGATATAGATAACAGACGATTAGTAAGTATTCCATCAAATATTAAATACAGAGTATCTTTATAATCCCGTATTTTTTCGAAGATTTCTCCAACAGGCATATCAAACGTTTTTTGTACTTTCTTATTGAATCCGATGCTATGTCCAGGCGCTATTGTATCAATTGCTTTAATAATTATAGACTCATCCTTTACTTTTAACTTTTTTAATAGTTTTCGAAGAATAGCTTTCTTTCCTGTTAATTGAGCACCTTTATCTTTTGAATCCGATATATCGCTTATTGCCTTTTTATGTTGTAAAGCTTTTATCATCTGTTTTCTAGTGAGTTCCTCTACTTCATGGCCTTCAGGAGCTCTTGCGATAAAATCAATTTTAGCGACTTGCAAAAGTTCATTTAGAATAATAGTACCACCCCTATCACCATCTAAAAAAGCTATAACAACTGACTTTTGTTTCGTTAATTTGATAATTGATTTGGGAATCGAAGTTCCCTGAACAGCAACTGTATTTTTAACTCCAATTCTCAGTAAATTTAAGACATCTGCACGACCCTCAACGATGAGAATCTCAGGATTCTTATCAATGTCTGGACCCGCAGGTAGTTTCTCTGGACCCCATGATATAATTTCTCCAAGTTTAATGTCAGTATCCATTTTCTCTTCTATTTCACTTGATTCCAATGATTTCGTATCCCATTCCTTCAAGAGTTCAGCTGCCCGTTCTATGATTTTCTGTCTTTTTGTTTCTCTGACATCAGATATATCTACTAATTTTATGTCAGCCTCACATGGACCCACTCTCGAAACGGTTTCAACTGTAGCTGCCAAAAGGGCAGTTTCTCTTCTTGTAAGAGAAGAAGGAATTTTAATGATACCCACTGAGATCCCTTCTTTCGATTTAGTCTCAACTTCAATACGTCCAATCCTTCCTGATTTCTGAAGGTCACGCAAATCAAGATCTAGTAAAAGTCCTTCGGTTTGGCCAAAGATAGCTCCAACAATATCTGATTTTTCTACAACCCCTTTTATCGAAAATTTTGCATCTATAATATATTTAGTAGTGAAATCTGTTTGATTAGTAATTTTTATCACTTCCTCTGTTTTTAATTTATTTATTCTCAATAATCTACATTTTAATAAGAGAACAGAGTTATACTCTCAAGCTTTATTTTCAAATCACAATTTCACATTGATTTCAAATATATATTTAAATTATGTGTATAGTTTAAATTTTGGGAAAGATGGTAAATTGAATAAACTTATTTGAATATAAATTTAAATTTTTTATTTGATTGATAACTCTGATTTATTATTTTAATGATAGATTTGATATAATTTTTTATTTATTAATATTGATTAATTTAATTGATTGATTATGTTAATATGACAATTTGACTAATAATTTTGATCTATTTAGTATAAAATTCTTAGTAATAATAATTGTAATGATTATATATAATAAGAAAAACCATATATTTTTTTCTATTTTTCCAGATATTAATTATTTTTTTCTATTTTTCCAGATATTAATTATTTTTTTCTATTTTTCCAGATATTAATTATTTTTTTCTATTTTTCCAGATATTAATTATTTTTGTAGATAATCTTCATTTCTTAAATCCTCTGGGAATCGGTTTAGGACAATTTAAATCATTATTAATAAATCCAAATTAATATGTAAAAATTTAAAATCTATGCCGTAGAAGTTCTATTAAGATAGGATAATTACACATACATTGAAGATAATGGTAAATCAAAAAGAACTTGAGTTTAATGGAGTCGAAATGTTACAAATTGTCGAAGATTTGTGCAATTTTGGATATCGACGCTCCGGTACACCCCCCGCAGATAAAGCTGAAAAATATATTTATGATAAATTGAAGGAATCTGGAATAGATGATGTAGTTTTCGAAACCCTAAATTTCACCAGATGGTGGCCAGAAAAGCACGAACTTACAATAATATCTGAAGAAACACCTGGAGTTTCAGAAGATCAAGTAATTGAAACTTTTCCGGCTTGGTTTAGTGGATCTACACCTCAAGAGGGAATAACTGCTGAGGTAGTATATGTTGGATTTGGCACAAAAAGTGATTTTATTGAGGTTGATGTGAAAGATAAAATTGCGTTAATAGATGGAAAAATGATTCTCAATTTCTATCCTACTCATACTGAACGATTATTTAACACTATTGGGACAGCAAAAAAAAAAGGAGCTTTAGCAGTAATCTGTACCAATGATTCACCCTTAAACAGTATTTCATATATTATACCGAATCTAGAGGGCTCAATTCCTGTGCTTTCAATTAGTAACCCCGATGGAGAGTATCTAAAACATTTATGTACTCGATATCATAGAAAATTGAATGTAAATTTCATCGAAATTTCAAAAGAAGCACCAGCAACTAGTAATACAATTATTGGGACTCTTCCCGGTAAATCTGAGGATATTATATTGATTGGAGCCCATACAGACTCAACCTTTTCGGGAGCTTTAGACAATGCTGCAGCTAATTCAGGGTTAATTTTTTTAGCAAAACATTATGCAAAAATTCCTCAAGAAATGAGAGAGAAAACAATGCTTTTTGTGGGATGGACTGGTCATGAGTGTGGCTCAGTTGGCTCTAAATTATTTGTAGAAATGCACAAGGAAATGTTACCAAAAATAACAACCTACTTCTTATTGGATGGTTTTGGCTGCAATGGTTACTATAATGGAGCAAATGAAGGTGTTATTCCTACTAGATTAGATGAGAGGAGAGGACTATTTATCACTGAAAATCCCTTGCTCCTTTCTTTTACTCTAGATGCTGTTATGAAATATAAATTATTACCTGCTGTTTATGTCTCAGCATGTTCATTCCCAGTAGCAGATCTACCCCCATTTGTAGAGAAAGATGTACCATCAATATTGATAATTGGTAAACCAATTTTATATCATACTAAATTAGATACTATTGATTTAATTACTCCGGATCAACTTGAACGTTCAATTAAAGCTCATGTCGAAATAATTGACAAAATTCAAGCAACTCCCACTCATGATATTAAAATTGCGGATGGCAACTTAACTGATATAAGTCAGTTTATTACGAAAAAAGAGGGAATGGTTTCTCCCTCAGCAACGTTTTATGTAGTACCTGAGATACTAACTGCTGGCGTCATGGCAATTTTTGTCCCATCGGTACTCTTAAGTCCAGAAAGCGTTATACTTTCTTTTAAATGGGAGATCGAAGACAGTATGACAAGTGATAGTATTTTAATGATTCGCAACTTTCGAAAGCCAGGTAGTTATAAGGTTAGTTTTACTATCAAAGATAATTTTGGGAATGAAAATAGTTATTCAAAAGTAATAAGAGTTTTAGAGAAATATAAGAAGAAGTAAAATAAAAAGCGTTATTTTTTTATTTTCCCTTGTTTCATTTGTTCTATTTTTTTTTTCCAAAACTCAATAGTGTGAAAATCTTTTTATAGAATTTAGACAAATCTTCTATTATTAACTTTTTTTCTAACATTGTTAGAAATTCTAATAATATAATTTGAAATTAATAGCTGAAAAAGATTATTATGAATGAATCAAGAATAGATGCAACAGGATTAGATAGACAATACGATGTCCCTCCATTAAAAAAAT
>DAOUVJ010000215.1 GCA_030667705.1 Promethearchaeota archaeon | reverse complement strand
TGGTGATAAAGAATACGATCTTTCTAAAATTGATGTAATAATAATTTTAGATACAAATAATTATGATCAAATAATCATTAATGGAGTAAACGATCTTAGAAATCTGGATCTTCCCTTCATATTCATTGATCATCATTTAAATTTAAATCCAAATGGCTCCCCATTGAATTTAATAGATGATACTCGACATTCTACATCAGAAATAATATATGAATTTTTCAACCAATATTCTTTAGAATTATCTCCTCCGGGCATTTTTCTTCTCATAGCGGGTATTTTAACAGATACAGGTTTTTTTAAATATGGTGATAATAATTCAATAAAACTTATTTCAAGATTACTAACACCCAAAATTGAGTTTCAAGAAGTTAAGAAGTTATTAGAATTTGAAAAAGACAACTCAGAGAAAATTGCTGAAATTAAAGGATTACAAAGAGTAAAATTAATTCGAGTAAAAGATTGGTTAATTGGTATAACCCAAGTGAGCAATTTTAGGGCCACGGTTGCATCTACTTTATTAAACGTTGGATTTGATGTAAGTATTGTATATTCAAGAGATAAAACCGGTATTAAAATAACCACTAGGGCAAAAAATGACGTATGTAAGAAATCAAGATTACATCTTGGTAAAATTTTAAATAATTTACATCAAGGTAGCGGGGGCGGTCATAATGGGGCTGCTAGTGTACACATTAAAGATGGAACTGATGAAATTCTTGATGAATTGATACATGAAATAAAACAAACTTTAATTAACGACCTTTCGTTATAATTAAAAGAAAAATAGACCCACTGACACGATGAGCTTAGTTAAGTTTCATAATTTTTATTTTCGGTATAAAGGAAATGAGATCTATGCTTTAAATGATATTAAATTATCAATTGAAGGAGATAGATTTATTTTGTTGGCTGGAGAAACCGGTTCAGGAAAGACTTCCTTAATACGGTGTATGAATGGGCTAATTCCGCAATTTTATACAGGTCATTATAAGGGGATGGTTGAAGTAAAAGGTAGAGAAACAACTTCAACACCCATAGCAGCTCTCTCTTCTGAAGTAGGAGTTGTTTTTCAAAATCCTGAGAATCAATTAATCACAATGAACGTAGAATATGAACTAGCTTTTGGATTGGAAAATCTTGGAATTTCCCCTAAACTTATAAAAGAAAGAATCCAAGAGGTTGTGGAATTAACTGAAATTAAAAATCTTTTATCTAAAGCTCCATTTGAATTGAGTGGGGGAGAACAGCAAAGAGTTGCGATTGCTTCTATTTTAATATTAGAACCAAAACTCATCATTCTAGATGAACCTACTGCTAGTTTAGACCCTCTATATGCTCAAAAAATTATTAATTTATTAAAAAAAATACAAGAAGAAAAAAAGGTTACCATCATAATTAGTGAACATAGATTAGATTTGCTAATATCTTTAGTTGATGAGATTATTTTAATGAAAGAGGGGAGAATTCTTATTCATGATTCAACTGAAAAAGTATTAGAAAGTGAGATTTTCGATAACTTGAATATAAATAAACCTGTAATCTATTCGATCTTTAAACAATTAGATTTAGACCAAAAATCTATCCCCGTATCTCTTGAACAAGCATTAAAAAGGTGTGCTCAAAAAAATGTTAAATGAGATGAATTCATTGATACGTTTTCAAGATGTGAATTTTTCCTATCCCAATGGAACGATAGCATTAAAGGAGATAAATCTTAAAATCAATAAAGGAGAAACTATTGCAGTTATGGGGCAAAATGGAGCCGGAAAAACAACTTTAGTTCGAATGCTAAATGGATTACTTCGACCTACATCTGGTCGAGTTTTGATTGAAGGAGAAGATATAATCACTTCCACAATAGGTTTATTATCAAAAAAAGTAGGAATAATCTTTCAAAATCCCATGCATCAATTATTTTCAAATACTGTAGCAGAAGAAATAAAATTTTCCTTGAAGAGCTTGGATTTAAGTAAAGAAGAAGCAGAAGAGAAAACTAATACTATTTTAAATGAATATGGATTTGAAAGATATGCGGATCGTTCACCAATGAATTTATCAGGAGGCGAATCAAAAAAATTAGCGATTGCTTCAATTATGTGCCGTGATCCTGATATTTTGGTATTTGATGAACCAACTCTCGGTCAAGATGCTAATGAAATTAAAATTTTTCTAGATATGCTTGAAAAAGAGAGTAAGAAGAAAAAAACGATAATTATGGTTACTCATAATATAGAATTTGCATTTGAACATGTTCCACGAGTAGTTTTAATGACTAAAGGAAGAATACTCGCAGATGGACCAACTAACAGATTATTGACTAATGAAACTCTTGTTAATCGTTCCTCATTAATATTACCTCAAGTTTTTAGATTAAAATTAGGATTGAAAACCTTAGGATTGGAAGTACCTGATGAAATTATAACGAAAGGAGATATGGTAAAATTCCTCTCTAACTATTTTGAGACGGAAAAAAAAGAGGTGAACTAATTGTCTTTACAATTTTTGAATGCTTTTAGATTTTTAAAGAAGAATACTTTTATACACAACCTTGACCCACGTGCTAAGCTCTTATTTGCTATTATTTATACAATAAATGCTTTAATGTTTAATGAAATAGTTCCCTTATTTATATTGTTTATTAGCTTAATACCTCTCATACTTCTTGGTAGATTATTCAAATCATGGTTTAAAAGCTTAAAAGGCATGTCGTTTCTCTTTATCATCATAATTCTTTTAAATACGTTATTTATTTCATTGAATTTTGCAATAGCAATGGTTCTTAGAATATCGATAATGCTATCCGCATTCTCTATATTTTTCTTAACTGTTGATCCAAATGATTTAGCTTTATCTTTAATCTCCATGAAAGTTCCATACGAATTTGCCTTCTCATTTTCATTAGCATTTAGATTTGTTCCTACTATAGCAATAGAAGCCCAAAATATTATGGATGCACAACAAAGCAGAGGGTATGAAATGCAACAGAAAGGTATAATTAATCAAGTGAAAAATCTATTTCCTCTCTTAGTCCCTCTAATAATAAGCTCTATAAATAGAGCTTTTAATGTTGCAGAAGCGTTAGAATCAAGAGCTTTTGGAAGTGAACAGAAACGGACATATTATTTTACAATTAAATACACAGCTAAAGATTGGATATTCACGTTTTATTTATTAGCCTTACTATCCATTTTAATTATCATAAGGATTAATATGATTAATATGCCAATCTGGCTTAATTGGAGCATTCCTGTATGATTACAAAATCAATTATAATTAATGAACTCGACTTGAAATATAGTGTTGGTATTTCCAAAATCCAAATGGGATTAAACTCCTTGAGTTTGGAGGATCTCTTTAAATTAATTGAGGATATTCAAAAAGACAAGAAAGGATCCATGATACAATTTTTTAATGATGAACTCATCCTAAACTCAGAACACGTGTTTAACGCTTGTTATTTTACAATTAAAGCATTTAATAATGGAATAAACATATCAAATCAAAAAAATTTAGAATTTATTCTTTATTTAGCGACAAAAAGACAAATTAAGCAAAGTTTAAATCATTTTGGATTGAAATCCATACACCTATCCAACAAATAACTCACATATTGCATAATCTCCTCTTCAACGGAGCTTTCCTTAATAGATGAAGTCATACTTCAAAAATTAAATGCTAAATGTTTGACTCTTGATTTGAATAAAAAAAAATATGATAAATTTAAACGAGTCAAAGATTATTTCCAAATATCTGATAATCAAATTTCTGTTGTCTTAAAAACATATGGCTTAAATTTATTATCGAAAACACCCACTAAAGAAGATTTAATTAATTTATACAAGGTATTAAATGATTTAATATGTGAAAAAATGGCACTCTTAAGTTTAGAGAAAATAAAGGTTAATTAAATCTCCTGACTCTCTTTAGGAGCTTTTATTATCTCATTTTTTTGTAAAAATGATATTCCACAAAAATTTCCTAAAATTTCGATCCTTATTATCTTATCAGGATTATCCAAATCTACTTTATTGTTAAATATATCTGCAACAACCTTAATTAACTGAGTTCTATTAATAATTTCATTATTTCGTCTTTTCAATTCAATTCGAAAGGATTCATCTTCCTTGATATATTCTTTATGATGCCTTTGGACAATTTCTTTTATGACATCAATATTAGTTTCGCATACAAAATCAATTGGAACTATTTTTAAAATATATTGAAAAAAATTTGGATCTGTTTTCAATAATTCTTTAATTTTAGAAATAACTTCCTCTTTTTTAAGAGCTGTAAATGCTGTCAATAAGCCTTGAAATTCTAAACTTGAAATAATAGGATATTGATCTCCACATATTAAAAAAGTAAACCATAATTCGGC
>DAOUVJ010000104.1 GCA_030667705.1 Promethearchaeota archaeon | reverse complement strand
TTGCCGTAGCTTTACCAATACCAGAATTAGCCCCCGTGATGATGCAGATTTTTCCCTCTATATTCATTTCTTATAAGTTCAACTCTATTTAATTATTACTGACAAGTAGAGAGTTCAACTCTATTTAATTATAACTCACATAATTTATTACCAGTTGAGCAATTGTTTCTGTTGCTTTTTTTTAATTAAATTTATCATTGAGATGATCAATTGTCTACATAATGCCCCAAAAAAATAATAAACTCTCTTTTTTTTCTTAAAAATTTTATATATTATTGCGCTCTATTAAAACCTATAAAATTTAAATTAAATTACAAAATATTAATGTTGATTAAATAATGGAATTGAATGGTGTAGAGATCGAAGACACGTTTTGTGAAGCATTTGGGGCGGTTTTCACCCGAATTATAGTAACGGCCAAAAATGAGCGATGGGTAAATATTGCAGCACAAGTAGCAACTGGATATGGAACTTCAACAATTCATTGTGATTCTGAGGCAGGAATTGATGTAGTTTTATCTGCAGATAAAACGCCGGATAAACGACCTGGAGTCGTATTGATGTTTTTTAAAACAAAGAAGGATAAAATGGACGGTGTTTTGTTAAATAGAGTTGGTCAATGTATATTGACATGTCCCACGACTGCTTGTTTTGACGCATTAAATGGATCTTTAGTCCCTGAAAAAGAATTTGAAATTAAAACGGGATATAAACTTAAGTTCTTTGGAGATAAATTTGAGGAAAAGGTAGAAGGTCAATTTCCTTTTGAAGCATGGCGCATACCGGTAATGGATGGAGAATTTGTGGTTCAAAGTACTTTTAAAGTTGGAAAAGGAGTAGCAGGTGGGAATTTCTTAATAATGGCAGAAAGCCAAGACGCTGGACTTGCAAGCGCGGAAGCTGCTGTTAATGCTATGGAAGGTATTGAGAACGTTATTGCCCCATTTCCGGGGGGTGTTGCTAGATCTGGAAGCAAGGTTGGCTCTAATTACTCATTTTTGAATGCCTCTACAAATGATCCCTTATGTCCTACGCTTAGAACTAAAATTGACAGCTCATTGCTAAAAGAAAATGAGAATTGTGTATATGAAGTAATCTTAGATGGTGCTACAGAAGAAGCATTGATAAAAGCATTGAAAGTTGGAATCGAAGCAGCTGTTAAAATTGATGGAGTTAAAAGAATTAGTGCGGGTAATTACGGGGGAAAATTAGGTAAATTTCAATATCGCTTGTACGATATATTAAAATAATGAAAAAGTAAAAGAAATAAATCAATTATAATTTTATTTTAAATTTTTATCTCTTTTTTTTAGTTTCAAATTAATAAGAAAAAGATTTAGTTTAATCTTCTTTTGATTTTCCTTTGAGTGTCATTTTTAGTTTCAGATTTTACAGTTTTATCTTCCGTATCATCTGGTTTCTCAGTATCTATTTTCTCTTCCGGTTTTTTTATCTGTTTCGGAGTTTTTTTCGCTTTTTCCTTTTTTTTACTTGCTTTTTGTTTTTCTTTAGGCATTTTGGTACTTGCTGATTTATATCTATTATAACCAAAGCCAAAACCAAAAATTATTCCTATACCTAATCCCGAAAATAGAGCTATCCAAGGAAGGTTTGTCGAAATTAAATCGGGTATGATTCTAATTTCCTTTGGTCCAATATTGATATCATCAGTGATTTGAGTTTCGGTACCGTCAGCATCTATGACTGAAAGATATACATACCAGATACCAGATATCAATTCTTCAGTTCTTATGATTACTTCCATATTAGAGCTATAAGGTTTAGTAATAATGTACCAATTGTCATTTTCGTCCAATAACGACACTGTAATATAAGCGATAGTGTTTTCTACATCAGAAACATTAAATGTGAAAATAATATCATTACCATAGTTGACTGAAACTTGTTGTTCAATTGTTAAACTATTAATCCAATAATCATGAATTTTTGGGGCATTATTTTCTACATAAAGTGTTGATGTATAAGTAGTTATTGCCCCATACTGGTCTTCTGCCTCTATAGTCACTTGATATATGCCAACAGGTCTATCTATAGATATTGAAAAGGTCCTGCTAAATGTCCAATCTTCATTATTAGTTAAAGTTAGTGGCGACAAAATTTGGCCATCAGGCGCCTGTAATTTCAAAGTGACTGTAATATTTTCAGGTACTGTCAATGGATCGATATCTGTCACGTTTAAATTGATTACACAATCTTCATCCCTTTTTAGGGGATTTAGAGAAAAGTTAATTGAAGCTTCCACTATGGTAGGAACTGTTGCTAATACCTCAAATGGTATGTAAGTTGCCACTACTTTATTGATGATTATTGTATCTGACATGTTAATTTTAACGTAGTAGTTAATATCAGACATTTCAAAACGATCTGTAATATTAAATGTGAAATGATCGATATCCATGCCAAGATCATACAAAGTGGATTGAATTGATTCATTAACATTATCTACAACAGCAACATTCCATTCCAAGTTATAAGGACCAAAATTATTTACAATTACTTCACCATATACTTTTTGATTTCTCTCATATTCGGTACCGTTTAGAAATCCTAGGTAATTCGACATAATAGTAATATTGGTTTTTGTAGTTTGATCATTTAACTGTACTTTTGATACATCAAAGATTCCAAAAGAAATATTATGAAACCCTAAAGGTGTATCATATTCAGGAATATAGACATAAGTAAAATTATCTGTTCCCGCTTCTCTCTCCATTTCATATTCCCTTGGAGTAAAATCATTAAATTCTATTCTCATAAATGTTGAATTAGCTCCAGAGAATCCTGAAGTATTTACTGAAAATCTTACAGGATCGAACGCTCGATAGGCGCTGGTAATATTTCGAGTAATAGCCGAATAATTTAGGTATGAGCCATTATCAGAAACATTTAAGAAATCACTCTCATCAAAATCTTGAGAAGTGATTTTTTGGTTTGCGTTAGGAACGAGACATGTACTTATAATTGATACAATTACAAATGAGATAATTAAAATCCTACCAATTTTTCTTTTCGCATTCTTCATTTTTAATCATCTTCTTAATAGCTTGTGCTTTAGTTCTTTATTTTTATAAAATAAAACGATCCCAACCGGGATGAGTATTGGTAAAACGTAAAAGAGTATTAAATTTGTAGGGGAAAGTTCGATTGACACTTCAAAATAATATTGTACAATTGTCTCTCCAAAACTATCTCTTAGTTCAAATGTGAAAGTTTTCGCTATAAAATCATATGGGATTAGAGTCGGAATCACTTCTGCAATAATACGATTTTCACCAGGAGCTAACCCATTTATGTTTGTGGTCCATTTTTCTCCATTAACATATAAAGAAAAGGTTTCGGAAGTTTCTTTATTATTTTTTATAATAAGTGTAAATGAAGCAGTATTACCTTGTGCGACAAATTGAGGAAAGAATACACTTAATACTTCATAGCTAGGCAATATTTCTATTTCAATTGATTTTGTGTAATAGATTGTATCCCCTTTGGAGATATCCATATCTATAGTTATGGATTCCTCAACTATATCTTCAGAAACTAATAAATTATATAAAAGAAGTCTTACTTCATTATCGAGCAAAGTGATTTCTTCCTTTATATTCTGGATATACGGACTCCTAAAAGTTACATTCATGGATTGAGTACTGTTAGGTAAGAAATTTTTCATGTTTAAGGATACTTGGATGCTTTGGCCTTTAACTACTTTATTTTCATGTATTAAATCAGCGTAATCAAAAGAATGACCAATATTCACAACCTTAATGACTTCTAGATATAATATATTACCTACTTCAAATCTAAAGGAAATATTATGAGATCCAATGAAGGCACCTAACCTTGCTGTTAGATTAAAAGAAACATTTGTTAATACCATGGAAGGAAATAATAATATTTGAGATTCAGTAACAATATCGCCTTCCTCCATTGTTATAGTTAAAGATACATTTTCACTTCGCGTATTATTTACAGGAAGTGTTATATTTAAGGTTGGTCCTTGATATAATATATCGGGCAATCCCAAAATCGTATGATTTACTAAACCCGAAATAACATTAAAATTCTTTAATATTTGAGCAGTCCCAAACATTGAAGAATTTGCATAAATATACAAGTTATAATTCTGCCCAATTGGCAAACTATCGTTAATAGCATATTTGAAGGTCGTGACATTTCCTGTAATCACTTGATTCACTATTTCGAATAAAGTTCCATTTGGATATTTAAATATATAAGTTGCATTAGCAGATGTTATATTAAACTGGAGTTGAGAGGTCTCATAACTCATCGTTGTGTAATTAAAATAATTAAAATCTTTTTCTCCTCGATAAATAGTATCAATATTTAATTCGTGCTCATTAAAAATGAAATCTGGTACTTCTGAAGAAACATTAAATGAAGATTCTAAAAATGTGCTACTGTAAATCTCAAATGCTTTCATATAGGCATCAATTAATTTTAAATTTGCGTTTAGGTTTTTTCCATCATCTATGGGAGTAAAGTAGGAGTTATCATATGCATTAACAGAGGAGTCATAAAATTTATTTTCAAAAGCATCATGAAGATCAAAAGCAGTATTGTAAAATGTTATATTTCCCGTTAATTCGAATAATTTCAAGCACGCGAGCATAAAGAGCGAATTTGCTTCAAGATCAACTTTTGATGTTATAGGGAGCCAAATTCGGTCAACACTAGAATTATAAACATTATTTGTACCATATTTTAAATTTTGTTCTATTTTTTCATAGGTGGCTATTGCTTTATCCAATAATGTTGAATCCGTCATTCCAGTTTCTAACCAATACTCAAGCAAGGTAATGATTCCCAACGCATTAGTATCCAAATACTTGTAAGTAGCTCCAGATAAACCAAGGGTACTCCAATCATCCCATGCAAAATTGTAAAAACCATCATCAGAATCATCCCACATATTATTAAGTAATATATCCATTGTTATATTAGCTAATTCATATGCTCTGTTCTTAATAATTGGATTTAAACCTAACTGTTCATATGCGTTCCTAATTTGCAGAGTAGCTAAAATTGCATATAAATTGCTTTTTGTATCTTTATTTTCAGTAAAATCAGTAGAATTGTATTCTGAAAATCCTACGTTAGTAGCATCCCAAAATTGTGAAGAATTTATTAAGTAAAACATCTCTTCAATCGAATCATAAGGATACTGAAGTGGATTCGAATTATATATGGATGCAATATTAGCACCCATATTTTCAATAAGCATCGATATTGGCATCAAATTATCAATTAAAGATCTACGATCATCATTGATTTGCCTAGTAGAATTATCGACTGAACTTACAAAACCATAAGAAAATTTAGCTTCCCCTTCATACCAAAAGGGAGATGTTTTTAATGTTAAATAATTCTCATATAATTCCATCCAATCTAAATCATCCCGCAACAGAGTGTTATAGAGTGTTAGTGTATCTATTGGATATACTGTATCATCTGTAATTATTCCTGATGCATTTCCCGACCTAAAATAGGTGTCTACCCCCATTTCTAATTCAGTCAGATATTTTCCATCAAAAAATTGCCAGATTTTATCAAAATTAACTGTGAAAGGGTCCTGAAATAATGAAGTCCCCGCAGAAGGATTTAAATCCATTTCATTCTCATCATATAATTCTGGGGTAGGAGGTTCTACTAATTGTATATTATTTTGATAATTATTATGTGAAATATAAAGGAAATTGATTATCATAAAAGTTATTAATATAAGAGACAAAATCATCCTGAAATTGTCTCGGTTTTTATTCCTCCTCAAATGAGGTGTAATATTAGTGATATAATTCATGTTAAACTCTTGATAACTATTATTTTATTTTTTTTATACTATGTATCATTTTAGGAAATTTTCTTCTCTTTAAAATTTTTTTCTGCAAACTTCAGTTTTTTAATGATATGTCAATATGTTTTATTGGTTTATTTTTATTTTTTCAAAAAATTTGAAATTTCTGGAATATTAATACGTTCTTGGTTCATTGAATCTCGATATCTAATAGTAACTGTATCATCTTCGAGTGATTGAAAATCAACCGTAATGCAAAAAGGAGTTCCCAATTCGTCTTGTCTACGATACAACTTCCCAATTGCACCTTTTTCATCATAAAAAGAATTTATTCTATTTTCAATCAATTTTTTATGGATATTCTTTGCCAGAGATCTAATTCTTTCTTCATTCTTTTTTAATGGGAAAACTGCTACTGTGTTTGGAGCTAATTCTAAACCTAATTTTAAGACAATCCTTTGATCATCCTTTTTTGTAGGTTTGATTTCTTCAACCTCAAATAAAGTGTCAAGTAAGGTATAAATAATTCGATCAGGACCAAAAGCTATCTCAAGGATTTGAGGAATTTCTTTATTTTTTGGGTCTGATCCCATAGCAATTTCAAAATTTTCTTTCGCAAATTTACCATGACATTTAAGATCATAATCAGTTCTATCATGGATTCCACAAATTTCAACCCATCCAAATTGGTTAGTCTTAATTTCTAAGTCCCAAGCATCATCAGCATAATGAGCTCTTTCATGGGGGGAATGTTGCCTTAACCTTATCATATCATCAGTAAATCCTAAAATCTTCGTAAGGTAGTATCCTAAATACATGCAATAAGCAAATGCTGGTTTTTTCAATGTTCCATTTGATATAGCCTTATCAAGTGGAGTCATTTTTGGTTCACTCAAATTATTATCTTGCATTTGCCAATCTAGGAGTGGTAAAAGGGTGTCTTTAATATCCTCATAATCTTCAAATTCCATTTCTTGTTCTTTACTTATAAAAAATTGTAATTCGAATTGGTCAAATGCCCTCATGCGAAGGATTTGTTGCCGGGGTGAAATTTCGTTTCTATACGCTTTTCCATATTGAAAAACTCTTATAGGATATTGCCTTCTCGCATCTTGATTTAAACGATTAAATAGAAGATAGGTTGTTGTTGCTGTTTCTGGTCTCAAATAAACCGTATTTCCTGCACCTACTTGTGTCTTAAGCATGAGGTTATATTCCCCAATTTTTCCAAATGGAGTATCACACTTAGGGCAAGTTATTTTATTAGCTTTAACTAGTTGTTCCATTTCCTCATAAGACATCCCATCAATCATTCGATCTGGGAATGCTTCTTGAAGAAATTTATCTGCTCGCAGAAGAGTAGCACATTTTGAACATTTTAAAATGGGATCAATAAAACGATCTAAATGTCCAGAAGCTTTCCACACAATCTCAGGCATTATGGTAGGGCATTCTACTTCACCAAAACCAAAATATCTTAACTCTCTTCTAAATATAGATAAGATATTATTTTTTAGAGCCATTCCCGCTGGTCCATAAGAATAAAATCCCGCTAATCCACCATAAATTTCTGGTGAGGGTCCCCATATGAACCCCCTTCTCTTAATCAAAGAATTAAACGTTTCAATCTTATCTTCAATCTTCATTTTTTTTATTTACTCCAACTCATTGTTTTTAAAATAATGGATATAATATTTGTATTTCTATTTTAAGAATCCAATAATCAGAAGTAATAAAATAAATTTTTATATAAACAAAAGATATTATTATAAATATTCTATTGTCAGTTCAAAATATATAACTAAAATAATTATTTGTTAATCATGATTTATCAAGACACCCCTTTTCAGTTTTTTACAATCTGGGACGGTATAGAATCAGGCCTATATTATGCTATAGTAGGTTTTTATGTATTAATTTTCTTTTATTTCCTACTGATGCGATTTAGAACATCCAAGAAAGCGTACTGGTTATTTTTTTCATTATTATTTGTATTTTTGGCAGCAGGAAGAATTTTTTTCATAATATATTATTTTTATGCCCCAGAATTAGTAATCGTACTGAGTGATGCAGAATTAGTTGAAATGTTGATGATTTTTTACAGATTCGCTACGTTATCTACCTGGTTAGGAATAGCTTGCTTGATGGTAATTTTGGGAATTCTTATATTTCCACCATTTGCTGAAAATACTGAGAGTAAGAGTGGAACGAGTATTAAAGACAAGATAAAAGAAATCCTTAGAAAGAAAAATGTGCGCATAACTTTAAAATTTGTTTTAATTAGCATACCGATTTTTATTGGAGTAGCAGCACTTATCTTACCTGATGCACTTTTAATGGATCCTGAGTTTGTAGATAAGTATGGAGTAAGTGAATCAAGCTTAGTAACAATTTTCGGATATCCAGTAGGGAGAACTGTCTTAAATTTCATTTTATTACCCATCTTTGTTGCTATCATCCCGTTCTTGTATTTATCGTTAGCCATACGAACTTTTGGTGTTTTAAGAAGATCTTATGCATTAAACTCTATTGGATTTTTAATTTACTTCTTAGGTAGAATTCTACAAGGATTACTCAGTTCGCTAGGATTCCCACATGTAAGTGCTACGTTATCACCGCTCTTAATATTATTATCATTATTGCTAATTGTTATTGCGAATAATTATGAACAGCTTAAATAACTCAAATAATATCTAATATAATTATTTATATACTTTTTATATAAAATCGATAAGCAATAGAATAAAAGTATAAAATTTTTAGTATTAATTAACTTGAATATTAATAATAATACATTAAACAACTTAGCTTTAAAATAACATTAGAGGCGAATAAAAATTGTCTATTCATGGTAGTCAATATCTCTTGACTTTATTTAATGCACCATCAAATATTCCACCAATTAATGGAAATGATGAATTAGCGTTAGCTTTTTATTTATTAACTAAGGATAAGAAACATAATGAAAAAATAACTAGCTTTTCACGATTATTATGGCCCTTTTTATGCATTCAAGGAGTGATTAGCACTCATATCATACTGGATGGGTTGATGTTATTTTCCAGAAAAGGAAAATTGTCTAATCCTCCCAGACAACCATTGATCGGGCATTTAATTCGAAATATAGAAAATCGAACGAAAATTGAACAACTTTCAAAAATTAATGAAGTGTTAACTTATAAAGACATAGCTGCTGAAGAAATAGGAGAAGGAGAAGAATCTGAATTTCAAAAATTGAATATTCAAAGCCTAATAAATCCAGGATTTCTGCAAACATTAGCTAAACTTTTACCGTTAATCGATTATCAACCAATCACAGATTATATGCCTTTAGATTCGGGATTATCTACAGATCTAGCTTTAGACATAGCTGAAAAGTATAGAAAAATGATTGATTATATGAAAGGAAACGCTTTACGTTGGGAAAACCAGATTGATTTAGTTGGGAAAGAAGTTGATAAATGGTTAATAGAGCTTAATGTTCAATTCAAAGATATTCAGACACGATATTCTTCACAAATTAATAAGACATCCAAAATAATTGACAATTCTCCAGTTCAAGAGCAACTTAATTTAGAGGGAGATAAAATTGAGCAATGGAAAGGGAATGAAAAGAAAAAATTAATTGAAAGCATTTCTGTATTATTTAAAACAATAGAATACGAACTTGAGGGACCTATTAAAAAGAATAAAATGTTTACAAAAAGTGACACCCTCAGAAGTCGAGTATTTGAAGATATGATCAATACATTTGATAAACATTTTGAGTTCTTGGGAATTGAAGGGCATAAGTATTTAGAAACAGTGGCAGCATTAAAGGGAAAATTTATTGAAATTAAGGAACGGGGGCCTCTAATTGATGACCAAGCAAAAAAGAGAATGGCAGATTTAAGTGCTCAACTTAATTCAGAATTACAAGCCCGTGAAGTACATATATCTGAAGTAGAAATCGAAAAACAACAAAAGATCTCTGAAATCAATACTTTTAAAGAACAAATTGAGGAATTTTATTCTCAAATAAAGACAATAATCAAGACGAAGCAAAATAATTGTTTACAAGAAGCAAATGATCTTATAAGTTGGTCTTTAAATGACGATCAAGCAGAAATTTTTTCAAGACCTATTCAGTGGATTTACATGCCGCTATATGCGATGTTTATAGAAGATGATGATACCATGGAAGAAAAAATGCGTATTGTATTTCCGGGATACGTTAATCAAGATCCCAATAACATCTTTAATGAAATTTCTGAAGAAATTGTAATGCTAAAAAACCAGATTTACGATAAGATTGAAGATGATATGGCACTTAGATCCAATTTCGAATTTTCATGCGAAAATAAAAATATTCTTGAGGATAATAGCCTTGATAAGAAGATCCAGCAAGGAATCTCTATTCTTAGAAATAAGAATATAATTAACGACGAAATTGAACGAGTTATTCGCAACAATTTAAGTAATTTGTAAAATTACAAGAAGTATGATCTTCGGATTCTTCCATGAAATATTGAATTGTTTTTACTCAAGATTAAAATCCTCACTACGATAAACTTTTACACCAAATTCTTGAAATCCTAGTGAAGAAATAAAATTATAGGATACACTATTATCCCGGTAAACTTCACATCTTAGTTCTTTCACTCCTAACTTTTTAAAATGATTCCAAGCAGCCATTCCAAGAACTGTCCCCAAACCTTTTCTTTGAAAGCGGGGGAGTATCCCAAGTCCAGCTATAATGCCATATTCTTTATTAGGCCCTTCTAGGTCTAAAATAACAAATCCCCCGTCAGTTCCATAGACTCTTGCGATCAAGAATACCGTATCTTGATCTTGAAATATTGTTTTCAATGTAGCTTTCTCTATTGGGCGAAATGGCGTTCTAGAGGTAAGCCAGGACTTGTTATAAATTTCTGTGACTATTTGAAGATCTTTCTCAGTGGCTTCTCGGATTTTGGCTTTAATAACATTATGTTCAATCTTGCTGCTTATCTCTGCTTCAAACTCACGTGTTATTTTTTCTACAGGTAATTTCATTTGAATGTATTTCATTCCAGTTGTGCTTAGTTCGCTCTCAATATCTTCTTCAGTTTTACTTTTTTTTTCGAATGCGAGGAAAAAACTTCTAACCATTTTTTTCTTTAAACTCATTCTTGATTCCGCCATTGTAGAACCTACACTTTCTTTAAATTAATTAAGTCAACCAAAACG
>DAOUVJ010000208.1 GCA_030667705.1 Promethearchaeota archaeon | reverse complement strand
CCAATTATTTCTATCCTTCTTATTACAGAATCTTGTAATTGTTTAGAGTTTAAAAAATCAAGTTTACTTTTACCTTTAATATACTCCTCAATTAAGTTTATTGAGTCTAAAATATGAGTAAGGAAGATTGTAACATTCTTCTTCATAAAATCTCAACTTGTTCAGCTCAGATTTGATTTTTTAAAAGCGGGTGGATAGAATTATAAGTTAAGAGATCTACTTTCAATATTAACTTCTCTTCTAGCTCTATTTTGAGTGCTGCCAAATCTAACAAACTTTTATCTCCTTTGAACTCAATTATAAGGTCTATATCACTATCTATATTCATTTCTTCTCGTACTATAGAACCAAACAGAGAAGCCTTTTTTACATCATGTTTCTTTAGTATTTCTAATATTAATTCCTTATACTTTTCAATCTGAGATTCCATTCTTATAATTATTATTGTTCTAAAGTATATATATTTCTACTATGGTTATTAAATTTCTAAAACAAATTCAGTTTTGATTTAATTATCGTTGAATCTATTATAGAACAAATCCTAAGTTCAAAAAATGTAGACCTTATCTTGGTGAAGAATTAAATAGAAACATCAATTGCGAGATTATTAACATTAATGTAGCAGACAGTAAGGAGAATTCTTGCGTTGATTTGTCTATAACTATTGAATAAATTTCCATTAAGTTGGATTTACCAGGTTGTAAAATAAAGCAGAGCTACTTTTTTTATCAATAGCTTATTATGATTAAAAAATTAAAAAGGACGATATGGCAAGATCAGAAATGGCTTTCATTTATAATCGGAATCCTTCACGGGCCATTTCCACTAAAAATTTATTCGATCTTAAGTAATTCTTTAGAACTTGCCCGTGCTTATAACCGTGGATGATATTGATTTCCCCGGCTCCTTTTATTTTACATTCTTCTAAAAGCTTAGATCATTAATAACCTGTGAAATAGATGGACTATCCACGTTGTTAGATATATTGGATATGAGACATATTTAAAGTAAGGAATGTTAGGTAAAGTGGTTTTGATTGAAATCTT
Source organism: Promethearchaeota archaeon (assembly GCA_030667705.1). Classification (GTDB taxonomy): domain Archaea; phylum Asgardarchaeota; class Lokiarchaeia; order Sigyniarchaeales; family SOKP01; genus SOKP01. Next base: position 3,887 of record DAOUVJ010000208.1, on the reverse strand, counting down.
AAACATTGCATTGACATAATCTGGGGGACAACCCTTAAAAAAGACTCCATGCTCCTTGTATTGCTTTACGCAATCTCCATACACTATTGTTTTTCGTTTTTCCAATTTTTGCAATTCTTCTTCGGGAATTTCCAAGTCGTTTCCGACTATAATTGTCATTCCACTCAGAGTTTCCCAACCTAAATTGTTCCCATAGGCATCTAAGTAGGTTCGAAGAAATGCTGGGCAACCGGGATAACAGTCTTCTTTGCCTTGGAACACTTTTAAATTTGGATGGACATTAAGATTCCGATCTACAGGTGTAAATTTACTCTTTTTAGACTCCAGATACTCTTTATTATTTAGTTCTATATCTTGAATGTCTATTGGACCTATTCCTCTTTCGGCTAAGTTTTTTAAATGTTTTATCTCATTAGGATCAATTCCAATTAGATAGCAACATGTTGTATCGACAGCGAGGCAATTATCTCCAACTATCATCATTTGAGTATTAATAGGTTTTACTTCAGATGGACCGTTTCCCTCGCCCGATACTATGGTATCAGTAATGATAATATCAGGTTGGCGGATGAGAGTAATATCAGAAAGATGATCGTGTAAGCTGGTATCATGATGTTTTAATCGTTCTTTTTTCGAAATTAACCCAAGATTATTCTTAACACTTAAAGTGACATTAGCATAGAGATTTCCTTTTAATTTTGGCACAGAGATGAAATAATCAATAGAATCATCCACCAATAATTTAGGATATTTGATCACGTGGTCTTTAATGAAGGGATCTTCTACAACTACGTTTTTTCTTTTCTTTTCATCTAAATAGCACATTTTGACATTTTTTATTCCTTTAACTGCTTTTTTAATGCCTACTCTTGCAAAAGCATATCTTGCAGTAGCCATGGTTTTATTTTCTGCGATATAAATGAGTCTAGCTCCTCTTTCTGAAAGTGATTTTACGATACCAGCGACTAAATTAACATGTGTATTTATTGCGATTGCTCTTGTTGCATCATCGATGGGGAATACAAATGAAGGTTTTATTAAGATCGATTTATCTTCAAAATTGTACTCTCTACCATCAAAATATTTTCCTAATTTTTCCGATATTTCCAGAGAATTATAATTTTCCTGTGGAATAATTGTTACTTGGTATTTTGACATTTTAAATTGTACACTTCTGTAATTGGATTACACTATTCTAATAGATTATTATCGATCTTAAAAACTTTTAGGAACAACGTGTCGTGTCATGAAAAAGGAATCCCTAATGTTGAAAGAATTTATAACGAGAATTATCATACTATAATGTAATGTTTAACATACTATAATGTAAGATTTAACATGTTAATTGCTGAAAAAATAGCGCTATTGCGGCTTTATGCAGAAAAAGGACGTCCCTATTTAGATATGACCCCTGATGTTCAACCCACAAGCTTCTTGGTGGATTTATTTCTAAGAGGGAATATCTCTTTTAAGGAAAAAAAGGTTCAAGTAATTAATCGTGATACTAATAGTCCGTTTTTAGATGAACCGATTAAACTTTTGTTATCCGAGGGGGTTTGGGGTGCAGGACCTCATGACATGAGAAGAGCCATTAAACTTCTTAATGCTTTTACGGGGCAGTTTAATCAAAGGGAAATTTATAAACATTATGTTAATGAAGGTATTTTGCGTGACGAAACAATAAAACATCCAAAACTATATTTTAATCAAGAAGATTTTCAGCAGAAACTCATTTCTGATATAAAGAAAACAACTTTAGGGGTAGATATGCCTGATGTTGCAGATTATTTTGTTCTAAGAATGCTTAAGATGGGGCATTTGTTAAAAAGATATTTTTCTAAACCAGAAATCAAAGAGATCAAGGGTCTCCTAAAAATGGATCACAATAAGATTGGGATCGAAGGAAATATGACAGATCTAATACAGAGCATTATTAAGGAATTGCGTAGGAGAAATAAAATTCATTCAGGAGGTCTAAGCCATATCGGATAAATGATCACTACTAGATTATTATCGAGCTCAATTTGAGATTGGTTTCCTTAAAGAATTACATTTTTGTTTAAAAAAATTTGCTTAAAGATGGCAACTATTAATATAATTATCTCAAAGCTGATTCTTCATTAATTTTCCTTTTCATCTAGGCGTTTTTTTCGTGTGAAAATTTTTTTTGCTTTTCTCTATCAAGACTATTTTTTCATTGATGCTCTTAAACTGATTTGCTTCAATTCGATACTTCATATCATTCCAAACTTTCCTGTAATGGTAAAAGTATTCCGAAATATTAAGTTCGTCTCCAAAAAGAACCTGATACTGTTCTATCACTTCAATTTGAATGAATAAAGGTAATAATTCGAATATTTTTATGTCATACTTTTCATTAAACTTGCCCATTATCTTTTTCCAAGTATTGAAATTAGATTCTTTAATTTTTTGGCATGTAATAATGGCGATATCAATGTCGGATCTACCAGAAATATAATATTTAGAAAGATAACTACCATAGATTACAACTTGATATTGATTTAAATCCTCTAATTCCTTTTGTATCTCCTTTATCTTAACCATACTTTTCAACGATTAATCTTTCCACATCTTGCACAAATTTTTTAATAACTTTGGTGAAGTGTTCTTTTTCATTAATAATGCTTTTTTCTTCAATCTTGTTATATCTATGAACCAGTGCATTTCTCAAACCATTTAAACGACGAAGATCTTTCATTAATTCTTTTTCAAAAAGAGTTGCTAGAAGTGAATTGCGATTTTTTAACATCCAAATATGTTGAAAAAAAAAATATATATACAAAAAGAAAAGATATCAATTATATAATAAAGTTTTAAGGTAATTTCAAATGTCGGAAAAGACATGGTATAAAGTCGCTAAATTGATTGTGAGAGCAAGTGGAAATCCACTTTTCCAAGCTAATGAAACTTTCGTCGAACTCCTCCAAACGCTCTTAAATGAAGAGCAAGTGAATTTTTTGCTTAATTTTAGGAAACCGAAGTTGACATTTCAAGAGTTAAAAGAAAAAACAGGGATGAATGACGCTAATATAATGAAATTGTTAAATTCATTAATGGATAATGGAATCCTTATGGACGTACCGATTGAAGACACGGATATAATGGAATATCGCCTGTTAGCACCCGTTGCAGATACATTTGAATATTCACTCGTTAAATTTGATCGTCCAATTGAACAAAAAAAGAAATTAGCACGTATTTACGAGAAAATGTTTAAAGAAGCAATTGAGTTGACTCAAACTAATTATGAGGGATTATTACCTATATTTAAAGATAAAATGCCTATTTTTTCCAGGATTATTCCAATCGAAAAAGAATTGACTACCCCTCAAGAAAAAGTATTACCTTTACATGAAGCTTCTAAAATCATAGATGAACAAGATATAATATCGATCTCCGAATGCCCTTGTAAGCTTGAAAGGGCTCTCTTAGACGATCCTTGCAAAACATCGAGTGATATATATAGGTGCCTTCATTTTGGAAATATGGGTCGTTATTTTATTGAACATAATCTTGGTAAACCGATCTCTAAAGATGAAGCAAAATTAGTTTTAAAAGAAGCAGAAGAAGAGGGGCTTGTTCATAAGACTTTTCATGATGATTTTAGTCTCGATAAGAAAGAAAATGCGATTTGTAATTGCTGCAAGTGCTGTTGTATTCTTTTTCAAAGCTATTATCGTGGAATTTTTGCGTTTCATACGTTAACTTCTTATATTGCGAAAATAGATGAGAGTAAATGTGTAGGTTGCGGAATTTGTGTTGATAAGTGCCCAATCGAGGCAGTTTCTTTGATAGATGGAATAGCACATGATGATGAAAATAAATGTATCGGGTGTGGAGTTTGTGTTCATCATTGTCCTGAAAAT
>DAOUVJ010000126.1 GCA_030667705.1 Promethearchaeota archaeon | reverse complement strand
AATAATTATGATGTTGAAGTAAAAAAAATATATAAAAAATTTCAACCAGGGCAATTAGCGATTAGTAAACTTGTTAAATCTTCGTGTGAAATTCAAGGTACAGATAAAAAGGAATTTATCGAATCTGTATATGATAAATTAGGGTATGGAACTACAAAAAAGATTCCTCTATGGATTTATGAATATGTTCATAAAAAAGATGATAACGAGGGAATAATTACAAATGAAAGTATACCTGATGATTTAATACAAAAAGGAGTAGTGAAATGTAAATATTGGATGATAAAGGATCGTCATTTATATGCTGAATTGTATAAGATTCGAGCAGTAAAGAAGAGAAGCCCAAATAATAAAAGGGGTTAACAAATATATTAAACCTTACTAAACAAAAATCATCATTTATCTTATACTAGCGACGCATAAGTTCTTGTATTCGCTTCTTTCGCTCAGCTCTTCGAGTAGAAATTTGAGTTCTTAAATCTTCTTCTTTTGTAGCAGGTTCTTCTATTTCTGTTTCTTGAGGTTTAGTTATTGTTGAAATACTCGATTTCCCATCAACTTCACTCTTCAAAGAATTAATAGTATCTTCAACTAAAGGAATGAATGATATTCCTACAAGAGTATTTTGAAGGTTAAATTTAACTTCATTTAATTCTGAAATTGCTCGCCTGTGTTGATTCTTAGAAAGTGAAATTTGAGCAGAATCTAAGCCTCGATATGATGCTTCGAATTTTTCCATGTTTTCACCCCTTTCGAGTTCACTCGTAGTAATAATTGGTACTTGACAGGCATTTTCTAAAACTTTTATTTGATTATTCAGCTGTTTCAAAAGTTTATCTTTCCCCATCTTTTTCAATTTTTTCCCTACTTTTTTCAAAGCTACAATCGCTTCATTATATTTAAGGTCCTTAATGATCGTACCTGCTCGTTCCCATTCCTCATTGACAAATTCTTCTCGTTTCTTTCTTTTTTCTTCTTTCTTAATTATTTCTTGCTCTTCCCTTTTTATCTCTGCTTCTTTTAAAAGATCTTCAATTTCTTGCTCCTTATCAATTTTAATTCGTTTTAAAGCTTTTAATTTCTCTGTTTGCTTCATTTCTCTCTTTAATATAAAGAGCAAATCGTTGTTAATTCGGCTAACTTCATGTGTCCATCCCAGTTTTTTGAATAGATCTCTCGCCAGGATATATTTTTCATGAGCCTCAGAATATTTACCTTGATCTTTTAATTCAGTTCCTATTTCTAATAATTTATATGCTTGTTCAGAAATAGATCTTTCTTGCTCTTTTTGGCGCTGGATCACCAGAAATTCTTGTCGTTTTTGATCTTCTTGCATTTTCTCTAATTCGTGAGCCTTTGAAATTTTTTCATCCATTTGGGCTATATACTGCAATTTTTCTTGTTCTTGTTGTATTTTTAATTTTCTCTCATATTCTGATTTTTCTTTCTTCCTCTTTATAGCCTTTATAGAGTCTTTTACCATTTGGATTCCTTCTTTCCAGTTAATATCTGAAAATATTTTTTCGCTTTCGTTGTAATATTTAATGGCTGTCTCAAATTTGTTAAGTTTTAAATCTCTTTTTGCTAGATCCATCAAATCAAAAGCTTGATCTTTCTTAGACTCGTATTCTCTTACCTTCTGCTTCTTTAATTCGAGTGCCTGAACTTTTTGTTTCATATATTCAGCTTCAGCTTCACGTGCTAATTTAGTTTCTACCTTTAGTTTCTGAAGTTCCTCACCCTCTTTCTGTAGTTTTTGTTTCTCTAATTTCCTTAAATTTTTATCAGACATTAATTTCTCCTGATAATGTGAAATTGAATTTACAATTTGGGCTGCTTGTTCTAACCATCCGATTTGTTCGAATTTAAGTTTAGCTTCTCGATATATTTCAATAATCTGTTCATAGGGACATTCTACATTTAATATTCCTTTCTTAATCTCAAGTTCATAGTTCTTGGCAATTTTTTCGGCTTCATTTACTCCATTTAAGATGACTTCAGCCTCAGAATCTTTTTCTTTCTTGCTAGTTTCGAATTTAAAAGCTCTCATTTCCTGTAGATTTGTTGTTTTGCTAAATGTTTGATCCGTTTTAATTGCTTTTTTCTTCTCGTTTTCTAGTTTCTGCATCTCTAAATCTCTGAGGTTATCATCCCTAACCTTTTTTTCTTTATAAAATTTAATAGTGGTTATTAAACGGTTTGATTCGTCAACCCACTCAATATCTTTAAATATTTTTTTAGCTTGTTCATATTTTAAGATTGCATCATCATACGGACTCTTAATGAGGATAATATCTTTTTTAATACTCAGTTCATAACTTCTAACGGCATTTTCAGCTTCATTGATTAGATTCATTGCTTTGTTAAGTTGACTCTCTTTTTCATTTCTTTTTCCTTCTAATTCTTGTAATTTTTGTATATTTGATGTTTTTGCATCGGAGCTAACTTTGAATGACTCTTCATAGACTTTTTGTTTTTCAATTTTTTCTAACTCTAATTTTCGTAATTGGTTATCTTTCTCAAATTTTCCTCTGAATAAAGCCACTTGCTTTTTATATAACTCAGCTTCTTCTTTCCATCCCCTCTTATAAACTTTTTTGTATATTTCCTCATATAATTTACTAATTTTTAAATATGGACAATCCTTCTCAAATTGACCCCTTTTAATTGCCATTTCATACTCTCTTGCTTCTTTTAGAGTAGAATTAATAATATTATCTATATCATTTTCAAAATTTTCGTCCTCTTTCTGAGTTTTCTGCTTTTCATCAATTAGTTTAATTTTCTCTAATTGGAAACCATAGGCACTATCTTCTTTATTAATCCTCTTTAATTCTTCAAATTCCTTATCCTTTTCTAGCTTTTTAGCTTCAATTTCGCGTATTTTTTGCTCATTATTGTATAAATCGGTATATTTTTTTATCTGACTTGAATAAATGGTCGCTTCTTCGATCCATTCTTTTTGTGATACAAAAGTTCGTGCTTGGGTGTAAAGTTTTAATATCTGAGGATATTCAGATTCTATTTCTAAATTTCCTTTTTTTATCGCTTTTTTAAAAGCTATATTATATTCTCGTGCCATTTTTTCAGCCGAATTTACCATTGAATCAATTTGCTTGCGAAATTCTAATGCTTCCTTTTGCTTGCTTTGATCTTCTTCAAGAGATCTTAATTTTTGAATTTTAGTCTCAATTATAGCATCCTTTGCCTGAATTGTATGCATAGCTTCAAATTCTTTATCATTTTCTAGCTTTTTGGCTTCAATCTCGCGTATATTTAGCTCCTTATCGTATAAATCGGTATATTTTTTTATATGTGTTGAATAAATAGCTACTTCATCAACTAAGTTTTTTTCTTTAGCGAGAGTTTGAACTTTTATGTACAATTCGATTATGAGAGGATATTTTGATATAATATCTAAATTTCCTTTTTTTATCGCTTTTTTAAAGGCTATATCATATTCTCGGGCCATTTTTTCAGCCGATTTCACCATTGAATCAATTATCTTGCGAATTTCTAATGCTTCCTCCTCCTTGATCCGATCTTCTTCAAGAGTCTTTATTTTTTGAATTTTAATATCAGTCATTGCATCGCTTGTCTGAATTATACGCATTGTTTCAAATTCTCTATCTTTTTCTATCTTTTTGGCTTCAATCTCGCGTATTTTTAGCTCCTTGTTGTATAAATCAGTATATTTTTTTATATGAGTTGAATAAATGGCCGCTTCTTCCATCCATCCTTTTTGTGATACAAAAGTTCGTGCTTGAGTGTAGATTTCTAATATCTGAGGATATTTTGATATAATATCCAAATTACCTTTTTTTATCGCTTTTTTAAAGGCTATATCATATTCTCGTGCCATTTTCTCAGCTGATTTTATTAAATTGTCGATTGTGATTCGTGATTCCTGTTTCTGTCGTTCTAAAGAACGTACATCTTCTGATGTTGGTAAGACACTCTTTTCTTCTTTTTTAGTTGCTTTAAGTGAATCTTCATAGATTTTATGTTTTTCAGCTTTTTTAGCTTCAATTTCCCTAAGTTTAAAATCTTGGAGAAGCTTGTTTTTATAGAATTTAATCTGCGTTTCATATATTTTGACTTGATCATTCCATCCCCTTTGACTTACCATCTCTTTAAGTGATTCAAAAATTGTAATAACTTCAGGATAAACGGATTGACCTAAAATTGAACCTTGTCTTATTTTCTTTTTCATTTCAAGTTCATATTCTCTCACTAATTTCTCCGCATAATCTACATTATTACTGATTTCTAATCGAAATTCATCTTCTTCCTGTTTTTTTACAGAAAGCTCCTTTAATCTGAGTGTTTTTGCTCGAGCTTGCATTTCTTCGATATTTTTGGATTGTTCAATCATCTCTTCTTCTTTTCTTAAGGCATTTAGTCTCACTCTTTCTCGTTCTAATCTAGCTTGTTCTGCTGTCTCTTCAACATTTAATTTTTGCTTCTGGAGTTCGTCTATTATTTTTTTTATATTTTTAACTTCATTCATCCAATTAATTTCTTCAAATAATATAACACTTTCATGATATAGTTTTAATGCCTCATCAAAAAGATATCCCTTTGCAAGTTCAGAAGCTTTTCCAACTAATTCAAAGGCTTGGGAAGAAATTTGAGATTCTTTTAATTTCGTCTCTTCAAATAATTTTAATTTATCTGCTTTTGTATCTTCGCTTGAAGTTTCAGGAACTTTTAATTGACGGAGATACTCTGCCTTTTTATTATAACATTCTTCTATCATTTTATTCAATTGTTCTTGACCATGAGTATCATTCAATTGTTGATATAAAAGAATGGTTTCATCATACTTATCAAGTGCTTTATCAAATTGATGATTCTCGATTAATTCATCTGCCTCATTGATTAGTATTTCGAGTTTTTTCTTTTTATCTTCAACAATTTCACTTTCTTGGGAGATTTCTTCTTCATCTACCTCAATCTCGAATTCTTGCTCCCTAAATTGTTTTTCTTTCAATAGTTGAATTTCGGAGATTTTTGAATATAATGCATCCACTTCTTGTTTACGATTAACTTGTTCATAAAGCCCTATTGCTTGCCTCATAATTTCTATCGCGTCATCATAATAATGAGCTTCCAAAAGTGATAACGCATGTTTAACTAATTCATATGCTTCAGCCATAATTTCTTCTTGCATATCATTCATATCTGAAAAAAAAGCTTCTTTAGTAGGATCAAATCCCTCTTCGCCAGTAACTTCTTTTTCTTTCTCATTTTCGTTTTGTTCGTCCATTTCTATCATCTGATATAATACTTAGTAAGAAAATTTCTTGATTGAATAAAAGATATGATATTTATTATTGTTCCATATAACTTTAAAAATACATTGTAATTGATAAATTGACTATCAACTCATGTAAAAATGAATATAATCTGGTTAAAAATTAAATTTTTTCATGTTTTTGACTAAGAAATCATCGCAAACCTTGCCTCCAGATGGTGTTAAACCCCATCCGTTAGCATCCTTCTTCACTAAACCGATTTTTTCTACGGCGAATAAGATCTCTCTTATATCTTCTTCGTTTTTTGTAACTCCAAAATCAACTTTTAAGCAAAATGATATCTCATCAATTGGAACCGAATTCCCCAATTCATCTTCCATCACTCCCAAGGCAGCGATAATTTGCTCTTGGATGCCCAGTGTTTCATCGAATTGAGAAGATACCTCATCAAGAAGCCAAGGATTCTTGTCTAACATCTTTTTTATTTCCTTTTCATTCCCACTTTTAAAAACGATTTCAAAATCTTCGCGTATCTTCTTTTTTTTTGCCATGTAAATCACTCAAGTAACTTCTTATCTTATTGTGTAATTATCTTTTATATTAAAGCAATTTCTTTTAAAAACTAAAAGAAATTAATATTTTTAATTTTAAGCAAAAAATTATGTGATTTAATGTCAAGAATATCTAATAATAATAATGATGGTTCAAGGCGTTTTCATTATAAACCATTAAAAAGAAAACCCCAAGTTAGAAAATACTTATTATATATTATTTTAGCAATTGTAGTATTAGCAGCACTAGGAATTTTTTGGCTATGGCCTTCTTGGTATGCTGATATTAACTTACAAACACAATTATATTCAAATAAAGCAAATGCAGATTTTATTAATGTTTATTTTTTGAATTTTTGGGGAACTAACTTCCTATTTAACAAGACAGCGTTAATTGGAGCGGTAATAGGAAGTATCATCATGACTATCCCTCCTGATAGAACATTATTAACTGCTATTGGAACTCGTTTAGGATTTGGTAAACCATCTTATGCTAAGAGTCTAATCTTTTGGTGGAGTGCTGGGTTTGTTTTATTCTACTTTTTGGGTTTTCTCTTAGATTTTAATGCAGCCTCTTTTTCATGGATTGCTTATCTAATCGAAAATGGAGAGATGAACTTATCACCTACAATAATTCCTGATGCATTTGGCGTACTATTTAATTCTGGGAGTAAAGATTATATCACGATATTTATTTATGGTAATTTAGTCTTGCCTATTATATATTTCACGTTTTTAGTGGTAATTTTCAGAATTATCCTAAATGTTGTTAGAAATATATATTTAAGGAGAAATGATTATTATGCCCTTGCGAATATTTTCATAGCTATAGGTCTCGCATTTGGATTATGGTTTTTTACTACTCCAACCCAGGCATTAGATGGTATAAGTTTAATACAAATATGGGCTATAATTATTGGTTTTATTAGTTTTCCAATATTTGGATTATTAATTTACTATTATGGAAAATCTAATTATTCTCGTGATTCAAAAAATTATATTCTAACAATTCCAAAAATTAAAAGAATTGGATATGTAGGTTTTTTTTTGATGATCATTTTGGTTATACCCTTATTCATTAGCATCGGGCCAGCAATTAGCATAAATGATACTAGTGTTTGGATTGAACAAGAATGGGTTAAAAAATATCAAAGAGAAGTGGAGTGGACTTCAGATTGTGCTGGATTGGACATGTTTGAGGAAAGAAGTATTGAAAATTTCAGCCTTTCTACAACGACTCCTGATGAGCTAATGGTATCTCAAGTAAGACAATACGATCAATCCTTTGCCGTCCAGTATCTAGCTGCCTCAATAGGATCTACATTTGAGGGATTAGCTGATTCTGATATCATATATATTGATGGCAAAGAATATTGGGTTGCTCCAAAAACAATTAAATTTACTCAAATTACTGGAGATCCAGTTCAAAGAAGCACAGAAATTTTGGATCATGTAGAAGGATTTCTAGCCATGGATACATTTTCTGGTGAATTAGTTAATATTACTGAAAGATTTAACATTACTCAGAATTATCCCATCTTTTTTGGAGAAAGTGAAAGTGAAAGGTTTTTACAAACTCTTGGAACAAACTATCAAGAAGGGATAATAGGAGCTTATGATTCGGATATTTTATTAGGAACTGAATGGACGGGAGATACGGATAATTTCGACTTCAGATATTCATCACAACCCGATGGAACGTTAACTGGATTAGAAGGTTTTTGGAAAAAGATTAATCTAGGGCTCATCGCGTATTCAACTAGCTCAGAAAACACTTACACAATCAATCGAAACGTGAAAACAAGAGTTAGAAATATCTTACTTCCACAATTATCCATTGATAATGATCCGTATTTAGTCTTTAACATCGAAAGTGGAAAGTTATATTATGCCGTTTCAATATATACCAATATTAATGTTGGTTCCTATGCAATGTACCCAGTTTCACGGTTTCTTGGTGTTTGCCTAGTTGATGTTGTTGATGGGGAAATGACTTTTTATGAAAATCCATCATTAGACAAAAATAATGATCCAACAGCACCATTATGGAGCATTTACATGTCGAATTCAATATATGATTGGGAAATAGATTGGTTCGATGACAGTGAAATGGATTGGTTAAAAAATCAACTACGATATCCAGAGGATTTATTCGAAATACAACTTGAAGCTAATTACAAGTATCATGTGGATAACCCAACAGTATGGAAGAGCGAGGTAGATTTTCATGAACGCCCAAAAGGGGGAGATCTATACTATATTGAATCTGATCTAGGAGATGGGGTTGAATATATTGGTTTAGACCTCGTTGAATATAAAGGAGATACAGCAAACATACTTGCTGGAATGTATGTCGTGAGACATGGTGATAATTTTGGAGATGCTATCTTTTATCATACGAGAAATTCTGCTTCTAGCTTTCTGGGACCACAATCAGCAAATCAAACTTATTTATCAGAAGCTACGCAAGAGATCTCTTTGATAGCGGGTGCACGAAATGGAAATATCTTGCTTTATCCTATTGCGGGGTCAATATATTACTATATCCCAACTTACAGCACTGCGGGGATCTTACAAGATTTAAAATTAGCCGGATTTGTTGAGGCGCTCACTAGAAACGTTGGATACGGAGTTGATGCTCAAGCTGCATATGCTAACTTAAACATAACGGGAGAAACAAGTGATTCTAATCTTACCTTAACATACGATTTTGATATTGAAACTTCGATGAACTATCCCAACGATCCTGCTCAATTCACAATTGAACTTTTCAACACGGATAATAATTATACAGCGGATGGTTTGGATATCATGGTTAACCTTTCGATTTATACTTCAACTGAAATTGATGTTAACTATACCTTACTAGTTCCTCCTTACTTAAACCCAATTAATTCAACTTATACGTTTCTTATTGATACTGAATCATTCACTGGAGTAAATTTTACAGTAATCGATACAACTCTTTTCTTTGGAGAAGGATTAGTATTGACTGGTTACTTAGCTCCATCAATGGGGAGTATTATCATATACGCAAAATGGACCTTAATAGTAGATGGGCAGATTGAATATCAATCTCTTGTAAGTATAATATATGTATACCAATAATTTTTTTTTATTTTTCTTTTAAAATCATAAAAATTGTAATTAGATTTTTTTAAATCCTATATTCAGGTATAGATAGAATGAAATTTCCAAGATCAATAATTTTTAGCTCATAAACAATAAATTATCTTGATTAAATAATCGCATCATAAAAATTATATTTAATTAGACCATACCAAGAATTCTATTTCTCTAGTTGCTATTACAATAATGATAATAATTTTTTTAAAAAGAAGGAGTATTAAAGCGTTTTTAGAAAATTATCAATTTCATCCTTTGAACACTCGTGAAATTTCTGGTCTTCTGATTTGATATAAGCAAGTCGAGTCGTTTCTTTAGCAAGTTCATCATCAATTGTTTGTTTAATTGTATTTTGTGTTAAATTAATTTTCTCTTCAAAATAGAAATCTTATTTTT
>DAOUVJ010000106.1 GCA_030667705.1 Promethearchaeota archaeon | reverse complement strand
TCTTCTAAACCTAATTTTATTTGTTCTCCGAGATAAGGGTAACTCTTTTCAGCTTTCAGAAAAGGTAAATCAGGCGTGATAACGGGTATTTTTTTATGATAGCGGAACCATGGATATGAAGCATACGTATTATCACAGGGGGCTGTGGGAGTAATGATTGCATCAAATCGAAATAAATCATCTAAAGTCATTCCCATTGTCCCTTTTTGTGAGGAACAAGTATGAAATGGATGTCCCCAATGTGTTATTAGATCATAATATGGTTCTGAACCATCAGGTAATAATGCAGAAAGCAAATATGATGTTGCTTCAATGCATACGGGAACACAATCAAAAGCATATAAAAATTCTGTGGGAAATGCAAAATGGTGCCCTATTACGGGTAATCCTTCCCTTTCTTTTATGATAAAATCATTCACAACCGATTTTACGTGTTTTAATCCCGATCTTAAGGAGGGAATCCCATGATCTGGCAAGATATTTTCGACTAAACTATGCGTTCCTGAGATGGCTTCATATAACATTTGGTAAGGGATAATTCTATTCTTAGTTTCAATTGCTCGATTCATTTTTCATCAATCCAGATTGAATTTCATTCTCTTAAAGTAGAGTTTGTACAAACATGTTTATTTTTTCTTTAAATTTCTTTAGAGATGTCATTCTAGCATCTCCTACATCAAATTCTATAATTAACATCGGAATACCAAGTTCATCCATTAGAGCTTCACGCAATATGGTGGGAATTGAGCCAAATTGCTTACATGCCAAACTTTGTGTATATATAAAGCAATCTACGTCATAATCTTTAGCCATTTGAATACAATCATCAATGAATGGATAATAAAATTCAGCAGATTGCTTTACCATGGGAAATCCCAATGCTTTTTTTGCCATTCCTAAAAATAATTCATTTAAATCGGATTTTGTATTAATAGGTTCAAAAAAATTATAATTAAAGATATCCATTAAAATGCTCAATCCTAATTCGCGATCAAGCCATTCACAAAGAGAGATATCAAAAAAGGTTAACATGTAGGGCCATATCGTTCGGATATGTTCTTCTCCCCCATGATGACTCTTTTCCCTATATCTCTTTTTGGTTATGTTTAGCATTTCATCATAGAAGGACAGATTTTCTTGAGTGCCAGAAATAAATATAGTAGCCCCGGCTGATACGGGATTAAACATGTTCTCTATGGGGCTGGGAGTTGATTTAATTAGCTCAAAAATTTCAGTTTTTTTCTTTAAAACTTGATTTTCCAGTTCAATATGGTAACGTAATTTTTCGAAATCAGGTTCTTGATTGATGATTTTTCCTATATCTACGAGACTTCTCCTTAATTCCTCTGCATAATATATTTGGCTTTTACTTTCATTTAAAAAAGGAGTATCAGCTATTACGGTAGGATATTTCTTAGCATACTTGAAATAGCCGTATGACGCACAAGTTGAGTCACATGGCGCGGAGGGCGTAAGGATTGCATCAAATCGAAATAAATCATCTAATGTCATACCCATCGTTCCTTTTTGTGAGGTACATGTATGAAAAGGATGTCCCCAATTACCAATTAAATCATAGTATTTTTCTACTCCACCTAATAATAATGTAGCGAGAAAATATGAAGTCCCTTCTATGCACACTGGTACACAATCAAAACAACTTAAAAATTCTGCTGGAAGAGCGAAATGATATCCTACAATTGGAAGACCTTCTCCAGCTTTTTTAATAATTCTTTCTAAATAGGATTTCATGTATTTCAAGCCTATTCTTAATGAAGGAATACCACTTTCGGGAAGAATGCGTTCTACTAACTCTTGAGTAGAGGACAATGCCTTTAATAACATCTTGTAAGGAATGATTCGATTTTCCATTTGGCTTTCATTTATCAAATCTAAAGCACCTTCTATTTAATCATTTCCATGAAAGCTTCAATTCTTGTTTGCATTCGCGTGGTATCTGCTTGATAAGATTCACGGTCAACATTTAACACGGGTATATCGAGTTCCTTGAGTTCATGGGTATATAGCATGTTATCACAGCCGTGTAAATCACAATTGTTTATATGTTGTAGAATAACGCCATCAATATTAGCGTTGTTGATTTCCTCTGTTAAAAAATTTAGTCTATTTTCATGATCATCCATCATTCTTGGGCATGAAATTCGATAATATAATCTTTTTGTGAGATCTTTAAGAGGGTTTGCCCCAGAATCAATATTATCTAAGGAATCATGAAAATTGCGTGTTCCAAAACAGATAAAATCTGATGCGATAAATGCTCCTGAATTTTCAATGAGTTGAGTAAAATCAATATTATCTACAACACTTCCAACGAGCATTATCCGTTTCTTTGAGCTAACATCCATTTCTTCCTTCTTTTCTAAATCCTTTAAAATCCTCTTTAATTCTTCATTAGCAATCTCTTTGGGTACAGAAGCATTTGCCATGGAAATTTGTAAAGCTTCTGTTCCAGTAATTTTAGGAAATTCTTGAATTTGCAATTCATGAAGATCTCTCAATAATTTTCGATTTTGATCATAAATATCTATTGAATGATTTAGCTTTTCATTTGGTATTTCACAATCATATGCCAACTCGAGCTCTTCGCGTAATTCTTCTATTTCTTTTAAATACCAATTTAATCCTTCTTCAGTTATTATATGAGGTATTGAGAGATAAAACCTATCAATTTTCTTGTCAATACGCTCCTTATTAAATACTTTTAAGTCGAATAACTCAAACATTCTTCTACTATGGTCACAGCTGTTACAGATTAGAAACCCATCCATGAAATTATATACTCCTTTTAGTGCTAAGTCCAAAGTAGCTCGAACGAAAGAACACGTAAATCTAACCATGTAAGTATCCGCTAATTCCGTGTCTTTATTTCCAGTAGCTCGGATTCTATAGGGTAAAATTCCCGCAGCATGTAATAATTCTTCAGGGATATAAGTACAATAGTATCCTATAATCTTTTTATTAGAAGCTTGCCAATCCTTAATATAAGAATTTATTATAGAATTTGACATGTTCAGGAATGGATCATCTTTTAAATTCATTTTTTATACCTCACGTGCTCTGTTTATATACTTCATGTTTTCCAATCATTAAACACCGTACTAATTTGATTGCTGCAATATAAGAACCTTTAATTCGGGCTTTTCCAGGAATTATATATTTTAAAAGTTTTGTCAAGCCAAATAAATTGCTTTTTGAACGAATAATACTGCTTAAAACTTGCAAAATCTTTTCTTCTTTGACAGTAATAGTGATTCGGGCTATAGGCGATATAGCTTTTTGAACTTGACATTCAAAATTTTGTCTTTCAGAAGTTAAGGTAAATGTGATATATCCATCTAATTCTTTTAGATACATCTCAATTTCTTTACCTTCGTATTTTCCGATTTTCTGAAAAGGTTCATCTAAACCAAACAAATCAACCAACATTTTAGCTAATCTTGCAATGTTAAGGATTTTTGTCTCACGCACAAGATTATCTGCTCTAAGATTACGATCAATTTTTTGAATTTCAGTTATTTTAGGCACCTATTGAATGACATCTTCTTTAATGTAAAATATTAGTTTGTTTAGTTTATAAATTTAAAGATTATTACTGGAAATTTTTTCTTTTTCTAAGAGAGGGTCAAAGATGGGAAATTGATTGAGAAATGTTTAATAATAGTTCTTATTTACTTAATCTTGCACATTTTATAGTTTAAAATGAATGCTTTAAATCATTCAATTTATTTGAAAATTGATTTAAAATCGGTTAAAAATTATGGGAAAGACATTAACAGAAAAAGTAATAGAAAAACACTTGATTAAGGGCACTTTAGAAAGAGGATCTGACATTGCTATTAAAATAGATCAAACACTCACGCAAGATGCCACCGGAACAATGGCTTATCTTCAATTTGAAGCAATTGGAATAGATAGAGTCCAAACGGAGCTTTCAGTAAGTTATGTAGACCATAACACGCTTCAAACGGACTTTAAAAACCCTGACGACCATCGCTACCTCCAAAGCATAGCAGCTAGATATGGAATATATTTTTCTCGTCCGGGAAATGGAATCTGTCATCAACTACATTTAGAACGTTTTGCTCAACCCGGTAAAACATTATTGGGAAGTGATAGTCATACGCCTACAGCAGGTGGTGTGGGAATGATCTCGATAGGAGCAGGCGGTCTTGATGTAGCGGCAGCGATGGCCGGAGAAGTCTTCAGATTAAAAATGCCAAAAGTCATAAAAGTTTATCTTACGGGTCAATTAACTGATTACGTATCAGCTAAGGATGTAATACTCGAGGTTCTAAGAAGAATTGGAGTAAAAGGTGCTGTAAATAAAGTTTTAGAATATACCGGACCAGGTGTAAAAACGTTGTCAGTGCCTGAAAGAGGTACAATCACGAATATGGGAACTGAAACTGGGGCTACAACATCCATTTTTCCTTCAGATGATATTACAAGGGATTTCTTAGAAGCTCAGAATCGTGCTGTTCAGTGGATTGAATTAAAGCCTGATGAAGATGCTGTTTATGATGAGACTCTGGAAATAAATTTGAGTGAATTAGAACCTCTTGTCGCTACACCTCATAGCCCAGGAAATATAAAAACAGTTAAAGAACTTGAAGGATTGAAAGTTGATCAAGTATGCATTGGTAGTTGTACTAATTCCACATTGAGAGATCTAAAAATAGTCGGAAGTATCCTAAAAGACCATACAATTGCTCAAAATACTGTATTAACTGTTTCACCGGGTTCTCGCCAAGTGGTAGATCATATGATTCATTCAGGGGAAATGGCTCATTTAGTGGAAGCAGGAGCGCGGATATTGGAAAACGCATGTGGTCCTTGCATTGGAATGGGACTTGCTCCTAAAAGTGATGCTATATCATTAAGAACTTTCAATCGAAATTTTCTTGGAAGATCAGGAACTAAAAGCGCTCAGGCATATTTAGTTAGTCCCGAAACAGCCGCAATTTCAGCAATCAAGGGACAATTAACAGATCCAAGATCTCTTGGTAAAATGCCCAAGATTGAAATGCCAAAGAAGTTCAGAGTAAATGATAACATGATCATCCCACCAATATCTGAAGACGAGGCAAAAAGTATAGAAATAGTACGTGGTCCAAATATAAAGCCATTACCTGAGTTCAATCCATTACCAGAGAAATTAAAAGGAGAAGTTCTTCTTAAAGTAGAAGATGATATCACAACGGATCATATCATGCCAGCTGGAGCAAAAATTTTACCCTTAAGATCCAACATTCCTGAAATAAGTAAATTCGTGTTCAATGTTATAGATGAATCATTTCCGGATAGATCTCTGGAGAAGGAAGGGGGTTTCATTGTAGGAGGCGAAAATTATGGACAGGGTTCTAGTCGAGAACATGCTGCCATTGCTCCTAAATATCTTGGTCTTAAAGCGGTCGTAGTGAAAACTTTTGCTCGAATTCATTTAGCAAATCTGGTGAATTTTGGAATAGTTCCATTAACTTTTTCCAATAAAGATGATTATGCGAAAATTGAACAAGGAGATCAAATTGAAATAGATCTTACGACTTTAGGTTCAGGAAAAGTAACTCTGAAAAATCTCAGCAAAAACACTGATTTTACATTAACACATTCCTTAAGTCCGGTAGAAATCGAAGTATTAAAAACTGGTGGAAAGTTACCTCATATTAAACAAAAACATGGTCAATAAATTATTTAGATAATTGTTTTTTTTTCTTTTTATTTCATTCTAATTAACAATTATGGTTAGTATTATCCTTTTATTTTATTTATTAGGTACAAAATTATACCATAAAAAATTTGTTTTATTCCATATTATTTAAATAAGTATATTTCTTCTTTCTATTCAGAGTCCAATAATAGAATGGTAATTAGTTCTTATGATTGAGAAGAAATCTAAACAAAAGCAGAAATCTACAATTATAATGACAATAGGGATAATTTTCTCATTTCTTGGAATATCAATTATGAGTATCCCGTTCCCAAATACAGTTGTGATAGAGAATTTAGGACAATTTGGTATAGTAGAAGGTGTAACCTATATTGTACACTATAAGTATCCAATGTTTTCACATAATCAAAAACTGACTATTAGTCTAGGGGCAGTTAACAGTTCCTTTACAATATTAGTACTTAATGATAATGATCTCGGAGATTGGAGTAACGAACAAGGAGGATATCTCCCTTGTTATGAGGTGCGGAATACTAGTGGAGTCTATAAAACCCTTTATCTAAATCAACCTTTTATTGGTTATATACATATTATTATAACTGCTGAAACTTTATTAGAAATATATGGAACAATTCAAACAAGTTATTCATCTCACTATGTTATACAAGGGTTAATACCTTTAATACTTGGAATTATCTTAGCAATATATTTAGTATCACAGAAATACAAATTAAAAAAACCTAAGATATGATTTTCTATTTTTAATATTTTGGTTAAAATGATGGAGTTGATATTCCCATATCTTAATAATATTAAAATAGAAGAAAAGGTTACTAAGTAGAAAAATCAAAATACATTCTATTAAAAATTATCAATTATATTTGAGTGATTATAATGGGACTTGGATCAGTAAAGTTTAACGGTAAAAAATTCAATGTAAGAGAAGAACTCGGACATTTAAGATTATATATAAATCACATGGATCTAGTTGATGTGACCGAGATAAAAGGGCTTGAGAAGGTAAAAAATATTACGGCATTAGATCTTTCAAACAATAAAATAACAGAATTGAGAGGTTTGGATGAATTAACCAATCTTCAGCAGTTATTTCTTAACAATAATCAGCTCAAAGTAATTGAGGGTCTTGAATCTTTGACCAAACTTGATCGCATCTTCCTTAATGGAAACCAGATCCTTGAGCTGAAAGGGCTCGATTCTCTTACCAACCTTCAATGGCTAGAGTTAAATAATAATAATATAACTGAGCTTAAAGAACTAGAATCATTAACCGAACTCATACAATTAGATCTTAAATTTAACCAAATAAAGGAAATAACAAATTTGGAATTATTAACTAATCTGCAAATTCTGTACCTTAATCGCAATCAAATTTCAGAAATCAAAAATTTGGAGGCTCTAACCAACCTACATACTTTATTCCTTGATCATAACCAAATCGCAGAAATCAAAGGTTTGGATAAATTAGTTAAGCTTATTAATTTAAACCTTAATGATAATAAATTAACAGAAATTAAGGGTTTGGAAACGCTAGTAAATTTAGAAAACTTATATCTTGACTCGAATCAATTAACAGATTTCCATAACTTGGAATCTTTAGAAAAAAATGAAAAACTTAAACTTTTATATCTTAATTTCAATCCAGTAGAAGGAGAAGAAAAACAATTTGCGACAGATGTCCAGGACTTTGAAGTAGACAAGGTAAGAGAATTTTTAGCGTCTTATAAGAAGTGGAAAAAAGCAAATGGAAAATGACGCGCGTGTTAGGATAAAAAAGATATAAACTTAAGACTTTTTTTTTAATTACAATTTTTATTGCAGCGATTAAACAATTGAAAAAATCTATTTCTTGTCTTATTTTTTTAAATTGCTTATGGATTTTCGCTCGAATACCAAGATATAATTGATTTTATCACAGTATTGCTTAAAACTTATTTCATCCATTACTATAGTTTGATAATTTATTAGTTTAATTAATGTAAAGATTAATTAAGTTATTTTTAAAGAGGTAATTTTTAAAGCTTATTCAATATTTAATTCTTATAGATAGCTATGAATATTATTGAAGATCAATACCATAAAATAATTGAACTTTATCCTAATACAATAGCTAAGGAAAATTGTATTTCTCAAATAAAAATTCCATTAAAAGATAAAAAATTTTTGAAAATCAACTTTAAGAATTACCCAAAAAAACCAATTGTTAATTTAATTAGTAAAAATGACCGAACTTCTCGAAAAATTGATAAAATTATTCCCATACTAAATAGATGGGAAAAAAAACATCCTCCTTTTATTGTTGATCTCATTAATGAAATATTATCATTTATTAAAGATTTGGAATCTAAAGAGATAAAAATCAAAAAAGAATTACTAAATGGACTTTTAACGTTATGTAAAAAGCAACATCCGAGAGAAATATTAGGATTTCTAAGAGCCAGTAATGGAGTCGCGATAGAATATATTTTACCACCAGGAGCAATTACTTCTAATACTTCTGGGCTATTTTTTCCTAATAGATTAGGTTTTGACTTAACTCTCAAGGGATCTGTTCATTCACATCCTTCTGGAAACCCTAACCCTTCTCTTGTTGATATTAATAATGTTTTTAAAAAAAAAGAATTCAATTTTATTATCGGTTATCCATATAATTTGAGCAGAATAAAGTGCTTTGATAACAGAGGACGGGAGATTGAGTTCAAAATAATAGATTAAAAGAATAGGGTCTTTTCTCCATAAGGAGAAGTTGGAGTTTATCTAAATGATTCAACATAATCACATTTGGAATTATTTTTAACAATAGAAAGAATAGTTTTTAAGATATTCTAATATGATTAAAATATAAGAAAAAAAATATTATTGTTAATTATGGAAGATATTACTCCTGAAAGAAAAATAGTGAGGATTGAACAAGTATATGCTGTAGGAGGGACTTATAACGACCCTTCAAATTTTACTAGGGCTGTTAATAAAAATCTATTAATTCTTCGGGATAGTGATAAAAATTGCGAAGTTAAAGATATTAAATTTAATGTGTTCACAGACCAGCGTTATACTAACGCTTCACCCGTATATCTTGCATTCATTGTAGCAGAAGTCGATGTGGATGTTACTCCTGAACCAGAAACCAAGAAAAAAAAAGGTAAGAAACGTAAAAAAAAAAATAAGTAATGCTCACTTTTTAAACTAATATCGCAGAACTAATTTCAGATAAATTTTTACAATTTGTCATCTTCATTGCTTTAGCGAGAGTTTTCAGCATATATTCCATGTGAATCCTTACACCCTCAATTCCAGCTCCAACAGCTGCTCTTACGATATCCCTTCCAATTAACACGGCTTCAGCACCTAATGCCAGCGCAATTAGCACATCATACCCGGTTCTCACTCCTCCATCTAACAAAATCTTTATTTTTCCTTTCATTTGACCGGCGATCTCGGGTAATACATCTAAACTACCAGGAGTATGATCTAATACTCTCCCTCCATGATTAGAAACAACAATTGCAGCTGCTCCTGCTTGATATGCCAATTCAGCATCTTCAACACACATGATTCCCTTTATAATCACTGGTAGGTTTGTAGAAGTGATTAATTCCTTTAAATCATCAATTTTTTTTCGAAAAACGGGTATATCATGAGCCGACATTGCAAATGATTCACATCCATCTACATCTGTACCGACGGCTATGCACCCTGCGTGCTCAGCTTTTTTAAAAAATTTGATTATTGTCTCTTGATCACGCGGTTTTACTATTTTAACTCCCCAACCATCTGCTTCTGCTATGGCATCAAGCCCAAACGAGTTTTCTATTGAGTAAACATAAGAATCACCACGCCATCCCATAGTTCCTGCTGCCTTAGAGCCTAAGACTACTGAGCGACAAAATTCTTTTTCTGAAATAACTGATTCTCCCCCAAAACTATTTACTCCCGCAACACTGGCAGCCATTACAGGTAAAGATAATTTATTTCCAAAAAAATCATAAGTAGTATCTGGTTCAAAATGCTCTCCAATTACTTTCATTTTTAGACCATATTTCCTAAACGCTAAAAAATTATTATGAAAACTTGTTCCGCTTCCAATTCCTCCAAACTTAAGATACTTTCCATAACTCTGCCCTTGACAGATTCTCATTGGAGAACCGTCACAATCTTTATATACTCCACAGATACCCATTAACTTCTTTCTTGCTTCAGCACGAACTACTTCTAAATTCATTATATTTCCTCACACCATTTTTTTTGGGTCTAAAATCTCATCAATGTCTACGTCTAGTTGTATTCCCATATCCGTTATAACTTCCTTGATTGTTTTCCCTTCTTCATGCGCTCTCTTGGCGA
This sequence comes from Promethearchaeota archaeon, assembly GCA_030667705.1. Classification (GTDB taxonomy): domain Archaea; phylum Asgardarchaeota; class Lokiarchaeia; order Sigyniarchaeales; family SOKP01; genus SOKP01. The sequence continues at coordinate 681 of DAOUVJ010000106.1, read as the reverse complement.
TAGTTGAGCATTTATCATAACCAATTATGGGAGATAAATTTGTAACTAGCATTAATAGTCGTTCTAGATGATATTCTATTTGAGGTTTATTAGCTTGTAAACCATCCAAGCAATGAATTATAAATGAATTAATTGCTCCAGTTAGTATTGCGATAGACTCTAAAAGATTTGATATCATTACTGGCTTACACACATTTAAATCTAATATACTCCCATATGCTTCCGCAAATGAAATTACTGAATCATTTCCCATTACTTGTAAACATACTTGAATTAAAGCTTCTGATTGAGTAGGATTAATTTTTCCAGGCATTATTGAACCTCCAGGTTCATTTTGAGGTAAAATTAATTCTGAAAGCCCTGCTCTTGGGCCAGAACCCATCCACCTGATATCATTTGCCATTTTAAGCAGAGAGAGAGCTAATAATTTTAAGTTAGCACTCACATTAGCTATAGTATTATGGGAAGATATCCCTTCAGCCTTGACAGGATTAAGATGAAATTTAATTTTTGTGATTTTAGAAAGATGTTTCAATGCCTTTTCGGCAAATTTTTCATATACATTTAAACCAGTTCCTAAAGCACTACCACCTATAGGAAGAATTTGCAGTTCAATGTAAGCTTCTCTTAATCGTTTCTCGCTAGTGTCAATTTGTTGATTATATACTTTAAATTCTAAAG
>DAOUVJ010000157.1 GCA_030667705.1 Promethearchaeota archaeon | reverse complement strand
TCTTCAAGACATAACGCCATTTGGTCTTCTTTCGAAAGATATTTTTCAACAACTTCGTCATTAAGATTTATTGCGATACTGATTACTGACTTAGCTCCAGGTAATAAATAATTGGGATTTGAAAATTCCTTATCTCTTATACTTTCTGCAGAGCAAATGCCTACTAAGGTAGCACCTTCATCTAACGCTAATTTTTTAAGTTGATCTTCAATGGAAGATGTTCCTGTTTCGATCATTGTAAATCATTTTTTTTTTGTATTTGTATTTTCTTTATTTAGTTTACCTAAGATAATGCTTCTCTTTTAGGATAACGACTTTGAGCTTTAAGATTTTCAAATAATAATTTTTCAATTAATTGATAACGCACATCTTTATAGTTTTCATCGTACCATAAATTATTTAATTCTAATGGATCTTTTTTTCGATCGTACAAATCACCATATCCTGGGACGCTTTCATCAATCGTTAATTTATAATCATCGGTGACTAAATGTCTTACTCTTACTTTTAGATTAAAACTATCTAATTCTTCGTCGTGTTCGATGAAACAACTCTCTCTCACTTTAACGTTATGATCACGTAAGGCTGGAGTAATATCTACACCTAACATGTCTGGAGGGTGCATTTTTTTATTGATTTTCAATAGGGTCAAGATTGTTTTAGAAATATCCAGCGAACTCACGAGAGAATCAGATACTCCAATTTCTGTAACTCCTGGCACTTTCCAAATCATAGGAACGTTTAATGGACCCTTGCAAGGAGCAGGACCCTTTAAAATTAGACCGTGCTCGCCCATATTTTCTCCGTGATCTGCCGTATAAATAACAATCGTGTTATCTGCCAGACCTGACTCTTCTAGCGCGTTTAAAATTTGACCGATTCCATCATCAATCATGGCAATAGAACCATAAGTTCCAGCTGTGAATTTTCTAACTTCCTCTTCGTCTGCAATTTTTAATATCATTGCTCGGAAAAATGGGATATTTAACCGTGGTCCTAAGGATGGATGCCTCTTTAAATTCTCCAAATTGTTAAAATTACCCGGAAGTTCAATATCTTCTGGTTTGTACATGTCTTTATACTTACCTGGAGGGCAAACGGGGTGGTGTGGGTCTGGATAAGAAACATTTAAGAAAAACGGCTTTTCACCATAATCTCCGTTCGCATACCTCTCAAGAAAGGCAATGGACCTTTCTGTAATGTAAGATGTAGGATAATACTTTTCAGGTATTTCTGTATCGTACATAAGTTTAGTATACATTCTCGTTTTAGATTTCTTTCTTATTGCTTCAATACATTCAGGTGCTTTTTCTTCCAACCAATCGAAATAATGTCCAGTGCACACATCTCCATGACCAATTACCAATTCTACTTCTTGAAATCCGTAATAAGGTATTGGAAGTTCCTTTTTCATTTTCGCGCGACCTTCGTCAGTACGCATCCAATGACTTGCACTTTCAAAAGATTTAGCACCTTCAATTAGATTTTTGAGCATGAATTGCAAATGTATCTTTCCTATTTGAACGGTATGATAATCGTTATCCAATAATGTTTCGGTAAACGTCGGGACATTCATTGGCAAATTCATCCCAGCAGTACGAGCACCATGCATGTTAGGATATAATCCCGTAAAAATACTGGATCGATTCGGCATGCATATAGGATTCGCAACAAACGCAGAAGTAAATCGAACGCCCTCATTAGCTAGCTTATCAAGGTTAGGGGTTTTTAATACCGGATTTCCAGCACAGCTCATGTGATCTGCCCTATGCTGATCACAAATGATAAACAAGACATTCATTCTTTCATTCATGATAATCAAATAAAAGTAATTAATACATAATAAACTCAAAAACCTAATTAAGGTTATATTTTTAAAATAATTTCTTATATTCAAATTATAAAGTATGAGATCAATGACAGTTTCAAGTGAAAATAACCACCAAAAAAAGGTCCTTCCAAGTCCTGGTACTCCAGTGTTTGCATTGATGGATGAAAATGAAGAAAATAAGAAGAAAACTCTAAAGAAATGGCGGTTGTTGAATAAAATGTTTATGGTTCCATTATATCGAGCAAAAATCTTGCCATTATTTGGGTTTGGAAAGATTTTTTTACTCATGGAAACTAAAGGTAGGATAACTGGGAAAAAGCGACGAACGCCTGTGGAGTACCGTCGTGTTAAAGACGTGATTACTGTAATTTCAGCCAGAGGGCTTGATGCAGGTTGGCTTAAAAATATTCAAAATAATCCATCAGATGTTTATATTAGAATAGGTTTTCATGGTTTTAAACCCCGGATAGAGATCATAAATTCTGACAGTGAAAAATTAGATTTTCTATATTGGTATGTAGAAAATTGTGGAAAAGCAGCTAAGATGCTATTTGGATGGGAACCTAAAAATGATACTATAGAATCAACTGATTTTACTCGAATAGTAAAAGCAATGACAATTGTCCAAATCCATGAAAATTAAACAATATCTTCTTCTTATTCTTCAGAAATCCTTGGGTCTGAGACAATTTGAACCCTGTTTCCCTCTGGATCCGTGATATTAAAGTAGGATACCATGTTGGGAATGTCTGTTATTTCTGTTGTTTCGACACCCTGTTCTTCAAGGTAAGTTTTCGTTTCTTCGAGGTTTTTTACTTGAATCGTGAAGGTTCCAGAGTCTTCTTCAAATTCTTCGCCCTCTAATATAACATTTAAACCAAGATGAGGACTGTCCCCCGGGAGTTCAAATTCCGTCCATCCCACTTCTGGACTCATGTACCAGATGTTTTTAAACCCAAATAAATCCTCATAAAATTTCTTAGCACGGTCTAAATCCTTTACTTTTATTTGAAATAACATTCGATCAAAAATGATTGGATTGTTCTTTTTATCTGACATAAGATCATTTAAAATAGAGAGAAATATAAAGATTCATGCTCTCAATTAAAAACTACTCAATTAAAAAATTAATAATTCATAAATTACTACTATTTTCATTGAATAGGGGAATATTATTAAAATGCCAGCAAATGATTGGGAAAATAGCAGGATGTTTGGTAGAAATAAAGAACCTGCACATAATACTTTGATACCACATGCTAATGTAGATGATGTTCTAAAGGGTGATATTAAATCTACTTATTATAAATCGCTAAATGGGGTTTGGAAATTTAATTGGGTTAATAAACCCTCAGATAGACCTTCTGAATTTTATAAACTTGATTTCGATTTATCAAATTGGGATGAGATTGATGTTCCAAGTAATTGGCAGATGCGAGGATATGGAATTCCAATTTATACCAATGTAAGATATCCTTATAGTGTAAAAACGGATAATATCCCAAGTATTGATCATGAATATAATCCTGTAGGTTCCTATATAACTCATTTTAATTTACCCGAAATTTGGGATGGGAGAGAAATATTCATTCATTTTGCGGGAGTTAAATCTGCCTTTTATCTTTGGATAAATGGTAAAAAAGTGGGGTATAGTCAAGGAAGTATGACTCCTGCTGAATTTAATATAACTAAATACGTGTATCCTAAAAATAATACTATTGCGGTAGAAGTTTATAGGTGGTCTGATGGATCTTATCTCGAAGATCAAGATATGTGGCGATTTAGTGGTATTTATCGAGATGTGTATCTCTACTCTACGCCTAAAATTCATATCAGTGACTATTTTGCTCGATGTGAGTTTGATGGTCAATATGAAGATACTATACTATTTGTAAAAATTAAACTTCATAATTTTGGCACTGAGAATAAGTCGAATTATGAAGTTAAAGTCTCTATATTTGAAGAAGGTCAAGATTTATTGGGTTCAGATTCATTACTCTCAACTAATTTTGATATTCAAGGAAAATCCAACATAATACTAAACTTAGAAGAAACCATCAAAAAACCAAAAAAATGGAATGCAGAAATACCTTATCTCTATGATTTAATATTAGAATTGAAAGATAATCTTGATAACGTAATAGAAGTAGAACATTGTAAATTTGGGTTTCGGCAAGTTGAAATTGGAAGTGATGCTGGGCTATACTTAAATGGTAAACCAATTCTTTTAAAAGGTGTCAATAGACACGAACATGATCCCGATAATGGGCGGACGATATCATTAGAATTGATGCTGAAAGATATTGAGTTATTAAAAAGAAATAATATTAATGCTGTTCGCACAAGTCATTATCCAAATCATCCTAAATGGTATGAGTTATGTGATAGATACGGAATATACATAATAGATGAATGCAATTTAGAATCCCATGGATTAAGGGATGTTCTCCCTGCGAGCCTACCAGAATGGACTGATGCATGTGTTGATAGAATGGTGAGTATGGTAGAACGTGATAAGAACCATCCTTGCATATTAATATGGTCACTAGGCAATGAAGCCGGAATGGGAGATAACTTCAAGAAAATGAAAGAAGCAGCTCTTCAAATTGATACAACAAGACCAATCCATTATGAAGGAGATTTCAAACAAGAAGTTTCTGATATGATTAGTAATATGTATTTATCTCCAAAACAACTTAAAGGATACATAAAAAGGAAGAAATATGGTTCTTTTGGAGCTTCACATAGATTACCTGAAGGTGTTGTGAAGCCTTACGTGCTTTGTGAATATGCGCATGCAATGGGAAACAGTTTAGGCAATTTTCAAAAATTTATGGACATTTTTGAGGAATACCCAAATGCGATTGGAGGATTTATTTGGGATTTCATTGACCAAGGCCTAAGAAAAAAGACAGATAAAGGTGAAGAATATTGGGCCTATGGCGGTGATTATGGTGATGAACCAAATGATGGCAATTTCTGCATTAATGGCATTGTCATGCCTGATCGTAAACCAAATCCTGCTTTACATGAGGTTAAGAAAGTTTATCAGAATATCAAGGTTCATCCTATTGATCTTCTGAACGGAACCTTTAAAATTCAAAATAAATATTCATTTAAAAATCTCAGTTTTGTTAATTTATTTTGGATTCTAACTGAAAATGGTGTGAAAATACAAGATGGTAATATTAATACCATTAACGTACCTCCAGGAGAATATTCAGATATAAAAATACCTTTTCAGACTCCAGAACTAGCACCAAATGCGGAATATCACTTAATGATAATATTTAAGCTTTCTGAAGATTTATTTTGGGCTAAAAAGGAGCATGTGGTTGCTTGGGATCAATTTGAAATAAATTTTGATGTCCCTAAAGGATCTGAATTAAAATTGGAAGAAATCGATGAAATTCATGTAGATGAATTAGAAGATCGTTATCTGGTTAAAGGCGTAAATTTTGAGGTTCACATCGGTAAAGTAACGGGGGCAATTGAGCATTACACTTATAATGCCATTGATTTAATTGCAAGTCCATTATTACCGAATCTTTGGCGTGCTCTAACAGATAATGATTTGGGTACTATAGATTTTGCACAAGGAAAAAGTTTTTCTAGCGTAGAAATGGATTGGAAAGATGCTAACAAAAATCGATATGTGAGTGAAATTTCCATGAAAATAGTTAAACCTCAAGTTATTAGAATTGAAGTGAAGTCGGTTTTATTCACGGAAGAAGAACCATTAGAAACCGTCTATACGCTTTATGGTAATGGGGATATCATTGTTCATAACCGATTCACTCCTCATAAAAATATAGTCAAATTTGGGATGCAAGGTGGTATCCCTAAAGAATTCAATAACCTGACTTGGTATGGTCGTGGACCTCATGAAACAATGCTCGATAGGAAAACTGGCGCGGCTATTGGAATGTACTCCGGTAAAATTGAAGATTTAATCCATCCCTACATTCGTCCTCAAGAAAATGGTAATAGAACTGAAGTAAGATGGGCTGCATTTACAAATGAAAAAGAAGAAGGGTTATTCGTCTTAGATATTGGAGGAAGTCATTTAAATATTAGTGCTTGGCCCTACACTATGGAGGATCTTGAATCAGCTACTCACAATTATGAATTACCACGTCGTGATTTTAACACGATTAATATTGATTATAAGCAACAGGGTGTGGGTGGCGATATTCCTGCTTTGGCAGTGCTCCATAACGAATTTAAGTTGAAAGGGAACCAAACATATGAATATTCATGCCTATTAAAGGGATACTCCAAAGAAATGGGAGAATTTTCTGACTTAGCCTCTAATAAACCTTTACCAAGTTAAATTTTCTAATTTGCTTTATTGCTTTAATATGACCATTTCATGGAGTGTAGTTCCCTTTTCTATATTTGAATCATAATTTATCTCAAATTTAGAATTTAATCTGAAATAACCAGGACTTAGTTTTAAAATATTCTTGGCCAAAAATCCTAAGATAGGATTAAATTCAGAAAGCATGTAATCAGAATCAATAATATTTTCGACTCTAAGTGTTATTCTATTTTGTTCAGAGAGAACAAATTCTAAACTTAATGGATAATTATTTTTTGCTTTGTCATCATATTGAAACTCATCCTCTATTAATTCATATTCACCAGTACTGAGAATTATTTTATCGTTTTTGGCAAGCATCAAAACCGGAATTATATATTCCTCCATTTTTTTATTGCTCTGAATATATGCATAGACGACAGTGTAATTTTCTGAATAAATTCGACCCCAATGCCAATAATTAACAATCTTAATCATGTTAAGAGTGATCCAATTATGATCATGGTACCCCATCCCTTTCACTGATATGGTTTCATCATGCACTTTAATTGTGCCTTCTACCTTTGCTTTTGGTAAAGGAACTACCCATCCAAATTCACCTAAATTGCCAAATTTAGTATATCCCTTTCCAGGCATCCATCCTGGAATTTCAGCAGTGTATTTTAAGTGAAAACCAAATTCACCTTCATCTAAAAAAATCTCATATGTGGGGAATTTCTCATTTGAATAATCAACCTTTATGTAGTTCTTTCCAATTTGGATATCTGCTAATTCATGAGATGCTTTAAGATCAGAACGTTTATACTCATATACATTTTGAATTTTCTCATCATTAGGTTTATATATCGTAATTTCTACACCTGTCTTCCCAGAACGCTCGTGTTTCGCTCGAAAAAATGCAACTACTGTGTACCCATTATCAAGGCGAGCATCAAAATACCACCATTCTGAATTTCCCCTTTGTTTCATGTCTATATGTATCGCATCATATTCCGGTTTAAAGACAGTGATCTTTCCATCTTTTCTTCCCGGTCCCGTCCAAGCCTCAATAATTTCAGGCTTTTTATTTTTCTTATTTGCCAATTTTTATGCACCATTTATTTTTATTTCTAAT
>DAOUVJ010000093.1 GCA_030667705.1 Promethearchaeota archaeon | reverse complement strand
AATAAATTTTATATCATAACATTTCTTGGTTTTAAAAAGAAAGTTTATGGTATTTATAAAATGAATAAAATGGGAAAAATCCCTTCAGATAAAATCTTAGATCTTCATTAAACGCGTTAATATCTGATTCATTTTCAAAAAGGACTCCCATATAGTTGAGATTTGTACTAGGATATCGGTTTCCAGGGTCAAAAAACACACCTGCTCTATTTAAGAAATAAATAGCTGTAGTTCCAACTGTAATACTAATTGCTATAATTATTATTATTATCATTTTTTTTTTCAATAAAATCCCCATAAATTATATGCTTCAATTTATATTTAATCATTAGGTTAATGGATAAAATCCTATAGAATCTCTAGAAAGATAAAAAAAGACAAGATTTTCATCCATAGGTTGATTTTAAAACGATTTTGTAATGAAAATTAGACTAAATTTCTTATTATTACATTACGTTAATCTAAGAAAAGATCAATTGCTTAGCAAAACTAAAAAAGGGGAAGCAAATTTAAATTCTAAAAAATCTTCTATAACATATGACAACCGTAAATATTTCTAATCATGGACGAATCACGATTCCATCAGAGATTCGAAAAAAGTATGGATGGAAAGACGGCGACAAAGTCATGATTATAGATCATCCATTAGAAGGAATTAAAATTTTACCTCATCTCACGGAAGAAAGTTTAGAATCAATTATAGACAAAGAATTAGGCATAAAAATCGCCAAAGAAATTTCAAAAGAACGAAAAAAAGAGATAAAATTGGAAAAAGAAAGGTTATATAAAAAAAATTAACTCATGAAGAACACAATATTTCTCGATACAGGTGTCATTAGTCTTTATATAAGTAATCATGAAGAGATCCTCGAAGAAATTCAAGTCAAAAAAAAAAAAAATTATCAGTTTATTTCATCAGAATTGAATTATATTGAACTTTTTAATCACATTTGTAGAGAAAAAGGAAAGGTTAACGCACAGATTATCATGGAAAATCTCCGTAGAGAAGAAATGATAACTTTTTTACCTGTTAGCAAAAAAATATCAATTTTAGCTGGTGAGATTAAATGTAAACATTGGAATCTTTCATTGGTAGACGCTGTAATCACTGCCGAAGCCTTAATAAGAAAAGTACCAATTTATACTACAGAAACTCATCTTATCGATGTAGAAAACCTAAAGATCAAAAAAATCAATTATTGATTAATTTGTTTCAATGTCTTTGATGAGAACATTGAATATAGATATATCTCAATTTATAGAATCTCTAGAAAGATTTGGGATCTATTATAGATAGACTTTAAAAATAAAATTTTATCATAATATATATTTTATATATTTTTGCATATATTATGCATGAAGAAGAAGAATATTTTTTCTTTTTTTTATGTGTTTTATATACAAAAATAACATAAAAATAACATACCTTTTTAAATTGAATTTCCTTTTTTAAATTATAAAAATCAAAATAATGTGATATCATGATTACAAAAAACGATCCTAAGAGAAAGGATTTATGTGAATCGGTAATAGAGAAGGTAAAGGAGAGCGACATAAAATTCATTTATCTCCAATTTACCGATATCCATGGAATTATAAAATCTTTTGAAATAAATGCGAAAAGATTGGAAGATTGTTTCGAAATTGGTGAAAGTTTTGATGGTAGTTCAATCACCGGTTATGGTGCTATTGAAGAATCTGACAAGGTCGCTTTACCGGATCCTAGCACGTTTTATCCACTTCCTTGGAGGACTAATAGCAATCAAGTGGCTCGCGTGATATGTGATATATACTCACCAGGAGGAGAACGATATGAGGGAGATCCCCGTTATATATTACAAAAAGCAATGAATAAAGTAGAGGATTTGGGTTATAAATTTTATTGCGCACCAGAAATGGAATTTTTTATCCTTGACCAAGAAGATCATAAAGCCGCATTCAAACCCTCTGATATGCGAGGATATTTCGATTATGATCCATATGATATCAATGAAAAGATGCGCTACACGATTGCAGAATATTGTGACGCAATGGGGATTGAAATTGAAGCTTTACACCATGAGGTTGCCTATGGACAACACGAAGTTGATTTTAGATACGATGAAGCTGTCAATTCAGCTGACAATACAATAACAATCAAAACTATTATTAAAACAGTAGCCGCTCAAAATAAATGCGTGGCAACCTTCATGCCTAAGCCATTTGATGGAATTAATGGATCAGGAATGCACATTCACCAGAGCCTTTGGAAAGATGGAAAAAATTTGTTTTATGAAGAATCTGATGATCAAAAAATATCGTTATTGATGAAAAAATGGATTGCCGGTCAATTGCATCATGCAAAAGCCATGTGCGCTGTTTTAAGTGGCTGGCCGAATTCATATAAACGTTTAGTACCTGGTTTTGAAGCTCCCGTGTATATTGCTTGGGGATTTAGAAATAGATCACCTCTTATACGAGTCCCCGATTTTCATGGAAAACCTAGTGCTGCCAGATGTGAAATAAGATGCCCAGATCCTGCGGGAAATCCATATCTCCAATTTGCCGTACTAATTTCTACGGGTATATATGGTTTACTATCAGATGATCTCAAGATTCCTGAACCTACTGATCGGAATGTATATAACCTCACAACGAAAGAGATGATTAAAGAAAACATCAACTCACTTCCAGGAAGTCTTAGTGAAGCATTAGTAGAATTCTCCAATTCAGAGTTAATGAAAGAAATATTTGGGGAACAAGCTTTTAAGAATTTTTATTATGCCAAACTAGAAGAAAATGATAAATATCGTCTCGTTGTAAGTGACTGGGAAAGAAATAGATATATCAACAGATTATAATTAATTTAGCTCTTCAGCATTAAAACTTGAAGAGCTTCTTCAATAAATTTTAATCCTTTTTCTAACTGTTCCTTGGTAATTACAAGTGGCATGAGCATTCGAATGATATTACAAAATTTACCACATCAATGATTATATTCTCCACTTATCTCCTATAGCTTTTCTTCAGTAAATCTAAAACGTCTTCTTTTGTTGCAACTATAGGATGAAATTTATAATTTTGTGTAATAAATGAATCATTTGCTATAGCTTCTAATTCTGATTCAAGAACACCTTTTTCTTCAAAACTTAGATACATGCCAATAGTTTTTAGAAAATTATCCATTTCAATACATGCTTTTTCCGCAGCTACTTTATCAGATTTAGTCTTGAGCGAAGGATTAAACATTCTTCCAATCTTTGCATACTCCTTTATTGCATGTTCCCACGTCCATTTATTAATTGCGGGATACACCAAAGCTAGAGCTTCTCCGTGCATGATGTTTTTTGCATGACCCCCAATCGCCATATCTATACCATGACTTAAAACTGTTCCACAATTACTGATAGCTAAACCACCTTGTGTTGCTGCAAACGAAAGTGCTTCTCTTGCTTCTTTGTTATCACCATCTTCAACGGCTATTGGAAGATATTCAATTACGAGTTTTATAGCATCATATGCGATCAGATTGACATGATGTGACTGAACAGTTTGGTTAAGAGTACATTCAAATGCGTGTGCAAATACGTCAAAACCAGTGGAAGCTGTTAAATGAGAAGGCATGGTAGTAGTCAATTCAGGATCAATAATTGCTACTTTCGGACAGATTTCCCAAGCTGCAAGCGCAGATTTTGTTTTTAGTGATTCGTTCTTTATAACGCTCATATTAGTAACTTCAGCTCCAGTACCTGCAGTAGTAGGAATTGCGACAATTGGTAAGATATTCTTTCTATTTACTCTTTGTTCTCCCCCTAATCTATATTGCCAAATATCACCCTCATGTGTAGCTCCAATTGCTATTCCTTTAGCAGAATCAATACTTGATCCACCACCCACCCCTAAAACTACATCAACGCCGTTATCTGCAGCCATTTTAGATCCAGCGTTTATACAATCTGTAGAAGCACTTGCAACTACACCATCAAAATGAATTACTTCCATCCCTGCTTCAGTGCAAACATCCTTTACTTTTTCAAATAAATAATTCATTACTGGGATGGGTTTCTCGGTTATTAACAAACATTTTTTACCAACACGCGAAACAATTTTACCTGTTTCTTTCAAACGACCCCAACCAAATCTTATCTGAGTTGGTTGATTAAAATTAAAACTTTTCATAATCTTTCATTTAGTTTCCTTTTTTTTATATTTTTTGTAAATGGAAAATCCCCCCTTTTTTTTCTTATTCGGTTCTGCTGAAGTATTCCAACGATGATCTGTTTATCCTTAAAGACATCTTAAATTCTTCTTTCAATAGTCCAATAAAGCTCACAAATTTTCGCTCCTACACTTTTCAAGTAGAAATATGCGGTATCTTCTCTCACATATCTTATAATGCATTGTTTTAAGCCCATTTGTTTGAGATCCCATAAGCACCATTTAAGTAGAAGTGTTCCTAATCCTAATCCTCTTATTTTTTTATTAACACCTGTTGGACCAAAGGCTCCTGGAAATCCTACCGAATGAGTTGCAAATCCCACGATTTTATCATTTTTAACATCCCGGGCAATGAAAGTCGAGTTAGGTTCATTTTGAAAAGAAAAAGCTACCTCTTTTGGCCAGAAAGATTTCTGGTACATTGTAGGCATGAAAGAGAGGGGGACTAATTCTTTTTTATCTTCATCAACAATTCTGCTAATTTCATACCCTCTGAGTTCCGATAGAGGTATTTCACTTGTAACATGCTCTAAATCCACGCATAAATTAATTCTTTCATGCTTTTTTTTGAATCCTTGTTTTTTCAGGAAAAAGAAAGCTTCAGTTTGTCTTAGATCTAACCCAGGATACCAATAGTCAGGCGCAGAAACCATGACATCAAATTTCATTCGATAGCATTTATATTTTGAATTTTTGATTTTTTTAATGAGCTCATTATGCATGTAAGTCCCAATTCCTTTAAGGCGAAATTTTTTATTGACAATAAAGAACTTTAAAGTGGCAATATTCCTCAATTTCCGAAAAACGTACGGTTTTTTTATTACAACCATAAAAAATGCGATAATATCATTATTTTCATCCAAAGCTACCATGCTAAACTCTGGGATGAAGTAATTACTCTTCAGTGTTGCATTTTCAAATGTTTTAAGGGAATGAGAAACAAAATTAACATTAACTTCACACATGTCATAAACACTCTTGAGGTTTTTTGTATCAAGAGGTTCAAATCTTAGAGATTTAAGGCGTAGATCTTCATTCATGACAATTATAAATTTCTTAAAGTAATTTAATTTTTTGGTTTTAAATCCTTACTAAGATTTGTTATATGGAGTTTTATGAGTAGAGGAATTTATTAGGGCTTAATTCTTCCCATATTCTCAATGTATTGAAGAGATTGATGTCTAAAATACGTATTATAAAGATTAGCATATGTACCTCCACGTTTCATTAACTCATCGTGATTTCCTTCTTCCACTATATTACCGTGATCAAGAACGACAATTCTATCAACGTGTCTAACGGTCCATAGGCGATGAGCAATAATAATTGAAGTACGATCTTCAATCGTCTTTTCTAAGGCATCTTGAATTTTGGTTTCAGTAAAAGGGTCTACTGAAGCCGTTGCTTCGTCTAAGATAAGAATTGAAGGGTTTTCTAACAATACACGAGCAAAAACGACTAATTGGCGTTGTCCCATTGAGAGGAGAGATCCTCTTTCACGAATGTTTGTTTTCAACCCTTCAGGAAGGTTTTTAACCCACTCAGACCCTCCACTAATTTCCAAAGCGTTCATTACATCCTCCCTTGAAGCATTTTCATATCCGTATTTGATATTATTTTCAACGCTATCCCCCCATAAAAATGGGGTTTGCGGGATTATACCAATATGTTTTCTATACTCCGTAAGATCGTATTCTTTTATGCTTTTTCCATCAACTAAGATATCTCCACTTTGAAATTCATAAAATCGAGCAATGAGTTTAGCTATACTTGATTTACCTGCTCCTGTATGTCCTACAAGAGCTATAGACTCTCCCGGATTAACCTTAAGTGAAAAATTATCGAAGATTAATCTACTCTTATCGTATTGAAATGTTAAATTTTTGAACTCTATTTCACCTTTCAATTTAGAAGGTTTTAGGTTATTCGTCTGAACAACAAGGGGCAAAGTATCTATTATTGCAAAAATTCTCTCCGAAGCTGCCATACCAGTTTGAAACATGGGCCAGAAAGTTGCTATAACAAGTAAGGGAAAAAATAATAGAGTTATGCTTTGAATGAAGAGAACTAATTCTCCTACTCCAACAATTCCTTCAATTACGAAGTTACTTCCAAATAAAATTAACAAAGTTATGACAAAACCTTGAATTAAACCAAGAGTAGGAAAGATAGCATTCAACAAGAAAGCTCTTTTTAAATTCACCTTATAGGATTGGTTATTCACTTGAAGGAAGTCATCGTAAACTTTTTTTTCTTGCCTAAATGTCTTTGCTATCTGAATACCAGAGAAGCTTTCTTTTGTATACGCGTTTACTGAGGCTAAAGCACGTTGTCCAAGAAGAGTCATCTTTCTCGCAAATTTCCTAAATGACAAGGCAGCTACAAAAAATAATGGGAGCGATATAAGAAGAACGAGTGTTAGCACCACATTCACAGTAAACATCACAATTATTAAAAGTACTAAGACTATAACAGAGGAAATTACCTCTATTGACATTCCAACAGTTTCTCCGAAGTCTCTTGAGTCTGTGTTAATTCTTGAAACTATTTTTCCTAAGGGATTTTTATCAAAGAAAGACAAATCGTGATTAACGACTGATTTGTGAGCGTCCATTCTTATATCTAACACCACACTTCCAATTACTCGATTAGAATATATCTGTCTAATATAATTAAAACCCCAGCTCGAAGCGTTAAAGACTAAAATGAGAAGGATTAAGAATATAATGTAAATTAAGTCTGGAGAAGTTTCTAAATTGCTAATAATTAGAGAAGTTATAATAGGTAGAAAAGCGGTAGTAAGCGATGAGATTGTAAGGAAGAAAATTACAAGAATCATTGCTCGTTTATAAGGTGAGAAATAAGATACAATTCGTTTAAGTAAGTCTTTATCTTGATATTTTCGATCATATTCCTCGGCCTCAAGACCCACCCACATACTATTTTCTCACCTCTTTAAGCAATTGATCTTCTTCGATATCGAATTTCTTTATGAAAATTTTGCGATATTCCTCAGATGTCTTTAATAATTCTTTATGGTTCCCTTTAGCGACTATTTCACCATTTTTTAAAACTAAAATTAAATCAGCCCACCTAATTTGTGATAATCGGTGTGTTATCAAAATTGTAGTGCGATTTTTCAGAATGTTTTTAATTGCAAATTGAATTTTGTCCTCTGTGTTAGAGTCAATAGCTGAAGTTGAATCATCCAAAATAAGAATACGAGGATCGGATAAAAATGCTCGTGCTATGGCAATTCTTTGTCTTTCTCCTCCACTTAGCTGAACCCCTCTTTCACCTACCTTCGATTGATATTCTTCAGGCAACTCACTGATAAAATCATGAGCTTGTGCTTGCTGAGCTACATTAATAACTTGCTCCAATGAACTCACTCGCCCAAAAGATATATTATCAAAAATAGTAGTAGAGAATAAGAAGATATCTTGCTCAATATAAGAAATTTGATCTCGTAAAGATTGTAAAGAGTATTCCCGAATATCACTTCCGTCAATTAATATTCTACCTTTAGAAACATCGTAGAGTCGCGATATTAATTTAGTCAGTGTAGTTTTTCCAGATCCAGTTGTGCCAACTAACGCAACTGTTTGCCCAATTTGAACTTCAAAAGAAATATCTTTTAACACCGGTTTTTTACTACCAGGGTAAGAAAAATCTACTTTCTCAAACGCTATATTTCCTTTGAAAACAATTTCTTTGCCTTCCTTGTTTTCGTCAATCTCAGTCTTTTTATTCATCAACTCAATTAACCTATCAGCACTTGATCCTGCTAAACGAAAGAGGGCAAAAACAAACATGGAAATGTTTGTAGGAAAACGTAACATTCCCAAAATCCCTAAAAATGCAATAATTTGCCCAATATTCATTTTTCCAAAATTAAACAACAGAATACTGTGCGCAAAGCCTGCGGTTATAACTAATGCCAAAACTAAAATCGGAAGATACTTTGCTTGTACCTTACCTCGCTCGATAAACGCATTTTTATAATTTTTAGCGTGTGTATAATACTTTTTCATCTCTTTTTCTTCTTGAACGGTAGCTTTTACTACTTCAATGCCCGATAAGGTCTCGCTTAAAGTAGCAGTCATTAAACCAAAATTACCCCTTAAACGCACTGTTATTGGTCCAATTTTACGTGAATAAGACCTCAATAAGATAAGAAATGAAATAGAAAAGAATATAGGTTCAATTATTAACTGAATAGGATAAAACAAGATAATGTAAATAATTGGAATGAATAAATATGTAAATGATTCTACTACTAATGAAAGAGCAGGGCTAATTAAGAAATTTAACATCCGTACATCATCAGTTACTCTTGCCATTAATTCTCCAATTTTCATTTGCTCGTGAAAGGATTGGCTTTTTCCTAATAGATTTGTGAAGAACTCTTTTCGTGCATCTCTTTCTAACCTCTGCGCTAAAATCTCTATTAACATTCGGCTTATAATTCTCAATACAGGACTAGTTATCCCAAATATAAACAAAAATAAAATATAATTTCCTAATAATGCAGTAAGTCCACTTAACAGTGCTGATATTGTTTCACCTATTATAATATACATGATAGAGGATAAATTAGCAGAAAGGAAAATTGTAAAAATTATAATTATTATGAACAACTTATTTGAACCGTGAAAAACATGAGCTAATATCCATCTACTAGACCCTCTTTTCCGAGCTTTAGCAAAGGGGTCTTTTTCTGGAGAAAATTCTGAATATTTGGAATCTTTCAAGTTTGCTGACATAATTTTAAGGTCATTCTCACAAAATTAAAATGTATTATTGATAAAATAAGTTGTTTTTATAGATTATAACTAATCTAATAATCAAGATTCAATTGTTAAGGAATAAAATAAGATTTAGAGAATATTATTTACTTGTAACATTAATCTAGCAATTGCCTCAAAAATATTATCAACATTTTCTCCCGTTTTAGATGAGCATTCAAAAAAACCTTGTAAGTTGCGAGATTTAGCAAGTTCAATGCCGTCTTCAGTTGATATGGAACGTTTTTCTACCAAATCTAACTTGCTTCCTACCATGATAATTGGGATTTGAGTTTTTGAAAATTTCATTTCCTTAATAAAGAATGAGAGCCAATCATCGATGTTCTTAATGCTAAAGTGTCTCGTTAGGTCGCACATAAAAATTCCCCCTTGAGCATTCTTAGCAAAGCTTGGAAAGAGAATTTTATATCTCTCTTCACCAGCAAAATCCCAAATTTGTAAATTCACTAATATATCATCGACTCGCACGTCTTTTACGCTAAAATCTGCGCCGATGGTCATTTTTAAATCTTGCTCAAAGATTCTATTAAGAAATCGGTGTGTAAATGTTGTTTTTCCGACCCCACCATCTCCAAAAATACACAGTTTATATCGAAGTGAATCAGACATTTAAAAACCACCAACTTTAAATTTCTAAAATGAAATAATTTATATCCATCTAATAAAAGTGTTCTTTATTAAACTATTATATTCCAATAATATGTACTTATTATGTGATAAGTACAATTAAAAAATATTTAAATTTTCCAAAATCCAACGTTTTATTTGATCTCTCACTTTTCTGTAAACTTCCAACGTCTCTTCTTCAGTTCCATCAGCAGATGAAGGATCTTCAAAAGATTGGTGTATCATTTGTTTTGCTCCAGGAAACACAGGACAAATCTTTCTGGCATTATCGCACACGCTAATGACTGAATCAAAAATTGTCCCATAAAATTCTTTCATGTGTTTAGAACGATGGCCAGAAATATCGATCCCAATTTCTTTCATGACTTTTATTGCTTTGGGTCTAACAAAAGAAACTTCAGTTCCGGCACTATAGAATTCATATTCATCTTGAAGTAGACTCTTTGCAAACCCCTCAGCCATCTGCGAACGCGCTGAATTATGGGTACACAAAAATAGAATCTTTTTTTTTATCATAAATATTCACGATCTTATTAGATTTTAATATATAGTAAATAATTTTTATTTTTTCAAATTTTCTAACTAAAATAATTTTTCTGTTTTTTAATATCGATTGAATTCCCTTCATTAAGAAATTATGATATGAGGTATGATGGAAACATTAATATATATAATCTATATATATAAAGTATTAATTAATCTGAACTATATATCATATATATTATTTAAAACATTAAGATCATGTCATTTCATATAGAAAACAGAAAGGTTCAGCAAACAGGTGGTAGTAGTTTCATTATATCCTTACCAAAGGAATGGATTAATGAACATAATATTAAAAAAGGTGATAGTTTAAGTATCCTTTCCCAACCAGATGGTAATTTGATGATAACACCACATGCAAGCTCCCAAGAATATGTTAAAGAAAAAATAATTAATGTAGATAAAGATACTACACCCGATTACTTATTTCGTCTTTTAGTTGGTGTGTATATCATGGGATATTCCAGGATTATCATACAAACTACTAGGGATCGATTTGAACGATCGACAGGAGAAGTCATTGAATCGTTTGTAAAGATCACGATCGGTACGGAAATTATTGAGGAAACAACAAACAAAAAAATTATTAAAGATTTACTTAATCCAAAAGAAATGCCCTTTGATAAAGCAATTAAACAAATGTACATAAAAGCTAATGATATGCATGAAGATGCTGTAAGAGCTTTAGAATCTGCAGATAAAAATCTAGCACAAAAAGTAATTGATAGAGATGATGATTTAGATAGATTGAACTGGTTAGTCGAACGTCAATCCCATATCGTACTTAGAGACGTGATTTTATGTCAGAAAATGAACATTACATTAGAGGATGCAAGCAATTTCCAGCACATTAGTAGATCTTTAGAACGCATAGGAGATCACGCCGTAAAAATTGCACAAAACGTGTTGAAGTTAGATTATGAAAAGATTGATAAGACTTTATTTGAGAGTATAATGGAAGCAAGCAAAATTTCTCTAGAACTACTCAATATTAGTCTTGATGCTTGGCTTCAAAAGAACATCATGCTAGCAAATGAAAACATCGAATCCATTAAAAAATTAACTGAAGCATGCGAAAAAATAACTTTCAATTCTGAAAATGTGGGTAAAAATGCTGTCGAAATTGGTTATATTATAGAAAGCATCAGGAGAACAGGAGAATATTCAGCAGACATATCAGAAATCATCATAAATAATCTAATCTAAAGGAAAATTTTAGTAGTACTATGGAGCATAATTATTTTTTACACTAATAAGAGTAGTGGTTGCGTCTAGCCATTTTTGTAGGTCCTCATCGGTTCTACAGTAATTAATAATCTTTTCTAAATCACTCAAATTCCTAAAAATGCATTCAACCATGAGATCCCAACCACCATATACTGGAGCTGAATATGTAATTTTCCAGTCTTCACTTGATTCGTTCTTATTGAATTCTTTGAGTTTATTAATTATATCCCATTGAGTCCCTATGATTTTTAGCCGAATGAGGACGTATCCACGGTAATAAATTCTTTTAACACCGAATTATGATCTGTTTTTATTACAATAGCTATTGATAATTAATACTATTTTATTAAGAAGTTTAATGTTAGACTGGCAATAATTTTTAACCTTATTCAGAAACAAATTATAAGAATATTTATTAACTTACTTTGAATCTTATTAAATTGGTCCTTACTCACATGTAAATAATAAAAATTATGTTGCGCGATTCTCAAGAATTAACAAGAATAGCAAAAAAAAGTTATGGTCAATCCATTTCCGATGGTTTTCGCTTATTTGGAAAAAACTGGTCAAAAATTATCGGACCGCTCACCCTTTTTTATGTAATTTACTTGTTTTTAAAGATTTTTTTACTTGCAGATCTGAATTGGCAAGGTTATGTT
>DAOUVJ010000117.1 GCA_030667705.1 Promethearchaeota archaeon | reverse complement strand
GCAAAATGATTCAACCCTCCGGTAACTAATTGAAGATCATCCAAATTACGACTCATCATTTTCGCAAGATGCTCTCTTGTTAATAATGATATCTGATGACACAATCCGAATGTTTTCAAATTGGGAACCGCTCTTTTAAGTGCTAGACATATTCGAGACATTGGATTTGAATAGTTGATGAAATAGGCACCTGGAGATAATCTTACTACATCTTTAGCGATTCTAATGATCTCAGGTATTTGGCGAGCGCTGTGAAAAAATCCTCCTGGACCCCCATTTTCAGCCATTCTTTCTGTTGAACCATATTTTCTAGGAATAATATTATCTTGCCACCTATGCTCGAATCTATCCCCGTGTTCTATTGCACAAATCACGAAATCAGCATCCTTTAATGCTTCTATCCTCTTCGTCGTCTGCTCTATATTAAATTTATTTCCTATTTTTTTATTATCCAAAGAAACAACTTCATACACCATTTCCAGTTTTTCTTCATCAATATCACATAGAACTATTGTTGAACCGGGAAGAATTTCACTTAAATTGATATCCATGAGCGTAGCTGGTCCAAATGATGCGCTTCCGGCCCCCATTAAGACAATTTTTTTATCCATATTTGATCTAAAATATAAAATATTTTAGAATAATTATAATTTGCTTGCTAAACCATTATTGATATTGTATAAATATTAATAATTTCAATCCTTAAAATAAAATATGGGAAAAGCATTACAGTATGGATTAATTGGTTATGGTCTTAATGCGGTGGAGCATATCACCGAATTAGAATCTCCTAAACTTGTAGGTCGTACTAAATTAATTGCTGCATTTGATCCGAATCCTAAAGCATGTGAATATATTCAAAAATTGGATCAAGTAAAAGTAACAGAATCGTTTGAGGATCTCTTGGACACTCCTGGGCTTAGAGCTATAATTATTGCTAGTCCACCCCAATTCCATGCTGATCAAGCTGTAGCAGCTCTTGAATCTGGATTACACGTATATTCTGAAGTCCCAATGGCTATAAATAAAAAGGACGTGGTTAGAATCATTGAAGCTGAAGAAAACTCAAATAAAAAGTTCCAATTAGGAGAGAATTACTGTTTTATACCTGAAGTTTTATATGCAGGGCATCTCGCTGCGTCTGGTAAAATTGGACCTACTGTTTATTCGGAATCGGAATATCTTCATGACGTGACTTATAGATGGAGGGAAGGGAGCTATGGGGATGAAAGTAAACCTCGTGTTGATTCATGGTACCAATTATTTGATCCTTTAATGTATGCTCATTCCATAGGTCCTGCTCAAGTAGCTTTAGCAGGAATTGAGAAACCAGCACCGTTTATTGAGGTCACGAGTTTTACTAATGATATAGGAGGTTATGAAGGTAAACCAATTAGCTCTCCAGCAAAAGCTTTTCAAGTTGGATTATTCAGAACTGAGACCGGAGCAATAGCTAAGTGTGCTAATGCGTATGTTTTTGCCAGGGAACCCACTCGCCTCATGATCCAAGTTATTGGAAGAACTGGAACATACGAATGCTACACAATAGGAAAACCGGGACGACTATTTTTGGCAAAAGGACACACCATAACAAAAACACGACACAGAAAAGGAAAAGCTCAAATCATCGATAAATCAAAAATAACAGAAATTATTCCCTTTATTCCGGGTCATTATTTTGGTGCTTCTATTAGAATCATGAATGATTGGCTTTCTGCAATAGAATCGAATAAATTACCATTAATTAATTCTAAAATTGCCGCAAACTTTTGTCTCTCTGGTATTGCCGCTTCCGAATCAGCTCGTTCTGGTGGAAAACTAATTAAGATAAAAACATTTGATTAATCACAAAATATACTAAATTAAATAGGAATCATGAATCCGTTTTCACTTTTAATAAAACCCGCTGGAGCCGATTGCAATTTAAGGTGCCAGTATTGTTTTTATATAGATCACTTGGATGAGGGAAAACCAAAACCTCGAATGTCAGTTCAAATTTTAGAAAGAATGATTTCAAGTTACATGCAAACCAATCAAAATCTAAGTTATGTCTTTGGATTTCAAGGTGGAGAGCCTACATTAATGGGTTTAGAATTTTTTAAAACAGTTATTGAACTTCAGAAGAAACATGCTCCCCCTGGAGCAACAGTTAGTAATGGGCTTCAAACTAATGCAACACTGATAACTGAAGAAATGGCAGAATTTTTTGGGGAATATAAATTTTTACTTGGAGTAAGTTTAGATGGTCCGGATTATATCCACGATAATTACCGAAAAACTATAGGAAAGACGCCTACTCACCACCTTGTAATGCGAGGAATAGAAAATCTAAAAAAATATGACGTTGAATTTAACATATTAACACTGGTAAATAACGAATCTGTAAAAAAAGCAGGGGAAATTTACAATTACATGAAAAAAAAAGATTTTTTTTTCCAACAATATATCCCATGTGTTGAATACGGAGAAAATAACAAACCCTTACCTTACTCAATATCGGGAAGAGAATGGGGGGATTTTTTAATTGAACTTTTTGATGAATGGGTAAAGGAAGATACGCGTAAAGTTTCTATAAGGCTGTTTGACTCCATTATGGAATATTTAGTGTATGGTCGGTACAATGTTTGTTATATGAATAATAACTGCTGTCAATATTTTGTTGTTGATCATGACGGGAGTATCTATCCTTGTGATTTTTTTGTAAGAGACGATCTCGTTTTAGGGAACATAAAAACAAGTAATTGGTATGACTTTTTAAATTCACCCATATATCTACGATTTGGAAAGCAAAAAGCTTTGTGGAATAAAAGTTGTGATAATTGTCTTTTTGTTCAATTATGCAATGGAGATTGTCCGAAATTTCGACTTGGAGGCACAACACCAAAACCTCTTAGCAGATTATGTCAAGGATGGAAAAAATTTTATGCTCACACTTATCCCCGTTTTAAATTATTAGCAGAAGAATTGAGAAAAGAATTTAATGTGAAAGAAGCTACTCCTATTGGAAATCTTAAATTTGGGCGAAATGAACCCTGTCCATGTGGAAGTGGAAAGAAATATAAATATTGTTGTATGTAATATATTGGATGTAATCCAAGTTAGACATGGTGAAAGAAATGCCTAGTGAATTTACTCAAGAAGTCATCAAGATAATAAAAAGTATACCTCAGGGGAAAGTTCTAACTTATGGTATGGTCGCTAAGTTGGCTGGAAATCCAAGAGCTGCTAGACAAGTATCTTGGGTATTGCATTCTTCCTCAAAGAAATATGATTTACCATGGCATCGTGTCATTAATTCTAAGGGCTTAATCACGTTAAATTCTGATGAAGATCGTTATTATCAAAAGAATTTGTTGAAAGAAGAAGGAATTAAATTTAAGAACGAGTTTGGGATTGATTTAAAAGAATATCTATGGATAAGTTAACTCCCGAATCTCTTTATAACCAATTATATTCAAATCATTTTCTTCAGCACATTCTTTTAAGCGAGGGTTAGTGAATGCTTCATAATCCTTGTTTCGCCAAGAGGCTGAATCAGGAGTGATTGCTTGTAATTCAGGGCTCATTTTTGCTGGATGAAATAAAAAATGAGTCAAACCAGGTTTAATTTGAGAAAACCTTCTACAATAATATTTAACCTTATTAGATTGAGGACCTAAGGTGTCAATAACAAGATTATCCAAAAGTGGAACTCCACTTTCTTCTATTTTAGCAAACATTTTCAGGTAAATATCTGCTTGATCACCAAGCCCTAAAGAAATGAGATCTTCTCTAGATACCCTTGGTAAAAATGGAGCAACTTTAAATTCACGAGCTAATTTTAGATAAATCATGATAAATTTCGGATCCATTACAGTTCCCATATGCGAATCTATATGAGTAATATCTATTCCTGCATCAATAGCCCTTTTAATTTGCATGCGCATTTCATTTTCTGCAGCCTTTGGAGTTATATTTGCAACTGCTTCTTCTGTTGTACGCCACAAGGATTTTTCAGAATCTAATAATCCTGTTGCAGAGTCTATACTGGATATTGCCCGCCACCGATAAAGATCATATTCACACGTGAGTGTCAAGTGAACCCCAATATCATGCTTTGGATTCTTTTTATAAATTGACGCAGCTTCTAAAAACCAAGGAGCAACAGTAATAATCGATCCACAACTAGCTACCCCAAAATCTAAGCATTCAAATGCGCCCAAATTTGAAGAATGTGAAAACCCCATATCATCTATGTGAAAAATCACGACTTTATCTTTAGCATCGAAACCAAGTTTTTCAATAAGAGTTATATCTGCCATTGTTTTATTCACTTTCCATTAATTAATGTGTATAATTAAATAAAAATTAAAAATCATTTTTTTATTAATCTTAACTTTTAAATTTCTATTAATTCATAGAGTTTATTATTACCTTTAGTCTTTTTTTGTATCAATTTTCTTATTTTATTATTAATCATGAATTGTAAGCCATTTTCTTGACCATGGATTATGGCTGACAATAAATCCGCTGTTGTGGGTGTGCTAATAGAATCTGAAAAATTCTCTCTTAAGAGATTCCTAATTTCTGGTGTAGTATGGATGATGTTTAATTCTAAAGAATTAAAAATATTTATTGCTCGAACTATCCAATTTTGCTTTTTTAACTCAACCTTCATGTATATTAATTATTTTTTCCACTTAAAAAATTTAAGTAAGGATATCAATTCAAATTTTGCAATCACAAAATATGACAATAATTTTAAATAGATAATTTACTATTACAAAAATTGAGGATATAAAACAACTAAAAATATTTATTTAAAGGAGAAAAAGATGGCTTTTGAAGATAATATAAAGAGTATTGTACATTTCATGACATTTCCCGGACCAAGATTGGGGAATACAACAATTTTAGGAGAAGCTCCAGAGAAATATTTGTTAGACTCCATCAAATTTTTGAAATCCTTGAATTATTTTAATGGGATTGAAGTAACTCATATTAAAGATCCCGAGATTAAGACTAAATTTATTAACTTGATTAAAGGATTTAACTACATTTCTTACTCTGTTGGACCTGTCCAATTAATTAACGAAGATAATTTAATAGCACGTACGGATATCAGTTCTATTGATGAATTAGAAAGGAAAAATGCGGTACTTCGATTAATGCGGCATTTAAATGAAGCTTATGAATTTGGAGCTCAACAATTCATATTCTTAAGTGGAGAAGATTCAGGTATAAAAAATGGTTTACGACAAAGACGGGTTGCACTTAGCTCTCTAGTAATTTCTATTGACGAATTATGCAATTATAATAAGAAATTGGCAAAAAAATTTAAAGTTAAACCATTGAAGATGACATTAGAAACTTTTGATCGCTTGGATGAGTCAGGCCATAAAAATCAATTGATTGGACCTTCAGATGAGGCAAGAGAAATTGCATTAGATATAAGAAACATCTATCATCATGAAGAATTTGGTTTATTATATGATCTTTCTCACATGTTCCTCATAAATAACGATTTTGGACACGAAAATTTTGATGTAATCAGGTCAATTTCTACGTTTTTAAATTGGATTCATATTGCAAATAGTGTTTCGGACAAGGAAGATCCAAATTATGGCGATTCTCATGTTTCGATGGATTATCCTAATGGAAATGTTACGCCTGAAATTTTAAAAGAATTTCTCAAGGTACTTAATGATGTAGAATATGATTCGGGAATAGGATTTGAATTTGCTCCTAGAGATAGACAATTGAGTGAATCGGTCCTCAATGTAGCAATCGCAGGGTTTGAACAAGCAAGACAACAAATTGATGTTAATTATGCCCTTGGCGGTTATAGGTTTAAAACTAGACGCTTTTTACCTGAAAAAATATTCTACATGATTTCAGATCAAAAGCAGAATAATATTGGTAACCTCTTAAAACAAGAGTATAAGAATCGAGTCAAACGAACTCATCCTTGGAACGAAAATTTAGTGATAATTGCAGCTGATCATCCTGCAAGACGAGTAACGAATGTTGGATCTGATGATATTGCAATGGGCGATAGACAACAATACTTAGGTCGTATCGTTCGTATTTTAACCCTTGATGAAGTGGATGGAATAATGACAACTCCAGACATCATGGATGATCTGTTCATTTTAAATTACTTATTCAAGCAGAAAGAAGGCATTAGTTTTTTGGATAATAAGATTTTAATCGGGTGTACAAATAGAGGAGGATTATCTGGCTCGATGTATGAAATGGATGACCGTGTAACTGCTTACACCATCGAGGATATCAGGCGTTTGGGACTTGATGGAGCAAAAATGATGTTTAGATTGGATTTAAACTCGAAAATGGCTAAGTACAGTCAAAGAACTATTGAACTTTGTTCTAAAATGATAAGAGAATGTAATAAATACGATCTCCCGGTGTTTCTTGAACCCTTACCTGTAAGAAAGGGTAGTGATGATCGCTATCATGTAATATTGGATTCAAAAGAAATGATAAAGACAATTGGTATTGCAACTGCTTTAGGTGGTGGTTCTTCGAATATATGGCTGAAAATTCCATATGTAGAGAATTATGAACAGGTATTGAGATCTACAAGTAACCCTATTTTGATGCTCGGTGGAGCAAGTACAGGCAACCCTATAGATGTTTTAGAAAACTTCGAAAAAGGATTGGGAGCAGGGAAAAATGTTAAAGGGTGTCTAGTTGGAAGAAGTTTACTCTATCCCGGATTTGACGATCCAAGAGCAGTTGCTTTAGCAGTATCGAAAATTTTTCATGAACATGAAAGCACTGAAAATGCGGTAAAATTCTTAGTAGAAAATCGAGGGAAAGAAATGGATTTCTTAAGCTCAAAGATCATGGGATTATCTTTAACAAGCGAAGAGATAGGATATCTCTAATAACCAAATTTATATTTTCCTCATTCTTTCTTTTATCATAATGCGTTTTTTATCTTTTCATTGTGATTATTTTAGGTATATAACAACTAAAAGAAGTCGCTCCAAGGTGTTTGAAGAACTTACTGAAAAAAATAAGGAAGGATCACTTGAGAATGCTATTGTGTTCTTTATTAGCGTAGAGAAGCAAGACGAAACTGACAATCAAATTCTTCAAAAATGTATTCTTGAGATAGAAAAAATCACCACGCAACTAAAAGTTTCAAATATCGTTCTCCTGTCATTTGCTCACTTATTTGGAGAACTTAGCTCTCCTGAATTTGGTTTATCAGCTCTAAAGGATGTTGAAAACTTGCTTAATGAAAAATTCGAGATCTTAAGACCTCCTTTTGGGTGGTTTAATGAACTTGAACTAAAAGCTAAAGGGCATCCTCTCTCAAGAATTTCAAGAAGAATTAATTAAAAATTGAAAAAATCGTAAGTCTGTAACCTTTTTCTTTATATAAATTCATTTTAACATAAATCCATGGAGATAAAATATGTTAATGGTGATAAATTATAGTCGAAACACATGATTATTCATTTTTTGGTAAATCAACAGGACTTATACTGAGAAGTCGGAGGTTAAATGAACCTTTTATATTTTTAACGTGCGTGAGAAAAAAACGCGATGGTAAATGGGAAAAAACCTCTCAAGGTGAAGGCAAGACAATACGATTGTCATTGGAAGAGATGGTATCCGTCAAGAAAGTATTTAAAAAATGCCCTTCCTCTTGGAAATCAGTCCATAAATACAAGGAAGAGATGACCAGCATTGAATTTGTTTCAAGAGAGAATAAATCCTTACCTTATCTTTTGAAGATCGGAACTTATCCGAAGCCGTTTACATTTTCTCAAGGAGAGATTTTTCGAATGTTATTAGAACATCTCATAATCGAAAAAATCGAGAACCTAAACACATTCAAAAAATCTACTAAAACTAATGAATTTAAATCAACACCGCAAAATATCTTGTACGTCAAGGAAGAAACAACTAAAACTTGAATATTTATTTTTCTTTTCTCTCTCTCTTTAATTATTTACCTAATTATTTCATCGTTTTCGTTCCAACTCATCTAATTGGGCTAAAATCCACTCCTTGAATTGATCAAAATTCTTGATCGAGGGAGTTGGTGTATATTTTGCAGGAGGAGAAGAAATTTTCCTTGGTTCTTGCTTTTTAATTACAGGAGAAGGAATATTTTGAGTGTGAACTATTTTGTTTTCTTGATTTTTCTCACTTAATTTTAAACAAGTAGTAGAGATGTTAAGCTTTGAGAATAATCCAAAAAATAAATCAATTTCTTCATCATCTAATACATTTTTAAAGCTTACCCATTGTTCTATGAAATCTGCTGAGATTCCATCCTTCCAGTGATGATTTCGTAAGTAGTTATAAAGTTCCTTGGGATCATAGAGTTGAACCATTTCCAAATTCGCGGGATTGACGTGTTCGCTCCTATAATCGTGAAGTGAAGTAATAAAAGATTGAGCAATGCTTCGATTCGTTGATAAGATGGTTTCATATTCCCTTGAAAAGTCAGATTCATTAACTTGATGGGGTCTATTTGATTTCGTTGGTCTCACTCTGGGAATAGAATTAACCAGAGACTTGGTTACCTCCTCAGGAATGACAATTTTAAAAAAGTTTTGAGTAAATTGGAGGATTCGAGACCAAAATTTACGGGGAAAAACGGATTCGTATTCTTCCAAGATGGATTGAACACGTTTCACGTCACCTGATTCAACAAATTCCTTGTAAATGCGGGTTGCAATACCCTTGATCCGCATGAGTAAATCCTGCAAGATGTCTTGATCCCCTTGTGATTGGCGAAAAAGTTCGTTTTCAAACTCCAACTCAGGATCACTTTCTAAAGAAGGATTTACAAACTTCTTGCTTTTTTTGTTATAAAATAACAGCTGGCTTCCATTAGCAAGTGATTCCACGTTTTCGTTAGTGTTGATGATACATCTCACATTTTCCATTTCCTGTACGGACTGAACGATGTTACTACCCGCATTAAACACGAAATAGAGCGTTGGACTTTGGGAATACGTGCCTTCTTGATGTTCCAAGATGCTTGTGATGTCATTTAACGCCGTACAATCCAATTCAATGGAAGAATGGCCGGTAGCAAATAATTCTAACGCCCTCAAATGCTTGATATCCAAATAAGGATATATTACCAAGTTTTTTTGATGGAAAAAGATTGCTTGCATGAGTTCAGGTGTTAGAAAATCATATCCCACGTCCATTAGAGTTTACCATCCCTTTTAACAGTCAATTTTGAATAATCTTTTTACTATTATTTGTCTTTCAAACTATAAATATCGGTAATTAATCTAGTTACAGCTCTGCAAGTGCCGTGAAGTACCGAAAAATAACTTGATACATTAGATCTTGAAAGCATTCTCGCACGTTATCCCCATTTACGGCCACACACGGATATATTACTCGCGTCTCATCTTCGAACCGATCGAAGCTAGGAAGTCCCAATTGCTTCTTAAATTCTACAATGGAAACTGCGTTGGGGAGATCCCTTTTATTTAATTGGACCAAGTAAGGGATCATTCTGGGACCAGCAAATGCCACTAATTCACGGAAACTTCGCTTGTTTTCTTCCATGATGTTAGGATTAGAATCTGCTACAAAGATGACTCCATCAGCTCCGTCTAATACGTATTCTCTCGTGGAAAGGAACCTTTCTTGACCCGTGCAAGTGACAATCTGGGTTATGATATTAAACTTAGTTTCTCCGATATCCACGTAGAATGATAACCGAATGGAATCTTGCCACAAAGTTCTCCCATCAGTAGTCTCAATGGATAGACCAGCATTGAGTTTCACTCCATCGAACTTTTCCCTCAACCTGAAGTAGTTAGTCGTTTTTCCTGACTCTCCTGGGCCCCAATAGACGATCTTGAACTGCAAGATGTCGGCTAACTTGTTGGTACCTGAGTTTGCGGATAATTCCACATCTTTTTCCTTATCAGTTTTAATGCTCATCTTCTATTTCGCCTCCAAGGGATTTAAGATGATTGAAACACCTTTTTCTTGAGATTGATGAGGTGCTTCTTG
>DAOUVJ010000137.1 GCA_030667705.1 Promethearchaeota archaeon | reverse complement strand
TGGGGAAATAAGAAATATTAATGAAGTAATTTCAAACCTTGAAAATGATACTAAAGTAATTATAGAAGAGCAAATCAAAGATATTGAAGAACAATTTGAAGAAATGAAGAACTTAATAGGCAATAATCTACAACAACTTCACTTAGGAGTTATCAGTAAAACAGTTCATCAGATTATTGATAACGTATTAAACACACGAATGAAAATAATAGTAGATGGATTTAATACTAAACTTCTCTCAAAAATTAAGGATATCATGAGAGATATCGTTGAAAATATTAATGAAATTACTACATCATCATTGAAAACAGGAGAAACTTTAGAAGTAACTTTCTCAAACGTCACTGAACTGTTCAGCAAAAATGTTACACATGCTGAAGAAAAGGTAAAAGGAATTTCTGATCAAATCTTAGGCTCTTTTGAAGATTTGAGAAATATTTTTTCTTCTCAGGTTTTAAACACGCTAAATGAAGAATTAATGAAGATTCTCAATCGATTAGAAATCAGTCAAATAACCACAAATGAATTTTGGGAGCAAGCAAAAAAGAAACGTGTCATGTCCATGAAAGATATCTGGTTTATTCGCTCAATAGAAGGGGCGAGAGCCCACATTAACGAAGAGATATCTAAGACTAAGATGAGATTATTAATCGTAGCACCCAATATCACTGAAATTAACACATCAATCCTCCAATCAATCCCAAAACACATTAACATCCGCATTGCTACAAATATTAATACTGATGTCCCTGAGCACATTGAAGTACTCCAAATCTTAGATGGAATGCAAAACGTCTCCTATAGAAATCGCGAACAACAAGATTTATGGGGTATTAACAGGGACTACGAAGAAGTTATTCTATGTATATTATCTAAGATAGATATAGAAAAAGAGGAGGGAATAGAAATAGGGGGAATCGGTAGTATTGTTGAACAACACATTAAAATATTCGTCCCTGTTCTTGAGGAGGCTTGGAGAGGTGCTCAAAAAACTGTGGTGCCTTCAATGAGGCCATCTTATGTGCAAAAAATAACCCTGCCTTCAAGTAGCTCAATTGTAAATGAATTGAATGAAAGTAATAAAACTAGCGTGATTTCTGAACAACATCAATCCTTGCCAGTTATAACTTCAATCCCGAGCAATAATTTACAAAACAAAGTAAATATTCCAAGTATCAATGATGTCCAGGTTAAACCTCCAGATTTAGATAAAATTTCAAATATACAACCTGAACCTGCTCAAACAGTAATTCCTGATGCAGGAGATCTAACAATCGGAGAACAATTAGATTTTTTGGTAGAAAACCTTGGTAAAAGAACAGGGAACCAATTAGCTGTAACTTTAGAAAACATAAAAAGTAAGATTCAAACAGAGATTGGATATGTTAGCATCCTAAATCCAATAATTAATACAATCGCTGATCTGAGCCAAATTTCGGGGTTAATCTCACTAACGGATGAACAAGGATTTGCAAATAGAATAAAATTCTGGAAGAAAAAACTTAATTTATAATATTTTTAGCAAAAGCTAAATTAATATAAAGGACGATATAGCAGGATCAGAAATGTCTTTCCTTTTTAATCGAAAACCTTCACGAGCCATTTCCACTAAAAATTTATTCGATCTAAAGTAATTCTTTAGAACTTGCCCGTGTTTATAACCGTGGATGATATTGATTTCCCCATCGCTTTTTAGTTTACACTCTTCTAAAACGCTTAATACTTCGTCAATAGCGCCCCATAGTTCGTGCCCATGTACATTTATCTCTAATATACTCACCAAGTTTTTATAAGGAATTAATTTTTTCCATTTTTTTATATTTTTAGATTATATTTTGAGTATTTTAAGCATAATAAAAAAGAGACATATTTCCCACGTTTAGGATACTTCTTTTTCTTCATCTAAGATTTTCTGGATTTCTGATTTTAGTTCAGTTATTTTTTTTTGAATTGTTTCCCATACTAGATTAAAATCAACTTCTGAGTAACCATGAATCAATCTATCTCTCATTCCAGCCATTTCTTTCCAAGGTATTTGAGAGTATTTATCCCTGATGGTATTAGAAATGCTTTTCGTTGCTTCTCCAATGATTTCTAATTTTCTTATCACTGCGCTCGTAGTTTTATCGTCATTACTAAACTCTTCAAAATCCATTCCTTCTACAAAAGATTCTATGCTTAATATTGCCTTCTTGATATCTTTAAGATATCTAAATTGATCTTTACTCATATATAACCTCTTGGAGAATATTTTCCCTTAAATCCTCCTTTAAAGCTGGTTTCGAAATTACATCAACCTTTCGATTAAATTTTTCTTCTAGAAACAAGATCAAACCCATGAAATGGAATAAATCTGCACCTTTTTCAAATTCTACTAAAAAATCAATGTCACTCGAATCATTTTGCATATCTTTGACATAGGAACCAAATAAACCAATAGCTTTTACCCTATATTTAGATTTTATTTCCTTTTTTATTTCTTTTAGTACCTTGAGAATAAGGGTTTTATCAAGTAGCATTTTAAAATCCTCGTGTTGTAAAAGAATTGATAATTATTGAATTGATAAAGAATTGAATTATTTCTTATTTATTAATAGTATTTCCAATATATTAAATCATGGGAGAGTAGTACATATTTTAGAATTTATAGAAAAAGGTGAAAAATATTATCTTCTTCTATTTCGACTTTTAAAATCCAGGATATATTTACATCGTGGATAATTTGTGCATCCTAAAAACGTACCGTATTGTCCTTTTCTTACAGTTAAAGGGCTATTACAATTTGGACAAATAATGGGGTTATCTTGACTAAGATTGATTGTGAATTTACAATTTGGATACCCCATACATCCCAAAAATCCTCCATAAGAACCTTTACGGATTGCTAACTGTTTTCCACATTTACCACAGACTCGTGGAAGTGAATTAACTGTTAGAATCTTTTTATTTTCATACCTTTCAGACAAATCGTCTAAATCTTGAGTAAAATTACACTTAGGATAGTGACTACATCCAAGGAAGTTCCCTTTACTTCCAGATCTTTTTACTAAAAAGCTATCACATTTGGGACATGATATAGGAGTATCGGGCAAGATTCCTTTTATAAAGGACTTCATATAATCGGATAGCCCTTCATCCCATCTTTTCGTGGTATCTAAGCGTAATCGCATGAGATATGGATTAATTTCATTTAAAAACATGGAATTAGATTGTTCCATGCTGTAAATATAAAGAAATTTTTTACTACGAGTCAGAGCTACGTAAAATAGGCGTCGCTCCTCATCAATGAAGCCATCAGATTCAAATCTTTTTGCTAATTCCATTACGGATGAATCTTGTATTTCACAGGGGAATCCGTAAAGTCCAGAGGTCATGTCAGTTAAAATCACATGTTGACTTTCAGAGCCTTTTGACTTATGAGCACTATAAAAACGAACACCACCACGTTTAGATTCTGTGGGGACACCTCTGGCACCACAGAAGATTTCTAATTCTTTTAAATATTTATTGAATCTTGATAAAACCATTATCTCGTTAGGCTCAACACCATCATTTAAAAGGATTTGAATAAGATTATAGATATTTTCATACTGGATTTTATAATTGTGATTAAATTTTGAAGTAAAGTCAATGAAAACGGGTTGCATTCCAAGATCATGAGTAGATCGGGTTTCTTTCGCAATTTGTTTCTTATTATTGGATATTAGTTCATTAGACATGCCAACAATCGTTTGGCTACTTCGATAATTACTATTTAGATATGTAATTTCAGGATTTGGAAAATAATCGTTGAAATTGACAAAAAATCTCACATCGCTACCTGTGAATTGATAGATACTCTGCCAATCATCACCAACACAGAATAATTTTGTATTTGAGTCTACATTAACAAAGCATTTGATTAACTCCAATCTTTGATAAGATATATCTTGAAATTCATCAACTAATACATGTTGATATCTGTTAATATACTTCTCAGGATTTCTTTTTGCCAACTCAACAGCAAGGTTAATCATATCATTGAAATCAATACGATTTTCCTTATTCAAGTAATCTTGATACCTTTTGTACACTTCAAGAGCCAATTCGCCAAATAATCTCTGCTTCTTTGAATATTTTTTCGATTTGATTCTTTCATTTATATCTTGTACAGTAAAAAAATTACTTTTTGATATTTTTATAAAA
This sequence comes from Promethearchaeota archaeon, assembly GCA_030667705.1. Lineage (GTDB taxonomy): Archaea > Asgardarchaeota > Lokiarchaeia > Sigyniarchaeales > SOKP01 > SOKP01. Next base: position 4,367 of record DAOUVJ010000137.1, on the reverse strand, counting down.
TTTCCAACTAATTTGACAATCTCATTTCGTTTATCCTTAAAGGCAAATGTTTTTTCAACTAATTCATCATAGGTCAAAGGAGTAAATTCTATATTTGAAATTGTCTGTTTTAATTTTTCCTTTAATTTTGGAATCAATTCTTCAGAGTTACGTTCATAATCCCATGTTTCGATAATGTTTTTATCATGCTTTTCAAACTGTTCAAGCTTCCATTGTCGTAATTCTAAATATTCTTCGGTTGTTATCGTAAACCAATCAGGAACTTGATTTTCCTTATTCAAACCCCAATGCTCAATATAGACATCATGCTCAGGAAGGTAAAAATCGGGATGGTATTCCCTATCTTCTTCACTCTCATCAACCCATTCTACTAGTGTTTCATATTCAAATTGGATATTATATAAGAATAAAAAGTTTCCAATATCCCTTTCAGAGATAGATTTAACAGAGATATCATTCAGAGTTGAATATTTTTTATTTCTCATGTATTTGTAATATTCTTCTTTATCCTCAAAGGATTCTTTTTTAACCTCTTGTTCTGAATGATATGCTAAATATTTTATAAGGATATTTTGGTATTTTATTTCGTTAAGAACATCCATAAATAAATTTTGAATGAGTTCATATTGTTTCTTATCATTCCCATCAAATAACAATTTTGGTTTATGACCTAATTCATCTTCTATTATGCTTCTTCCTAAAGCATGAAATGTTGAGATATCTATTTCAATACCATAATTTTTCCTTAACCGTTCTTTCATCTCATCGGCAGCTACTTTAGTAAATGCAAGAGCCAAGATCCTCTCTTTATCGACTTTATCATATCTCCTAATTAAATAGGCAATCCTCGAGGAAATAACACTAGTTTTTCCTGAACCCGCTCCAGCTATAACAAGATTATGTTTCTCGTCTTTAACTATAGCTAATCTTTGATCATCATCTAAAGGATACTTTAAATCATCATCTTTACCCTCGAAAAAAGAAGAATATTCTTTCAATCGTCTTTTTATAAAATTATCATTATATTCATTAATTTCCTCAATCAATTCATGCGTCTTTTTTATGAATTGTCTAATTTTTCTTCTTTTCCTAAATTTAAATAAAGATTGACGAGGAAATTTAGTTAATTGATTAATATTTTTAACCATATTGTGCTTTTCGTCAAAAATTAAGTAGGTATCATTGTTGAGGAAAGTTTGCCAATCCTTTTCCATTCTTTCTTTAAGCTCGTATTTTTCTGGATAAATTTCTTGAATTTTTCCCTTAGGCATAAATAATACCAATTAACCCCAATTAAAAAATGTGAATAATTTTTTTTCTTTGAATATAAAGAATATTCCTAAATTAATAGGCTATTCATAAATTAATAAGCATAGCAGAAAGAAAGCTTAAATGCGCTTAAATACTTTAGATTCAAAAATTAAATTCTATTTAACATTAATTTTGTCAATTTCTGAAAGGATTTCTCAACATTTTCTCCCGTTTTACTGGAACACTCAGTAAATAGATTTAATCTCATCTTTTTAGCGATTTCTTTTCCTTCTTCCTGAGAGACTTTTCTCATAAATTCTAAATCTGATTTAGCTCCGAGTAACAGTATAGGAAACGTTTTTTTTGACCCGTTTACAATTGATAGCCAATTTGCAACATGTAAAAAAGAAGCGTGATCAGTAATATCATACATCAATATACCTCCTTTGGCTCCGGCTATATAATGAGGAAACATGAATCGAAATCTTTCTTCACCAGCAAAGTCCCAAATCATTAATTTTACACACTTACGATCAACTATTAAGGACTTATATTCAAAATCAACTCCAATAGTCATGGTTCTATCTGGAATAAACGCATTAGTCATAAAACGCTTCGCTAAAGTGGTTTTTCCGCAACCTGCATCACCAAAAATGACCACTTTAAGAATCGTGCTACTCATTTTTTTCTCTCTTGTTTTAGACTTTAATCATTAGGTGCAACAATATTGTTTGAAAGTTAATTCTATCCATTAAACACAAAAACAACCCCTAACCATATTACTTTTAAATACATGTCCTTGCCATTTTTGTAAAAAAGATTTCAAATTTAATAATAGCATTATTCTTATTTAAATCTTTTCGATCTAAATTACCAATTAAACAATTTTTTGGAGTAAATTAATTGAAAGTATATATAATGGGAATCTCGAAGATCTTTTTCCTTTTTGTCCCATGAAATGAAGGAATAAGTTAGAAAAAAATGAATTTTTTTTTTTAGAAAATCAGCTTAACAGAGAGAAACTGAAGAAATATTAAAGAAATTTAACAAATTTTAGATTAAAAAATAGCATAATTCCATCCAGAGTCTATTAGAATAACTAGGTTTTGATACAACATCCACTTTTGCTTTTAAAATTTCTTATAAATAAACCAAAATAAAAAATAAAAAATAAAATTTTTGTTGAATTTTTTTATATGTTTAGTGCCTTTTCTTTAAGTAGAAAACAGATATAGTTAAAATTCCAATGGAAAATACTGATGCAATAGCAACTATGCCTACAAATGTGGATGTAGTTTCCTCAGGAACTAACAAGGTCCATGTTGATAAAATACTTGTCTCAGCAGTGAGATAACCATCTTGATTTATTGTTGGGACAGTTACCCATTCCTTATTTTCATTGTCATAATAAGCCCATTGACCGAGTCGATCCGGATTAGTTTCTCTGATTCTTAATCTTAATTTTAGAAAGTCTCCATCATTAGGACAATCAGGATTGCATGTACAATCACGATCACATTTGCATTCACGATCGCACTCACACGTAAATTCAGGATCACATTTGCATTCACAGTCGCACTCACACGTACATTCAGGGTCACATTTACATTCGCAAGGCCGTGTACCTGTCATCGCAATACAAACGCCTTCTAAATATCGATATGTATTTCTATTCCTCACCCTATGCAGACTTCCATCCAATAAACCGAGTTGAGCTTCCTCACTAGTACATGTCATGGTCATTCTAAGGTCACCGCTTCCTTCAATTTCAATAATGACGTCTTTATCTCCAATTCTTAAGGCTTCACAATTAATATCTAAATCTAAACCAATATTTGCATGAACCGTTAATCTTGTTGTTTCACGAAACCAAAACATAGTCCTTAAATTACTTTGCAGTTGTGTCTGAATTGTATCACCTTGAACCTCAATTGTTTGATCAGGTGTTTCAACAGCTGTCACGTTAATAGAACCTATTAATGAAAGTACAATCAACATCGTGAAAGCACTTAACAATACCATACTAATTTTTTTTTTCATTATATAACACCAAATTTTAGAGCAATATATGTTTAGAATTTCAAGTAAAAAGTATTAAGGTATAATGTTCCCCCAATGAAATGATCTTCTTTACAAATAAACCAGTCTAATCTAACTTTTAGTTATTTCACGAGAAACTTTTATTATTAATTAATTAAAAATAATACAAAATCAAATTACAATTTTTTTCTCAAATCAATAACCTTGTGCTTATGTGGGTTGTATCATTCCATACTTACAAAGTTAATCTTGCAAAGATATCACTACTTTTCCTTTTGGATGACCTTCTTCATAGTATCGATGGGCCTCGGCAACCTGACTCAATGGATAAACTTTATCAACAACTGATTTAATCTTTCCAGCTTCAATGAGATCTCTGAAATAATCAAGTACTTCAGTATCAACATTAGCCATATATCCTTTCACTTTTTTGTTCAACATGTATTTAAAAAGCACCGACTGGGCATTGACTGTAACAAAAATCCCATTCTTAGTTAACGAGTTTTTACATTTTGAGTATGAAGTTACATTTCGACCTACAGCGTCAAAGATAATATCATAAGTTTGTCCATTTTTAGTAAAATCCTCTTTAGTATAATCAATCACAGAAATTGCTCCAAGATCTTTTACCATGCTTACTGCACTTGTACTACATACACCTGTAACTTCAGTTGTAAATATTCTCGCAATTTGCACCGCAAATATGCCTACTCCTCCAGAAGCGCCAAAGATAAGCACTCTTTGCCCTTCCTTAATAGTAACTTTATCTCTAAGCCCGGTCAAGGCTGTGGCACATGTATCAGGTACTGCTGCAGCTTCAATATGGCTCATATTAGAGGGTTTTATTGCGGCACTCTTTTCAGGAATGCAAACATACTCGGCATTTGCTCCTGGGAATCTAAGAGCTCCATAAATAAGGTCACCTTTTTTAAATTTTGTTACCTTTTTTCCTACAGATTCAACTTCTCCACTTAAATCAAACCCTAAAATTTTATGTTTTGGTTTTTTAAATCCCGCCATTAATTTTGTCATTCCAAATAACAGCGAAGCGCCACTCCGAAAAATCATATCAATGG
>DAOUVJ010000036.1 GCA_030667705.1 Promethearchaeota archaeon | reverse complement strand
GTTTTATTTCAAAAGGAATTTGTTCACATGCCACTTTGGGCTTCTTATCAATATACAGTTCATGCTGCTTATCTTAAAAATGTACCATATAGCCCATTAGACCGATTCTATGCTTGGCCGATTTATGAATTGGAGTAAAGAGCTGGATTTTCGATTTCAGATATATTTAAATAGGTTGGTAGTCTTATTGTAATTGTGTTCGATTTCAAATATATATCATATTTCGAACAAAAAATCTTCAATATGGTGACGAAAAGATGTTCTTTGGAAAGAGATTTAGCAGCTATCACTCCGATTCATTATCTGGGATTGAGATTCTTGTCCTTTCAATTATTAAAAATAATAATGGAACCACGGGATATGATATCACCCAATTAATAGAAGAAAAATTTGGTGGCATGTGGCGTACTTCTGCTGGAACAATTTATCCTCTTTTAAAAAGATTAGTAGGAAAAAATCTCGTAAAAATTCAAGAAGTTTCAGAAAGTCCTCGCTTAAAGAAATTATACTTTATCACTATGGAAGGGGAAGAAGAGCTAAAGAAATTGGATAAAGTTTTCACGATTAGTGTAAACTCGTTAAAAGATTACATACAGACAATTTTCAAAGCGATACCTGAGATGAAGGCTAAAACAGAAGTTACGTTTTGTAATTTCCCATATCAATCATGTCATGAAAAGACTAATCGGGATGAGGTATTAGATATTTCTCAACGGAACATTGATAGAATAAATAGAGTAATTCGTCAATTAAGAGGTAGAGTGGAATCTATAAACCAAGAAATTGGGTATCACGAGGATTTATTAGCTAATATTCTTAAGAAACGCGAAGAAAGTAGACGATTAATTGATATTGAAGATGATTATGTATCTTAAAAAAAAAAAAGTTAAATAAAAAATTGAGAGGTAAAAAATATAATGTGTGATGAAAAGAATTTTGACCAAAGAAGGATGCACCCTCATGGACACCCAACACAGTTTTGCTTTTCTCCTAAGGATGTAGCAAGAATGAAACACATGGCAGGAGGTTTCATGAAAGGATTCATGCATCAAATGGGGTCATTCGTTCCGCATAATATTGATGATCTTGGCACGGAATACTTGATTTCAATTCCACTACCAGGCCGAACCAAGGATGATGTGAAAGTATCACTGATAAACAATAACATCAACGTGGAAGCTAAAAAACCAAATGTTCCTGAAAAAGAAGGAAAGGAAGAGGAAACAAAGCAAGAAAATTGCTGTGGGGTTCCATTTCCGATGAACGGATTTAAGTTTATTGACGTGAACATGGACATTCCATTACCCGCTGATGCCGATGAGAATTCGGTTAGTTCCAAAATGTCAAATGGCCTTCTAAGAATCACGGTTGTTAAGAAACCCGCCAAGAATATCAATATAAGTGAAGAGGAGAATAATTAAAGTAGAGCGCTTTAGAGTCTAGCTTGCGAAAGCAAGCCCCCAGTATCTTCTAAAGCACCCCAAATACTAATATTTTTTTTTCTATATCTATTTTTTTAATATCACCTTATTATTTTTAAATTATATTTAACTTAGATTTATATCATGAAGATAAAAGGAATGGATAGATTCCATGAACACTTACCCGATTATCCCGGGAAAAAAATTCGATTCTTCGCAAGATTATCGGCTATTTCTGCATTATTAGGCATGTTTTTCATGTTAATCATGGATGGAATCTTTAGATTACTTCTTTTTGGAGATCTACTGATAATTTTGAGCCCATTTGGACCAATTTTAGGAGTGGGGATTGTAGGACTCACGGGCTTTCTATTGGTTTATGTGTTTTGGAAGAGAAAAGACAAATTACTCCAAAAATTATCAAATAATGCCTATCAGAAGGCATTGATCTATGCATTAATCGGAATTCCTTTTGTTCTTACTCTCATGATTCACATATATTTCCCAATTGATCTTATTATTCCCATTTCTTCCATTGATTCCGTGACGGTGTTTCTTTCGCGCCCAATCACTGAAATATTTTTTGGAGTTAGTATTCTTGATATAATAATCCGTTCAATCATAGGATTCTTATTATTATTTGTAGGTGTATCTACAATATTCCGGACTTTGAGCGTATTCGGAATTGATTACATGGCATTAGTCTATGTATACTATCCTGAAGAATCTGAAGTTCAAAATCATGAAATTTATTCCATTTTACGACATCCAACCTATTTTGCTATATTTACTGTGGCACTAGGTGGTGTTGTTTTTCGATTTTCTCTTTATTCCATCATTTTTTATGTGATGATAATTTGCGGAATGATGATCCATATACGTTATGTGGAAGAAAAAGAATTAATTAAACGTTTTGGTGATTCATATAAAGAATATCAAAAAAATGTACCAGCAATTTTAATCAGACCAAAAGATATAGGAAGGTTCATGAAATTTTTAATAGGAAAACAGAATTAGGAATATTACTTTATAAAATATATACTATAAAGCGGAATGAAATTCGAAATCTTTTTCTAGTAAAAATTGCGCTAGTTCGCTATTTTTTGATAGAAGGGTATAAGTTTCCTTCCCTAGCTGATCCTTTAAAGAATTAAGAGTGATTTTAAAATCTACTGCTGTTGCTTTCAAATTATTCTGAATTTGATATAACCCTGAAAAAAGAGCTTGTTGATTAATTACTCTCCCTCGATATTTTTTTTTAGCTAAGTTACTAGCCAAAAACAAGTAAATTGCTGAAACATATTCAGGAGGGTATAAATTTCCTGATTTTTGTCCTATACTGGTTAGATATTCAATCATCTTAGTATCAACAGCACCAGGGGTAATTACATTGACTCCAATGTTTTGATGTCTAACTTCTGATTGTAGACTTTTTCCCATAACCGCCACTGCAGCTTTAGATGTTGCATAAGCAACTTTCTTACTTCCAAAATAGGTATTACCTTGAACAGAGGAAGTGATGAGTATTCTCCCGCTCTTTTCTTTAATCATGGAAGGAAGGATCTCTTTTATTAATGCATACGTTCCAATTATGTTTAAATTAAATAATTTCACGGATTCTTCGAGCGGAAAATCGACAACCGTTGAAAAATGAGTCATTCCAGCATTCGCAACCAAGACATCACATTTTTCAAAAAAATTAAAAAATTCTTTTACACATCCTTTTACTCCCTCGATTGTGGAATGATCAGCAGTTATAGCGATTCCTCGAACACCATGAGACTCAATTTCTTTAACAACACTATCTAAATCGCTTTTAGTTCGAGACGAGACTGCTACATTTGCTCCATTTTTGGCAAAATCAAGAGCAATCGCTTTTCCTATACCACGTCCACCACCAGTTATTAAAGCGCATTTATCTTCAAGTATTTTCATAAATTATCCTTCTCGATTTAAGATTGATTCATATTTCATGTAATAAAATGATTTGTACGAATCATATCAATTATTTTTATATATTGATACATACTTGATTGCTTAAGGAAAAACTTATTTTCATGTGATTTCAATTCCATTCACACCATATCATCTTGGACCAAGTGGGCTTTTTGGTATATTATTTTTAAAATGGGTGGATTTACCAACCTTATTAATCGCAAGTGTTATAATTGATATCGAACCAATATTAATAATAGTTTTTAACTTACCATATCCCCTTCACGGCTTTTTTCATTCATTTCTGGGGGGTTTCTTAGTAGCTACTGTCTTGATATTAGTAATGAAATTCGTGAGAGATTATTTTACTCCGATAATGGAGGTATTACAAGTAAAACAAGAGGTAAAATTGAGATGTATAATAATCGGAGCTTTTTTGGGTACGTTTTCACATATAATCATGGATGCTCCAATATATAATAATATGAATCCATTTTTCCCGTTTCACGGGAATCCTTTTCTAATTGATTCTGCTTTTGCAAATCTATATATTTCTATCATGTGTATATATTGCTTTCTTGGTTTTCTCTTAGTATATTTAATAAAACTCAGTATACAGCTAACTAACTTAAAAAAATTAAAAAATTAAAATATAAGAAAAAAGATTTTGTTAGATTTATTTCTGATTTATTTTTTTAGCTTTCTGTTTCTAATAAACACGTATACAATTATAACAACTGTGACGGCTATAACACTAATCAGTATTGTAAAAAAGATCCAGTCGGTATTACTACTTGTTATTTGGTATATGATCACATCTGAATTATCCTTTACAACAAATGTTGACATTGTTCCTTTAGATCCATAAGAAATCTCCACGGAATAATCAGTAACTCCTGATCTATCAAATATGAGTTTATTACCTATTGCTGTAGTGTTTTCACATCCAAGCTCAGTAATGACTTCATCAAGATAATCTGCTTCTGGTGGTGCTATACCAAATCCGTAAGATACTAATTGCCACAAGAATTCATCTGCTGTCTTATTTGAAAAGAGGAATTTAATGCTCATATCAATCGTAGTATCGTTTAGGATCTCATTAATCAACGCATTGCAGTTATCTAGAATTAACTTGTAGTCTGATGGGTCTTTCATTATGATTATTGGACTAATAGTGCTATTCGGTGTCTCTTCATATTCTCCTTCTGTAAACCACCATTCCGCACTTACTCCATACCAAGCATTATAAGTATTACTATAGGCTGCGTTAATCGTTGTTTCATTATATCCTGCTTCAGTGAAGTTTACTAGGAACATATTCCACATTCCATACTCTATAAAGGAGAAATATAGTGAAAGAAGCGCATCATAGGTGGAATAAGTCTGATCAACCCACCCTTTTATGGTTTTCTTGCTTTTTGCACCAGTTACGTTTGCGTCTCCTTCAAAAAAATCTTTGGAATTTGAAGCAGGGTTAATTGTTGCTTTCCACCCATCATCATCATATTGAATAACCGTGTATTCTTCCGTGCTTTTTGTTAATCCTAACTGATAGCTTGTACTTGCAGATACTGCAGTAAATAGGATTCCAAAGAAAATTATACCGAGTAAGCTTAAACTCAATAAACTAAGTCTCATTCTTCTCTTCATCATCATAATTGCCTCCTTTTGAATAAATAGGCTGCTAAAAGAAAAAATACAACAATATAGATTATGAACAATGTTAAACCCATCTCGATGCTAGGAGTTAACCAAGTTCCAATGGAGAAATCGCCACCGATACCACCAGGACCCATGCCACCAAAACTAAATTCCACATATCTAGGATCTGGGAATGGAATCTGAAGAATTGATGTAATTAAATTTCCCAAATACGCCAGAGAATATAGTGGTTCAAATGCATCCTTGAGAAACAAAGTCACAATCGAATCCGCAATAGTAAATCCCATTAACAAGATGATTAAGGTAGTTATTATTGTCACATTAACGCTTTTCATGAATGAGCTAAATAATGTAACAAAACTACTTAACATGATTACGTATAAAACTGCGAATCCGAAGGAATAAAAAATCCTTATTGTTAGCGCGGGGCCATAATACCAAAATCCTAATAGACCGAGTAAAAAGTAATAGATTGCAATTATTGATACAACAAGAATCAGATTTCCGAGATATTTTCCAATGATTAAGCGGTATTTATTAATTTTTGGGAATACAATAAATCCAGTTCTCTTGTTATACTCAGAACAAATAATTCCCGAAAAAAACAAGCAGGCTGACAAAAGTGAGATGAAATCAACGAATCCTAAGCCACTACTAAAGAATTCTGTGTATGTATCTGCCAAAAGATTGGCTGGTATCAATACTAGGATGTATCCTACTAAAATTATAACTAATATTGTAATTGAAAAGAAAAAGTAAAATTTCTTTCTTTGTTTCTTGATTTCAAAGAACATTGTATCAATAATGGGCATTATTTCCTGAAAAGCTTTTTTTTCACGTTTCATTATAAATTTCCTTCCTCTCTATTTAATTTAGTTTCTATAGCTTGATCATCCATGGATACCATCTCTATATAGACTCTTTCGAGTTGAGACGTCCTTGGTTGAATGTATGATATCACAGAAAAATCAGTTTCAAATTCTTTAATCAATACCTTCAAGATTTCTACTTTTGATTCTTTTTTTCCATCAAAATAGAACTTAAAACCTTGATTATCTTGGCTGTATTTAATAGGAATTTTTGATATCCTTGGATCCAAGTCTTGATCTAAGTAGGATTGAAGTCTATTTGTCAAGCGTTCTAATATTGTTGCTAAATTCTTTGGTTCAATAGGTTCAAGAACCACGCAATTCAATTCATTTGCTTTTAGTGTAATTGCTAAATTTTCAACTGTATCGAAGCCAATAATTTCGCCATGATTGATCAGTGCTATTTTATCGCATATTTCAGAAATCTCATATAACATGTGCGATGCGATAAATATCGTTTTTCCCATTGTTTGCAATTCTCGAAGAAATTTTCGTATTTCAATACGGGCCAGCGGATCTAAACCAGTCTGGGGTTCATCCAAGACTATGATATCTGGATCATGTATTAAAGCTTGGATGATTCCAATTTTCTGTGTCATTCCTTTAGAAAATGTTTTAACATTCTTGTATTTCCATTCTGAAAGTTTGAAAAAGGTTAATAGCTCATCAATTCTGTCATTTATTTTATCTTTTGGATAATGTTGAAGTTTTGCGAAATATCTAAGTAACTGATAAGCGGTCATGTTGTAAAAATTTGGGATATCAATCAAAAACCCAGTCTTGCTTAAAGCAGCAGATACATCATGTAGATCTTGTAAGTCTCCGCTATTTATCTTTATCAAGATTCTACCTTCGTTAGGTCTTAGTATCTTAGCCATCATCTTGATTGTAGTCGTTTTTCCAGCACCATTAGGACCAACTAAACCTATTGTCTCTCCCTTACATACCTCAAGATTTATTTGCTTAACAGCTGTAAAATTACCGAATTTCTTTGTTAAATTTTCCAGTTTGATTATTGTTTCTGACATTTTTCTTCGTTTTTTAAATAAATTTTTATTTAGATTTTGTTTTAGATTTTAAATCTGAGAATTTCTCATCGATGTTTTTTTAAAAGTTAGGTTAAATTTTGAATTTTGTTATTATAAAAAATTAGAAATTGAATATCTTAATTCAAAAAAATAAAACCAAACCTCATGGCTTTATGTCTTCATCTAATTTTCTCAACCTTTTTTCCCTATCTTTAATGTATTTCTTTACAGGACGAAATATTAAGTAATATCCTCCTTGATAAGAGTAGTAACCATGAAATGATTTCCCTATTTTTGAACCAAAATAATACCAAAAAAGATACGATGTTGATAGGAATACTGAAATGATATTCATGCCGGGTTGAGAAATAATTCCGTAATCTATTCCAAAAATCAGGAATGAATTCCATAAGAAATATTTTCCAGGTTCATTCGAGGGTAAATCAACCCAAGGGAGAGCATTTAGAAATCTTATATTAATAAGGTCGATAAATATTAAGATTTCAATGACCCAAATTAAAAATAAATAGATTATGGCAAGAAATATAATCCAATCTTTATTTCGCTTACGTAAATATTTTCTATAGAGATAAGAATTAAACCATCCAATCGCGAAGCTGATGATTAAACTCTCAATATAACCCATTTTCATTCACTCTCCAACCAATTATTTGATGTATACCAATCAATGGTATTTTTTGTGGCAGATCTATACTCTGGAAACTTGAAATCAAATCCTAAGTTTTTTATTTTTTGATTCGAGAAGAGATATTGATGTATCGTATACTCTGTCATTGGAGTATCAACGGGCGGTCTTGAATTTAATGCTCGAGCTTTTTTTTCTTTCCGTTCATTTAATTTATAGAGGAATTTTGAAAACCCTTTGAAGAATGGCCACCAAACAGGAAAATTAAAGTAATCTACATTCAAGAGATCCGCGACATATTCCATGAAGTCTTCTTGAAAACAAGAATCAATTACGAGATTGTATGCCTCACCTATGGATTCGTTTTTTTCTGAGAGGAAGATCGCAGCTCTCACTAAATCCTCAACGTGGATCATTGGCATTGCTAGACGCTTTCTTTTAGGATATACGTGGACACCCGGACCAAATCCTGATTTGTGTATGAGTTGAAACACGTGAAATATTCCATAAGCTTGAAAAGGCCCTAGGATTGGTGCAGGCCTAATGATGGTTGTTTTTAAACCATATTTATTGATATACTCTTTTAACAAGAGTTCTTGTTCCATTTTACTAATGCTATAGTTATTTGGAGGGTTAAATGATACTGTTTCATCAGCTGGAATTGGGTATCCACGCTTGTTTATTTGATATTTAGGTTCTCCATATACACCACATGTACTCCAATGAATGAATCGTAAATTTGTTAAATCTTGAGTTTCTCGTATCGTGTAAAGCAAATTTCGCGTTCCTTCCACGTTGATTTTTCGTAGTACGTCTAATCCTGCGAAATAATCATATAAACTTGCAGTATGGAAGATGATATCACATTTTTTCTCCATCAATAGATTTTTAAGAGATTTTTGGTCAGTTAAATCAGCAGGAATGAATGAAACTCTTTCATTCTCCAATATTTTTGTCATATTTTTGAATCTGGTGCTAAAGACGGTTTCCTTGGTCATTAAATCTGACCTTTTTTCAAGAGGTAAGTCAGATGCAATGATTTTCCAATTAGGTTTGGATTCTAAGATCTCTTTGATAAGGAATGTTCCCGTGTGTCCTTTCGCACCATCTACTAGTACTAATTTACTCATTCTCTAGTATATATCAGATGACCAGCCCTAATTAATATTCGGATTTCTTGAATTTACAATATTAAGTTTTAATTTTTGTGAAAATCTTTTTTTGAAATTATACTTTTTTTTAAAACCAAATAGTTTCCCTCTCTGAGAGGGAACAAGGATAAAAAGCATTATAGTTGATATTATTAGGAACTGTATTTCACGAAATGTTATCGTCATATTACAATGATATTTTATTTAAAAATAGCTCCTAATAATTAAAAAAACACTTTAAGCTAATAATCAAGGTGATCGTTAATTAAATTAATCACATGTCATGTACCAGAAGCCTATCTTAAGGGAATCGAGGAGCTCGTCAATATGAACATGTACCCTAATCGTTCTGAAGTTATACGAGTCGCAATTAGAGATTTACTTAAAACTGAACTTAGTACACTCCTAAGAAAGGAATAATTCATTTCTTTTTTTCTCTATTTTATATTATGGTAGTATGCATGATATTCAAAGGGTCATGAAGAGGGATGTTTGAATGATAGAAATCTTATTTTGGCTTACTATCTTTATTGCCAGTTATCTTCTTATATATTTTTCAGCGGATTTTTTTTTGGATAATTTGAAAGAGTTATGCATGATCCTCCAACTTTCACCATTCGTGATTGGTTTATTGGTCTTAGGGATTGATCCAGAGGAATCAATAGCTTCGATCATTGCTGCAGTAAATGGGCTTCCCTTGATAGCAGTAGGAAATGTCATTGGAAATTCAATCATATCTTTAACTTTATGTTTTGCGCTTCCAGCATTAGTTCAAGATATTGATTTAAAATCTATTTCAAGTTTTTATTATATTATCTTGTATAGTTGTTTAGGTGCTGTTTTGTTAAGTTTTTTTGTCAATTTCGGTTTATTTATTTTTGGTATTATGAGTTTACTTGTATACTTAGTCTATGTGATTAATTCATTGCGAGTTCTTTCGAAAAAGAAGGGACTAGATGTTATTGATATGAATGATGTGACTGAAGAGATTAAAGGTTGGAGTAGCGAAATTAAAACTCATTTGAAGCTTAAAAAATTTATCTTCATAGTTATAGGATTTTGTTTAATATTATTAGGAGGAGAATTCCTAATAATTTCAGCTGAAATTATCATTATGTTAACTGGATTTAGTGAAGCATTTTTTGGTTTCATTATCATCGCGTTTGTCACTAATGTGGAAGAATTAACCTTGGTTTTTAAATCAATTAAGAAGAAAAGTGCTGAAATCGGATTGGGAGGCATGATTGGTAAAGTAATATGGAATTTATCCTTTACTTATGGAATTAGCGGAATCATTGCGATGGCAATAAATTTTAGTACATTATTAATATTGAATTGGCTACTCCTATTTTGCTTGATCCTTTTTTATCATATTAAATCTAAAACTCATTCTTTAACTAGAACAGATGGCGTAATATTATTGGTGTTTTTCATAGGATTTATTATTACTAACACGCTCGTTACAGTTTAAAATAGTTAGGGATTAATGCTAAATCTTTTTATGAAATTTCTCATTTTCCTTACTAATGGTTTATACACATCAAGATTTTAATTATATTGATACACATGTTCATTTCTTTCCTCCTAATCTCTTCAAGGCAATTTGGGATTTTTTTGAGTTGCCTGATAACGACGGAAATCCCCGTGGATGGTCAATCAATTATAAATTAGATATTAAAGATTTAGTTGAATTTTTAAAAACTGAAAAAGTCATATCGTTTACAACTTATAATTATGCTCACAAGAAGGGTATTGCTGAACAAATTAATGAATGGACCTATCAATTTTGTAAAAAATATCAGGAAGCAATTGCTTTTGGATGCGTCTGGCCTGGTGATGATAATAAGCTCGAGTATGTTCAAAAAATAATTGATGAATATAAATTTCAAGGACTAAAATTACAGCTTTTAGTTCAGGATTTTTATCCTCATGATGAGCGAATGTTTGAAATTTATAATTTTTTATTGGATAGAGGAAAATGGATAAATATGCATTGTGGTACTGCTCCTTATTCCAATAAATTCGTTGGCTTCAAGCATTTCACTAAAATGATAGAAAAATTTCCAGATTTAAATATAATTGTCGCTCATTTTGGAGCATATGAACATGAGAAATTTTTCAAATTAATGGATAAACATGATAACTTGTATTTAGATACTGCAATGGTATTTATTCCATCCAATTTATTCGAGAAATGGAACCGAGATATTAAATATCCAGATAGAGAGTTACTTATATCTTATCAAGATCGTATTCTTTATGGGAGTGATTTTCCTAATATACCATATGATTATGAGGTCTCTACGAAAGGATTATTAGATTTAGACTTAGAAAAAGGCATTTATAAGAAGATATTTAGTGAGAATGCTAGAAAAATATTTAACATCTCAAAATGACATTTCAGAATTTCTTTTTCTACTAAGAATTACAATATTACTAAACTTTTTCTTAAATAAATCTATACACCAAATATTTAGGATCATGAAAGAATTAACTGTAAAAGATAAGCTCTTCTTTTTTGAAAAACATTTCTTTACTCTTGATGGTTTGTGGATGATTGAAATGGAGAAAAAGACGGATTGGAACATCGCTTTAGACCTAGATTTAAAAGTATGGCTTAAGTTGTTAAAAATTATATTTAAGAGATTAAAAAAATATCTTAACATCCAAAGTAATGATATTATTGACTTAGTTGAGATTCTTACTTTTAGATGGTCTGTAGAAGGTTGGAAATATGACATCATGAAAATGGATTCTAACGAAGTATACATTAGCGTGAAAGGTTGTCCTTATAAATCCGCAATGGATAGAAATCCTGAAAGGCATGATAAGAGAGCTTTAATTTGCAATAACATGTGCAAACCATTTTATCATGAAATAGTTAAGGAATTTAATCCTTCAATTTCGTTAAAGAGAACAAAATTTATGGGTTTAAAAGATGATGATGAATGTGATTTTCGTCTTTCCATGACACAAAATCAAAAAATTGATAAAGAGAAATTAAAGCAGAGGGTTCTGCAACAAAAAATTCGTGATAAAGATAAGCTCTTTTATTTTGAGAGAAATTTTCGTACTTTAGATGGATTATGGGTTATTGAAACTGAAAATGAGATTGATTTTAAAACAGCATTAGAGTTGGATATCGTTGTATGGCAACGATTATATTCAATTATATTTCGTCGAGTAATGAAGTATTTGAAAATAGAGGGCAATACACTTGAGGACTTAATTTCAATTCTATCTTTTGTTTGGAACTGCGAGGGAAATTTACATGAAATTATAAGATATAATAGAGAAGAAGTCCAATTGAACATAACTGTTTGCCCCTACATAGATGCAATGAAGAGGAATCCTGAAAGACATCATAGAATTGCTTCGATTTGCAAAGATATGTGTGTTCCTTATCTTGATCCTGTTATAAAGGAATTTAATAAAAATATTAAGATACAGAGAAGTCAGTTTATGGGACTCGGAGATAATAAATGCGATTTCCATCTAACATTGAAGGGATGAAATATTAAAATCTAATAACGAGGTAATCGTTTGATCCTCGTCCAACCTTGATCTAAAATATAGTCATAATCTTTTTCATATACTTTATCGAAGTAAGAAATTTGCTCAGTTACTTTTGATAAAATTAATTTCTGTTCATTTTTAGAAATAGAATAAATTTGAAATATGATATTATCCAATTCTCGTGTTAAATAATGAGTGGTATCATCAAATTTTCCACCAGTTTCAGCTAAATAGTTTAAAATAAAATCAACTCTGTCAGATATCTTTTCTTTTATATCTTCTCCAATTCTCTTAACCGGAAAATGCCGAATCATGTATTGATTTAAATTAATGGTAGTATCTTTCTGGTTATTGATTGCATAAATGGAATAAAATTGCATTAACGCCGAATTAATTATTCCACAAAGATATTTCAATTCAGTGATATCTTCATGAAGCATTGAATATATTGAGGAGGTAAAACAAACTTTCTTTTCTGTATAAATTGCTTGAGGAATAACATTATTATGTTTTATTAATAACTTTTTACCAAGATAGTATTCATAATTTCGCCCTTTTAGAGTCTGAGGGCTAATTGATTTAATATCAAAGGATTTATGAGGTTTAATTGAATAATAATCAAAATCATCTTTTGCATTGATAAATAAACAAGTATCATTAGTATGGGCTTTAATGATATCCCTAATCTCCTTTAATCCTTTGTCTTCTTCCCCTCGTATGAAATAAGGGAAATCAAGGGCATTTATATAATTTAGATCTCCAATGTCCTCAATCTTGCCAACTAAATCCAGAATCTCATCATTAGCTTTAATTCGGATTCTGTTTAATTGTAAAGTTTCATTCTTGCATGAAGGACAATTTTTTTCTTTCGTATAGACAAAAATCTTTTTTGATTTATTACTCAATGGACAGTTTGAACCTTGGCAGATTCTTAATTTATCAAATGATTGGTCATTATACGTAATGATTTTATTATTTGGATAATCTATTACTTCTAAATTCTTTAATTCTTTACCCTTGTTTTGATAAATTATTATTTGAACTTCATTAGTTGCTTTCTTAAACAGGTTTGGACCAATGTCAATAATTTTTAGTAAATTTGCTTTTGATAAGAGAAGATTTCTAAATCTAACATATCCTTGTCGTAATAAAAAACTTTTAGGTACTAAAAAACCAATCATTCCATTACTCCATTCTAATGCTTTCAAAAGGAATATGCAATAGATTTCATTAACAAGAACATTTTCAGTTCTTAACATTTGTTTAAGTGATTTGTTTAATATATTCCCATAAGGAGGATTGCCAACTAAAAATTCAAACTTCAAGGAGGGAGGATCTTTAATAACATCTTTAACAGTAATATGAGATTCCAAAATAGAAATCATTTTTAGTAAATTAATTGATTTTTCTTTTGATATCTTTCGGAGTATTTTTAGAATACAAAGTTTAACTGAATTATCATTTATATCATAACCATTTATATTTTCAATAATTACCCTTTTAAATGTTTCAAGTTCATCTAAAGGTAAAATTTTTTCGAAGAGACCAAAGATAATGTCAATATAACTTAGGAGAAATACTCCTGAACCACACGAGGGATCACAAATCAAAGTTTTATTGAGTAATTTTAAAATGGATTCATATTCATCATGGTTTAATGATTTTATTTCTTCTAAACTCGTTATGTTAATTTCTTCAAGTCTAGAATTTAAGAAGCCCGTGAGGGTTTGGGAGATAATATAATCAGAAATTATTGGAGGAGTAAAATATACTCCTTCATTTTTTCTTTTACTATAATTTTGTAAAAATATTTCCTCAATCTTATCAATTTGATTAAAACTTTCATTTAGAGATGTGTTTTTATCTGATTCTAAAGCTTTTCGAATGGATTCATATAATTCAGAGATAGCTGGATTATTTTCCAAGTTCAACATTGTAGTTTTGGCAAAAACAATTAAGCAAAAGATTAATTGATATATTCTTTAGGTTTTTATAGGTAATATTACTTTATATATTAGAAGATGACGGATAAACAAGAAGAAGAAGATTATCACGGAGTTGCTCCAATAAGTCCAATTATAAAAAAAATGAAAAAAGATTATGATAAGGATCCTAAAGGGTGGAGCGTAGTTGGATCTACTGATGATCACGGTAATTCAGATACAGTAATACTTAAAAATCCTAATGCGTTTTGGTTGAAATCAAAAATGCTTAGTCCATATTCAGCTTTATCCATGGGTTCGGTTGTTAAAAACATAGATCAAGAAATTGATGACAGCATTGATATTAAAAAAAAATTATCGCCCGATGAGATGCTTCGACTATTCGGCATGATAGTTCCTATTAAACCGGATAAAAATATTATTGCTTCTGGAATCGAAAGATATTCTCAACATCAAGGAGATATCTTAAAAAAAGTAATTTATGAACAAAATCCTAATTTAGATCATCAACTTGCAAAAAGAATTGATGAAGAGTTTACTAAGAAATTTCCTCAGAGAAAGAACTTGTATATCTAAATATATTGAGTCATCTAAATATTAGTTTTTGAAAACCATCTTTATGGGTTTTTGTTCTTGTCGCACTTTGTTCTTTAAATATAAATGTTGTAATTAAGTAGTAAAAAATATTAAAAGATTAATTATGACAGATTATATTGAGGACCCTTATTTTGAATCAGAATATGATGAAATTTTTAACAATTGGTTTGAAATTGAGGGAAAAAGAAAAATAAAAGAGCTTTCACGACAGCTCAGAACTTTTTTCAATTACAAGACTGAAGTAATAAGATACCGATATCAACCTAGTCAAATTCTTGCCGAAAAAGATATAAATACTACATTTTATAGCCAAAAACAAGAAATTGAAACATTAACTCGTGATTTCATTATCAAGTTAAGAAGTTTTAAGAAAAATGGACTATCACTTGAACAAGGAATTCACTCTCTCTTGTATAACAATTGTAGAACACGCTTGAAAGGACTCTCGGAAATTGCTGAGAAGCTATCTATGTTGATTCATAATTTTTCAGAATTAAATCTTCATAATCATCCAAGATTTCTTAAATTTATAGTTGTACTAGTACAAAACATACTTATTGTAAAGAAGTGTTTGAACGCACGATTTAGTGGATTTTATGAAGAACTTGAAATAAATTATAATGGTTTAGAAAGGGAACTAGCAACATTATTAGAAAACACTCCAAGTGTGAAGATTAAAATACCAAAAAAACAACTTGAAGAGAGATTAACTTCATGAAAGCATATACTAACGTATCACGGAAAACTGTGGGAGAGGATCGAGTAGCAATCTGCCCAAATTTTGGATGCGAATACATGACACGAGTTAAACCTCTTAAATTTAGGTTCTTAGGTTTTGGGAAGCATCCTAAATGCAAGAAACATCGAATCCCTTTAGTGTATGTTGATGACAGGATCGGTGATTTTATGGACGCTGCCCTAGCATGCTTGTTTGATAAAGCAGGACTTCCTCCAAGCGAACTACTCGAGGATATAAAATCAAAATTCCCGGATGAATTTAAATCTTTCGTGGAAGGATGGGTGTATTGCATCACGCCTGGAAGAGGAGCTCCGATAGTTTCACGCTATATGGATACGATTTCGAACGCCTATCTCAAGCAATTGACCAAGAAGCAGATAAAAGCCTTTAAAAAAGATGATAGTTCAAAGCCAAATCAGGTGAATAAAGCCATCATGGATGGAATGGATGAAATTTCCCTCCAATATACAAGAATTCTCAAGCACTTGAGAGCTCATTCTGAGATCCTCGTTGATCATCAAGAGCTTAAATCACTTTCTAAAAACTTCCGGAATTTTTTGAAGGATTGGCAAAAGAATATAGTAAAAAATATTCATGTGATCATGAATTCACCAGAAAAGGATTATGAGATGGCTCTAGAAGAAATCAAGTATAATTATGATCAAATTTTAAACATTGGAATAGGTCGATGCCTTCTTGGATTGAATCCTGAAAGTAAAGAAATTAAGAAAACCGCATTTGATCGGTTTACTTCCTATCATAATTTTTATAATGAAGGATTAACGACAAAATTTACAAAATCAGATATTGAATCTATAAAAAAAGGTCAAAAATCTGCTAAACTAAATTCTAATGTCTTAAATATTAATGTTCCTAATTTTCGTGCGAAGATCCTAAAACATATTGAAG
Source organism: Promethearchaeota archaeon (assembly GCA_030667705.1). Lineage (GTDB taxonomy): Archaea > Asgardarchaeota > Lokiarchaeia > Sigyniarchaeales > SOKP01 > SOKP01. The sequence goes on along the minus strand of DAOUVJ010000036.1, from coordinate 5,765 downwards.
AAATTGTTGATTCAATTAAATGCTCTAATAATCAGAAAGAAATTATTTTATCAAAATCTGTAAATATTTTAGATAAACACATTTCAAGAGCAGAAAAAGGTGAAATAATAATCCAAAGTAATACAGGTACGAAGACAAATGCTGCAGCAATTATTTATGCTGTTTTAGTATCAAATGAGGGTATGCCAAAAATAACTGGTGAGAGATTATCAAATTTAGTGGGAGCTTCAAGAAGTTTAATTCCTACATTATATAGAAAATGGTATTACGATTTAGCACAACGAAATCATTTCGATTTTCAGAATGTTCCAATAAGAGAAGCAATCCAGCCATTATCTTTATTCTTTTTTGAATTATTATTAGATAAAGATAATAATAAAGTAAAGACATCTGACTATGTTCTAAACCTAAAAAGAATCTTTTTGGGTCAAGAGAAGGAGAAAATTTTGGAATTATTAACAGAAAAATTGATTAAATGGTTAAAAATTATGGCAGAAAATTATCCAGATACTTTTTTAAAATACTTCTCTGATTTATTTAGCATCATTAAACTGTTGATAAAAGCTCTTGAAATGCATAAAATAATTAAAGCTGACTTTAGCGTACCAGATTTTGCAAGGTTTTTAGTAGATAATGAAGGTATTGCTTTGTTGGCATCAGAACGTACCTTAATATCTATTATTGGAGATGTTTTTGATTATTTAAAAAACACAAAATATTCATATTTATTCCCCTCTCGAACATACTCTCAAGAAAATGTTCAAAAGTTCACTAGTTCTGTCCAAATGTCCAAAGATCGCAGACGGATTGTTGGTTCACGAATAAAACTTTATCTTATGAGGAATATTAATAATAGAAAAAATTACGATACTTCTAATAACATGAGCATATGTCTAAAATGTTTAAAAGAAAATAATTTTTTTAATTTGTCTGTTCCAATAATAAGAGCAAAAGAATTTCACCATCAAAAAAAAGATTTAAAAGAATTTTCATATACTGCTGAAGAGCTCTTTAAATTATTTAATAAAAATCGAGGAAATCCATATTTTTTACAATTTTTGGTTGATAAAGCTAAGGCTGAAAAAGTTGAGTTGCTATGTAGATGCCATCATAGTTCACTAAAAAAATCTTGGTTTTCCATTTTTCAAAAAGTTATTTGTTGGGAGAATATTCCTAGCGAATTTCCTCAGGATATTTTTGCTCTACCCCCTGAAATTATCTATTTACTTATTTGGGTTTGTGTGGATAGTTATCAAGATTCCCGAGGAATAAAAAATAATCAAACTAAAATTGAAACTAGACTGCAAATCATTCAATTTCTAAAAAAAAAATATATAATAGATATCATCTACAATAGAAAATGTCCAATTTGCAAGGAATTTAACACAAGAGACCATTTATTAGCTTTTTCTTTTAACCATCGATATATATTGAAAGAGTTTCCTTTAGCTGAGAGAGAGTTAGAAAGAAAGAGGAGGAAAAAAGATATATTTAATCTTTCTTGTTCAGAGATAGTTAAAGAATTGGAGAGGCAACAGGGGGCTTTTATTTGTGCTAATTGCCATATGTTTTTTCATACTGATATCGATATAGTTGATAAGATCTTTGATGATCAAAATATCTCCAAATTAGTTAAAAAACGTGTTGAGAAAGTTCAAATTGAATTTCATAATAATCTGATTTATAGTACAGATGCTATTAGAGATATTTTTAGATTAGATTTCCAAATGAAACGAAGTTTTATTGATTATTTTTTTACATTTACCGAAATATTGAAAGAAAGTAACATAATTAATACGAAAAATATCACGAGTAAATTAGGACTTTCTAGCAGTACAGTTTTGGCTTTCTTTTCCAAAAGAAAAGATATTTTAGAAAAATATGGTTCAATTATAAAAGGAAAGCGTGGTAATCCCACAGAATATCATTTAAACTATTATGGGATTACTATATTACGATTAATTCAGTATTTCAAAAATTATTACTATAAATCACTATAATTTTTCTTTTAATTTTCCTATATCTTCCTTTTTTTTTATTATAGGTAAATCTGTTGAATAATTACTTGAATTATTAATTAATTCAGAAATTAATTCTTTAATTTTATCCGTACTTGATTTCGCTTCAATACTTTTTGTATAATCTTTCATTTTATTTACATCATAATCTTCAACATAATAAGGAACTGCTTTAATTATTTCTTCCAGCAAAAATTTATATGATAAATCAGCATTCCTCTCATTTTTAAATAAAGGCTCTTCCTCTTCTTCAAAAGAATAGGAGACTTCAATCCAGCGAAGCCCATCTGGATCGGCAGAAATCATTCCATATACATATTCTTTATTATATAACCATAGGGGAATAAAATTATCATAAGAAGCATCAATAATACCTTTCATTTCTTCACTCATTATAGATCATTTTTTCAAATCGTAAATTTTGCTTTCGTGCATAAAATATGAAAACAATTTTATTTTAATCTTATCTTTTCTGTTCATTTAAAAATGAACTATTAATAACATAAAAAATTATTCAAAATCATGAGAGAACTGGATTATGATAAATTATGTTCTGATATTCAATCTTGGATCAAGCAATATGTATATTCAGCAGGAGTAAAAGGAGTTGTAGTTGGTTTAAGTGGAGGAATTGATAGTGCTGTCACTGCTGCTCTTTGCATGAATGCTATAGGAAAAGAAAATGTGATCGGATTAGGGCTCCCTTGTGAATCAATATCTGAAGATCTTGAAGATGCTAAGAAAATTGCCTCTATTTTAGATATAGAGTTCAAGATTATTGATTTAACTCCAACATTTAAGGTCTTCATGAAATCCCTTAAAGTTTTAATTGATTCTAACAAAATTGCTATAGCTAATCTGAAACCACGCTTACGAATGATGGTGCTCTATTTTGTGGGACAATCTAAGGGAAATTATTTGGTGGCAGGTACTGGAAACCGAGCTGAGTTAGCGATAGGGTATTTTACGAAATTTGGTGATGGAGGAGTTGATTTCGAACCGTTAGGTTTAATTTATAAAAATGAAGTTAGAAAGCTCGCACGTATTTTAAAAATTCCTGAAAAGATCATTTCAAAACCCCCATCCCCCGGACTATGGCCCGGTCAAACCGATGAAGGGGAAATTGGCTTATCGTATGATGCTATTGATGAGATATTATTTCGTGTAGATAATAACCTTAATTTAGATGATTTGAATCATGAAGAAGTCAATAAAGTACTTATTTTAATGAAAAAAGCAGAACACAAAAATCAAATGCCACCTTCATATAATTTCACATAAAGAACTTATCATAAACTGGAAATTAATCTTCTTATCGTTGTAATACGATCTGTGATCTGGAGCATTTTTGTTTTTATCTCCTCATTCTTTTGTTTATATTGCGTGTCCGCAATTGAACCTTTGTTATAACTCGCCTCTAATTCTTTATAACCTTTTTCAACTGCATATCTTTTTCCCTCTAAAGCAATCAGTTCTTGATAAAGAGCGTCTTTATCAACGGGTAGATCCTCAGAATTTCCTTTATGAACGGGTAGATCCTCAGAATATCCTCTATGAACGGGTAAACTCTCAGTATTTCCCTTACCAAAATCTACAAATGAATTAATTTGGGGTTGTTGTTGTATGGATTGTTCAAAATCTTTAATTTCTTCCACCACAATAGGTTTAACTTCCTTTAAGAAAGTTTCCGTGATTTTTTGGGACTCCTTTTCCTTTTTTGGTACAACTTGTTGCTTTTCTCCAACAGATGATAATACATCGAATAAATCCTTCCCACTAGATTTTATTGAATTAGTTTCTACTTCTTCTACACTCATGCTTCTGATTTTAGGTGGATCAACTAAAAATGGTTGTATTTTTCTATCCTCGGTTTTTTCTACTACTTCAGGAGGTTTACTAAATATCTCACTTACTATAGGAGTTATTATTCTCTTTTCTGTTATGATTGGTATATCCTTAGACTCCTCTATTACCATAGTTTTGATTCCTGGTTTCTTGTTCATTGCTTTATTAATTGGGATAGGTGTTAAATCTTCATTATTCCTGACAATCATACCTTCTGGTTTTGCAGGAATAGGAGTAAAATTTTTGACCTCTGCTTTTTTTAATGGAATTTTAACTTCTTCGATTGCAGAGCTTTTCTTTTCTTCTTTTGGAAGAATCGAAGGAATAGATAGATCTATTTGCTTTTCTGAAGGAAGTTTGAATTTTCTTATAACTGGAATTTTAATTACAGGTGGAGCCAATTTAGAGGTTTTTCTAGGAGTAATTTTCTGAACTCTCTTCTTCTGTGAAATCATATTTAGTGTTTCGCTTTTCTTATCTAACTCTTTCTTTAATCCGTTAATCGTATCCTTTAAACTATCAATCTCACCCTTAAATCGTTGAGAGACTTCACTGACAATATCATTAACATCTAAATTTGAAGAAGCTTGTGATAATTCACCTGATTCTTTTATTTGTGTATCTATTAATTGATTATCTTTTATTTCTGTTAGTTTGGATGTTTGATCTACATCTGTTAAATCAGGAAAATTTAGAAATACTTTAATATCATCCGGTATCGTGGTTTCTGTGAACCAAAAATCTAATGTATCCCATTTTTCAAGTTTATCTTTTATCACTTCAATAAGATCCTTATATTCGGGGAAAGACAAATAACTTGTTAAACCATTGAATAATGTTATTAATCGTTCCCTAGCGTCGATTTCTTCATCTGGTGTGGGCTCCTTTTCTGTAAGAGAAAAAAATATCTCTTTAATCGATGCTAATGTCTCCTCAAATTTTTCTTCTTCGGTCATCGAGATTAGTTAAGAAGTTATTATTATAAAGTGTAATTTTATTCTATTTAAGAATTTAAAAACATTTCACTAATTTATTTTTATGTAATATAATCAATAAATCTATTCACTACTAACTCCAAGTTAGAAAGGAATAAGCATTAGAGTTAAAATTAAACTATCTTGAAAAATCTTGAAAAATTATCAATAAAATTGATAAAGTTCAAATTTTACAATGGATTAGTCACTCATAGTAGACTAATACTAGTTTATATGAATAAAAAACTAAGGTGTATATCAGATTAGCAGAGTCGAGAAATGGGCTATAATTCATCTATTCAGCTCATATAATAATACCATTGTGACCGCAACCGACTTGAGTGGTGGCGAGACCTTCGCAAAATGTACTGGTGGAATGGTAGTAAAAGCGAGTAGAGACGAATCCAACCCTTACGCAGCAATGCAATGCGGGTTCAGAGTAGCGAACGACATACGTGATAAGGGAATTACCGGTGTTCATATTAAAGTAAGGGCACCAGGAGGAAACAAGAATACCACTCCCGGTCCAGGAGCACAAGCTTGCATTAGAGCACTCGCCCGTTCTGGCTTGAAAATAGGTAGAATAGAGGAAGTGACCCCCAGGAGCCATGATCACTGCAGGCGTAAAGGCGGTCATAGGGGTCGCAGAGTTTAAAGCGAGATTAGGCGATTCAGTTTCATAACTTGATGATCAAATCATCATCATCATCTTTTAAAATTAAACTCATTTGCTTTAAAATTTTCATTTATTCTTAAAAAAAAATTTCTACCTTTCTTCTTTTCTTCAACTCTATATTAATAAGGATAAGAAATATAAAATTGAAAAACCTAATCAGTGGATGGATTTTATGATTAGTTTTAAAATCTATTATTTAATCCATTTTCTAGTCCTATTAAACACAATTTTCTTATAAGAAGTGTCTTTTAT
>DAOUVJ010000131.1 GCA_030667705.1 Promethearchaeota archaeon | reverse complement strand
ACTTTCGCACATTCCAAGAATATTAATTGGGAATAAAATAGATCTAAAAGAAGACAGAAAAATTATCAAACCAATGTCCGAACATCTGAGTGAGAAATTAGATGCACCATATTATGAGACTTCAGCTTTGACTGGTAATAACATTAAAGAGGTTTTTCATAGAATAGCAGAACTTATTTATAAGTCTAAGGCGGATGAATAATATTTTTTACTTTTAGAACATATATATTTTAGAATATAGCTTTTTTGATATCGCTGGACAACCACAATTCTACATGCTACATCATTTTATGAGACTTCCATCATCACAGCCCAGTATGCGATATGACCAAGTATCCATGATAAAAAAATAAAAAGTAAAGTATTAAAACCTATCTAAAACACATCCATCATAACCCACAGTAGGCGTGAATATCCTTAAAGAAATTTTTCAATCAAAATTATCCTAAGATTCTACTTAAATATTTTTAATTATAGAAAAATTGGATTTTTAATTATTTTGTTTTTTTAATGCTTCAATTCCAATTTATTTATCCAGAAAGTGATTCTTTCACCTAAATATTCCTCTAAGCTTGGCGATTCAGGTTTATCCTTGTCGAAATTTTCTGATAATGATTCAAGAGTATTCAAGCGATTAATGATTTGGTAAATTTCTCGTAGAATTCTATGACCTCCCGTGAATTCAAAAATTTGTTCTTTAATCATTCCAAGAACAGGGATAACATCTTTGGGATCTTCCAAGTGCGATAATTCAGATTGCAAACTTAATAAATTAGTTTGAATTGAGTTTTTCATATCGGTGGCATCTTTTTTTCTTTCTATTTTTTGATCTTCAGGAAGATCTTTTTTCGTATTATTATTATTTACATTAAGAGTAAGCGTTTTAATTAATTCAATTTCTTCTATAATAGTTTTTTGACCTTGGATTATATTATAAAATTGCGGAGACATGCTTTTGACGTCTATTGTAGCACCATGCAATTCATTGACCTTATCCGTTAGCTTGGTTAACTTCAAGTTCGTCTGACCTAATTTGGTTATGAGATCCAGACCAAATTTTTCTAATATCGAGGAGAAGAGTGCTATTTTATCATTGAGTTTTTTATACATTTCTTGCATTGAAATTTCATCAGTGTTATTTTCATCTGTCATTATCGATATACTCCCTTGATTTAAATGAAATAATAATATGAGTTACATTCTAAAAGATCAATTTTTTATTATTCTTCTTTATTTACTAATATAGTATTTAAATTTAAATATAACTTCATTCAAGATAGACTATTTGTGCGATATTTAATGCCCCAATCCAAAATAAAATCATATAAAATTTAGTATATATTAGAATTAGGATAAAATTTTGACTACGATGATACAATACATCAATGTTTTAACTAGAGATGGAAAAAGTTTATTATTTCGTAATTATGGTAATTCAGATGTTGATAGAGATTTGCTTGCAGGATTTTTAAGCGCTTTTTCTGGATTTATGAAGGAAATAAGCCAAAGTGATATAAGATCAACGGCAACTGACGAATTTAAATATTATTATACTCTTATTGAGGATATAATAATTGTTGTGTGTACTGATTTAGGAGAGGACGATGCTTCAGTTAATTCAAAGATAACGACAATTAAAGTCAAATTTATCGAAAAATTCGGAAAAATCTTAGCTAGTGGTTCATGGTCTGGTAATCGCGCAATTTTCAATAGTTTTGAAAAAGATATTGACGATACAATACTTGGTGCGATAAAAGTTTCGATTTTAGGGATTGGAGGGGTGGGAAAGACCACTTTATTACATTTGATATGTGGAAAAGATATCGACCTTGAATATATTCCCACGATCAATGTAGACATCACTTCCTTCAATGAATTTGATGAGATTCATAGATCCGTAGTTTTTTGGGATTTTGCAGGTCAAAAAAATTTTCGATCCTTATGGAGAAGCTTGCTTGCTAATACCGACATAGCTCTTTTAGTATTAGATTCAACCTTTGAAAATGTAAATCATACTAAAGAAATTATTAAAGATATTCTTGATAGGCATTATAAAGAAGTTTTGGTAATCGGCATAGCTAATAAACAAGATCTTCCTAATCGCCTTACTCCTGAATTTTGTGAGCGAATCATATCCAAGGCTGATAGACAACCCCCAATAAAAGTCCATGGGATGATTGCGATAAATGAAGTATATCGAGAAAAAATACATGCGATAGTTAGGGATGCCATTAGTCAAATTTATCCCAAAAGTTAATTGAAACGATTCAAGGATATTTACATGCTTCAAGAGATTTATCTTGAGACTTGTAAGCTATTTAATAAAATATTTAAAATTTTCATTATTATTTGTTACATATTTTCAGTATAAATGGTGTACAGTCTGATAGAGTTTGAAATAGAAGAAGTAAAAAGTTATAAAAAAGAAGATCGGGATATTATTCTATTGCCAGAGTTGACAGAAGAAGAAAAACGACTTATAGATCCAATAGTAGCTCCCACGTCTGGTTTAAGGATTCAAATTTTTGATATCAGAGAGCAAAAAGATAAAAATCTCTATTTTTTGACACAAAGAAAGTTATTTCTATTTTTGCGAGTCTTTAAAGCAATAAGCTTGAAATATAAAAAACTGAAGAACAACCAGAATTTGAATGTTTTAATTGTCACTGACAATCGTCCAAGTAAGGATATCTTGCTTCGATATTGTTCTGAAATTTTCGCATGTGAGGGGTTCACGGTATACCATCAAGAAGATATTAAAGAGGAGTCAAAACTCTCTGCTCCCTACGCTGCGGCTTCAGTAGCATTACTGAATGATATAAATCTGATATTAATGTTGACAGCTTCTCATAACGAGTTATCATGGAATGGTATCAAATTTTACATCAATTATCCCATGCCCATGTCAGGTGACATGTTCAAAGAAATCTCTAAATGTGCCATGGAATTGCAAGAAATCACTCTGAAACGGGATTATATTCCAGAAATAGTTGACGCAGAAAGAATAAATAACGAGTACGTTAAGCAATTATTAAAGGATGTATTAGAAATTAAGAGCATTAAGGGAAAAAATATAGTGATATGGCCTTATCTTGGGAAAGCTAGAGGAATTGTGAATTTATTTAAGGATTATGGAGCAAATGTCATTCTTATTGACGAAGAAATCAATCCTCCAAACCCAATAAAAGAATTTAGAAAAGAGAAATTACAAAGAATAATGCAAGAAAATAATTCCGATCTTGCTTTATTACTTGATGCAGATAGGGATCGTATCGCATTATACGCCAAGCAAAATGGTGAATATTATTATTACATACCAAATGAAATCTATTCTGCCATGCACAATATATTAGCTAAAAGTTATGGTAAAAAGATCCTTAATGTTAGAACTATTCCAAGTGATTTAAGAGGAGATAATTCAAGTTTCCTTAATATATTAACTGGGGTAGGTTATAAACATTTAGGTATTATTCTTTATTTCTTATTTGACGTGGATGTGGAAAAGTCGAAAGTTGATTCAGCTATTCTATATTTAGAGGATCAAAATAAGAATTTAATAAAAATTGATAACCCAACTCTTCTGAAAGAGGAAATTTCAAATTTCTTAAACCATGTTAAATCAGAGTTCTTTGATCAAAATTGGCTCATTGTTATGTGGGAGGAATCAGGGGGACACACATTAAATGTCTTTAAGGTTGACCCCGAAAAAGAAAACGGGAAATATAAATTCATGACTAAATTTCCTCTAATAGCAGATAAATATCCCGTTCCTGCTTTAGTTCTAATTGCTGAGTTAATCTCAAGGGGTCATGTTATATCTGATTCAATAGATTGGTCAATAAAAGGAATTAATAGAACAATCCCTGCTATCGATGAAGAAAAGGTTAGAGTCATGAATAATTTTAAGAAAAATAACGATCAAAATATATCAATTGCAGGGAAGAACTATCTTGTAAAGTCTTTATCAGACAATACGGGTAAAATTGACTTATTTCAATTAAAGAGCGTAAATTCCACGATATATTTCCGTCCAAGTGGAACCGGTCCAGATGTACGCTTTTATATATTTGGAAAACGAGAAACTCACCTTGATGAGATTAAAAATGTACAAAAATATGTTAATGAAAATTACATGTAGTATACCGATTTGAATAATTTTATTTAGTTCTTTTGAATAATCCCTGGAATTGTTAAATTATTCGATTCTATTCGTAATATTCCTTTTTCCTGTAAACTTTTCATTGATTTTAGTGTTTTTTCCTCATCCCATTTTAAACCTTTCATGAAATCTTCCTTTTTCAAGGGTTTCTTTGAGATTGCATATTTGATGAATTGTTTTTCAGAAGGATTTAAATTCAAATCTTTAAATAAATACACAATATACTGCCCTAACTTGATTGAACCGTGTATTAATTGTAGTTCTTTTAATTGGTTGATGGTGTTTTTAATTTCTTCATCTTTAATATTTGGATGATCCTTTAAAATGAAATTCTTAATTTTTTCGTATTGACTCAGCCCACCATTCATCATGGAGTATTTTTCAAGATAACTCAATATTTTTTGAGAGATTACTTCAATTAAATCTGGCTGTTCTTCTTTAAGATTTTCAATCTCACTATCTAATTGACTTTCTTCTTCCTTACTTTTTTTCATTGATTGTGGTAGGGTTTTCACAGCAGGTTTTTTATCGAACTTTATCTTTGGTATCGAATCTTCCTCTAACTTATCTATTTCTTCAAGTTCTTCTTTGGATTCACTTGATATCGGTTTTTGTTCCTCACCTTTAATCTCTTTCTCAGTATCTTCTAATTGAGTTTTTAGCTTTTTCCTTAACTCTAATTGACGTTTTTGTTTTTCTTCTTTCTTTAATTTCTCTTTTTTGATTTGATTTTCAATTAACTCGTTCCATATAGCTTTTTCTTTAAATGCGTCGATCTTAATTAAGTCATTGGTTACACTAAGAATTCCTTTATCTCCTAAACCGTCTAAAATCTTTTTTGCATAAATATAATCCCATTGCGCAAATTTTAGTAATTCTTGCACAGAATTTTCATTTTCATCATAAACAAATGTGATGATAACTTTTTCTGGATTTGTGAACTCTAAATCAACCTTTTTAATAATTATAAGTTGGAGAGTAGTATTAATTTCAACAATATTTCTAATTAGAAGTGTATCTTTCATTAGATTTAATATAGGCAAGATATCGCTATTCTTTAAGTTTCTAATGTCCTTAAATAAGTGATATTTTAGGTTTTGGAGGGGTATAAATTCTAAAGAATCCAAATTATATTCTTGGATTATTTTAATAAAACGTCGAGACATTTTCTCATAATACATTCCAGTTCCAATATCAACCTTACGAGAAGAATCATCATATAGTTCTATATCAAGGGATTCCAGTTTTGCAATAGTTTCTTTAAGATTTTCCATGTCAATTATTAATTCTTTCTTGGTTTTGGGCATTGCTGATAACAATCCTGACGCTGATATCCGGTATTCTTTCCCTCCCTTATCAAGCATCTCAGTTTCATAATCTTGTGATTTTGTTTGCCCTTCAATGATTTTTATCTTTTCTTTTACCGTATCTTCAACATGTTTTTTAGTATCTTCAATGATCTTTGAGATTTTTAATAACTTCTCTGTCATTATATTCCGACTTTCTTTAATCACATATTTTTCAACGTGTTTTCCTTTTTGTTCAATTCTGAACCGTTCATTTCGTTTTTCTATATGAATTTTATATCCGAGTGTGAATACGATAAAAAATACTAATAAACTTCCTGAAATAAGTAAGGAGATGACTTGTACTTGCATTTTTCTACCAATCTATATAATTCATCGATATTTAGATTAACATATATATTTACTTAATTTTGGTTAAAATTTTATATCAATTTCAAGATATCTAATCCGATATTATAAATTTAATTGCAATAAAAAATTAAGACTACATAACTAAAATCCTTTCATTGGATATTAATAATATAGGAAATTGAGAAAATTAGCATGCAAGAAAAAATAATTGATGATCAAATTCTAGAAAAAATGACCTTGGAAAATGTATTCAAAATTTTCAATGACAATGTCTTTCCAATGTTAAATGAAGAGGAGAAAGATTATTGTAATCAACTTCAAGAATTCTGCTTGGAGTTAAACCCAAAAATCGATAAGTCAAAAGATGTCTACGTGTTATTTCCCGAACTAGGAAAGCATGGATATATGCAGCGAATAAACCTTTGGAACGATTTCAAACCATATGGCATGAAAAAAGAAATTCTACTTGGAACCCATTTATCGATGTTAGATTCTCAACTGGAATTAGGGCGTTTAGCAAGCGGAATTCTATGCGGCAATCCGACTTTTCATTATTACTCCCATGGTGGAACTGGAGATACAATTCAGAAAGTACAAGATGAGTTGATGTCTGGTCAGAAAATCGGATGCATTGGTATTACAGAACCCAATAGAGGGTCAGATGCGGTTAACATGACCACCATCGCCTCGAAAGATGGAGATGCTCTTATCTACAATGGAGAAAAAGTATATACAACAAACGGTCCTAAAGCGGATTATTTCTGTACTTATGGAGTGCACAGTGCAGAAGACCCTAGAGGAACCATGGTTCAAGCGATGATAAAAAAAGAATTTGGAGTAAGGACTGAGCGTTTGAAAATAAATTCTGTGCCGCGGGTTCACATTGCACACACATTTTTTAATGACGTAAAAATTCCTAGAGAATACATTCTCGCTGATAATGGTCAAGGTTATGTAAGACTATTCGAAGGCTTGGTTCCAGAAAGACTTGGGATAATGGGATCAGGAATTGGAATTTGCTGGGCTGGTTTAATCTATGGGATTATCTACACAAATTTAAGAAAACAATTTGGTAAGCCTGTTGTCCGATACCAAGGTGTTGGCTATGGATTGGCCGATTTGTTGACTAAATCAACGGCAGCTACGAGTTTAGCATTACAAGCAGCAACGATTTACGATGATAAAATACTTTTTGCTGATAAACCTTCAAAGGAAGCAGAAAAATGGGTTGCGGGAATCTCCTCTCAAGGGAAATATTATACTGCAAAACTAACTCATGAGATCTGCTACGAAGTCCAGCAACACATGGGCGGAATCGGTGTAACTGATAATTCACCAGTGGATGAATTAACCGATGTAAGTAAGATTGAAGAAGTCATTGGCGGATCAAGAAATATTCAACTCCTCTTGATTCAAAATCAAATTCAAAGATATTTGAGATTAATATAATATCTAATTTTTAATTTTTTTTCTAATAATTATTTCAATTATGAGAAGCTCAATCAACTGATTTTCCTGTATCCTTATTTTTTTCACCCAAATATCCTGCACCATGAGGAATTCCAAACATCCCTGGTTTAAACATGGGAGCATGGAAGTGCCCCTTAGCCCAAGGAGCGGGAAATTTTTGGAAAATTGTTGATGCTACTAAAACGAACATGAAAATAGCTATAAAGAGAAAATAATTATTCCAAATCGATAGGAATCCTAAAGCGATTGCCATATTGGGTACATGACAGACAGCAGTTTTGATTATAATCGACTTGGGAGAATCATGCTCTGGACTCACGTAGATGTCCCAGAAGTAATCTTGGATGATGTACTGCCAAAATCCGATGGAAGCGAAGCTAAGCAAATAAATCACCCAACTTGGTGCGCTAATCAAGCTCCAAAGGTGATAAAACGAAAGAAGAAGTCCTCCAGTGCTAAAACCCCATATAATACCAAATACAATTTCAGAACCGAGATAGTATTTACGGTCAAAAGTGAGAGTCATGCGTGCCCAAAGTACCCAATAAGCGAAAAAAGCATAGACAAAACAGAAAATGCAGTAAATTATCCAATAAGGATTTGTAATTTGATCTTCAGTGAATAATGGCTGTGAGAATATCTGTTCTAGCGTCCCAGAAGCAGCCATAAAAATATTACAAAAAGCGAAATATATCAATGCACGAGTCCAAGCTGCACCTGGCTTCCAAACGTTGATCGATAGTCCCCTGTATTTAGTGAAGTAAAGAAAAAGCATTATAATTCCGAATATAGCCATGCAGATGATGTAAATAATAGCAATCATAAATTTCAAAAAAAAAATTTGATAGATTATTCTAACTAAATCTATAATTTAAATTATATTCTTTTTTCCCCGCTTTTTTAAGTTCTGGAGTCTTTTTATGAATTCTTAATAAAGAATTAACACATCAACAGAGGTTATAATTGATTTTAAACTGATCCCAATAAGAAAACAAAATATAATGATCTGGAATGTCTTTACAGGAATTTTTGGATTTAGCTTTTGACCAAGCTTAGTACCAAGAAATATTACGGGAAACCCTAATAGAAATAATATGGCTAATTCATAAGGGAAAACATTTGTGATAAAATAAAATGGAACTCGTGCCATGGAAAGAGTGAATCCAATAGCGGCGAAATTCCCTACAAAATTTTCTCGATAATGTCCTGTTTTTTCAAGCATTGCTACATTTAACGGTCCGGCTGCGCTTATTAAGGCTGTCAAAAATCCATATGTGAATCCCCCGGCAATTATTAAGGGAGATGTAGTGTTTAGATGTCTCATTAACTTTACTTCATTAGATTTTTTAAAATATTGGATTAATTTTAGAGTTGAATAGCCAAAAATAAAGATTCCAAAAATCAATTCTATCCATTCTAATTGTATATCAATCAATAAAAAAGTTCCAAAAATAGTCGCAGGAATACCTAACGATAAAATTCTTATATAATAACTCTTGTCTAATAACTCACGGTACTTAATGAAGTTCAGTAAAGCAGTTAGTATGCCCCATAAGTTTAATAGAATTACCGCATTTTTAAATCCAATTATAGGCGTAATTATTGGGATTAAGATTAGAGCGTCTCCAAAACCAATCACTCCATAAACCATGCTCGAAAAAAATATGGCAATTAATGAGAGATAGATAATCATGTTTTAAAATGGCCTGTTT
>DAOUVJ010000221.1 GCA_030667705.1 Promethearchaeota archaeon | reverse complement strand
TTCCTTAAATCAATGAACCATCTGAAAATCATTTTTTTGAGAGTAATCCTCCAAATTATAACATATCAATAATTGAATTAAACTTGGATTCTTTTTGGTACACTTTGGACAATGGTGTTACAAATATTACAATAACTAGCTTAACAGGAACCATTAATCCATCTGAATGGGACAAACATGGAAATGGAACCGTTAATATTAGATTCTACGCCAAGGATGAGGGAGATAATGAAGGTTTCGCAGAAATAACAGTAAGGAAGGATGTAATTATTCCTCTCATTACTATAAATGCTCCAATCATAAACAATATTTTTGGATTTCAACCCCCTCAATATAATGTATCCATAATAGAAAACAATATCGATAAAATGTGGTACACATTAGATAGTGGAGTAATAACGGTGCCGTTTGTAGGAAATACCGGTATTATTAATCAAACAGAATGGGAAAAAATCGAAAACGGTACGGTTACCATTACTTTCTATGCTAATGATAGTGTCGGTAATATTGGTCAAGCATGCGTAGACGTCCACAAGGATATCCTCGGGCCGATAATCACCATTAACTCCCCTCAAGACAATGAATTTTTTGGATTTAACGCACCAAACTACGATTTATCAATAGAGGAATTCAATCTCGATTCAATGTGGTATACGATAGATGGCGGACTGACAATTATTCCGATAATCAGCCTAGTCGGAATAATCGAACAAACTGAATGGGAAAAGAAAGAAGGGGGAACTATTCCCATAAGGTTCTATGCAGTAGAATCCGACAGCACTCCAAGTAATAATCAGGGTAATGATAATTTCAATTCGGCTAAGGTTCTATGCAGTAGAATCCGACAGCACTCCAAGTAATAATCAGGGTAATGATAATTTCAATTCGACTAACGTGTTCGCAATCATGATGACATTAGGAATTACAGTTGGAAGTATAATACAGTTTATTGGGTTTGCTGAAATAAAAGTGAGAAAAATTAAAAAATTAGAAGATAAAACTTCGACAAAAATCATAAAGGAAAAAATAAAATTCTAAATATACTAATATTTTTTAACATCTTATTTTTTTTTTCATTTAAACCCTTGGCAGAATGATTATTACGATAGTAATTGTTGAAAATATTACCTTTTTAATATTCTTCAAATGGACCAGTAATTAATCCCCCTAACAATCCCCCTATTAAAACCCCGATCATTCCAGTTAAAACGCCTCCGATGGTAGCACTTAATTGTGCTCCTTGAAATAATGCCATTAAATCTTCTCCAGAAATAACGCTTAATAACATCCAAATCAAGAAATCCACGACTATAACTAAGCTACTAGCCGTAAGACCTCTCTTTACTCCTTTTACCATGGTCCCAGTAACATATCCAATAAAAATACTAGCAAGGATTTGGGGGCTGAAGATCTCAAGAAATGAGGGATTACTTGTAAAAAATGAGATAATATCGAATTCAAAATTCGCACCAATCATCAAGATAATTACTTTTAAAGGATCAGAACCCAAGTATAACTCTATACGAAGGATCACATTGTCCATGTTGAAGAAAAATACTGTCAAGAAACTAAAACAGATTCCAACTATAATTCCAATAACTAATCGATAAGAGACCATTTTATTCTCCTTAAGAGGTTAAATTTTTGAATGTGTATACAATAAAGATATAATATTATTATTATAATAACTATTATTTAATAATTCTTTAGTTCTTCCCGTTTTAGAAGATATCTATTGATAAAATATTAAAATTATGTTAATTTTATTTATGTTAATTAACGTTTTTCTGTATTTTGTGTATAGACGAAATTAAACATTAACTACAAGGTCTCTATTTTGGCAAGAAAGAAAAAGAAAGATGAAGAACTAGAGAAGGAAAAGGAAGAAGTAATTATAGAAGAAGATGCTAAAGAACCTCTTGGTGGTAATTTCCTTGATGATTACGAAGAAGACTTCGAAGATGATCTAGATTTAGAAGAAGAATTAGAATTGCTTGATACTGAAGATTTAGATGCTGATATTGAAGAACCAGAAAAAATTATAGATAAGGATGAAGAAAAAAAACAGCTTTATCTGAGTTGTGGAATTCATATCGGTACAAAATTATTAACTGGAGATGCTCGAAGATTTGTTTACAGGCAGACTAATTATGGTTTATATGTTATTGATTTAACTAAAACAGATGAACGATTAAATATAGCAGCTAAATTTTTAAGTAAATATATTGAAGAAGGAAGCGAGCGAGTAATTGTCACTTCTGTACGAAGATATGGAAAAGAACCTGTAAAAAAATTCTGCAAGGTTTTAGGTTGTAAAGCTATTACTACTAGATTCATACCAGGATCACTTACTAACCCAATCATCGACGACTATATAAAAGACGCATCTGTCGTTCTCATTGTTGACCCACATGCTGACAAAGTAGTTTTAAAAGAAGCAAAATTAGCACGTGTCCCTGTAGTCTCTTTATTTGACACCGATGATACTCTTAAAGGAATAGATCTAGCCATACCTGCAAATAATAGAGGTAAAAAAGCATTAGGAGTAACATTTTGGCTTTTAGCCAGACAAATCATGCTAGAATTGGGAAAAATAAATAGTGAAGATGAATTCCCCTATACTCTTGAGGAATTTACCTCTAAAATCGTACCAATGTATAAACAGACTCAATAAACAAGTATAACACATTTTTTAATCTTATTATTTATTAAAATCTCTCTCGTTTGGATTTTTTCTAAAGAATAAAGAGTATTATATAATTTGACCAAACAAGTCTTTTGCCGCTTTGTAAAATTTGTTTTCAGGAGAGATATCTAACAAGTTTTTCGCGAGTAAGTTCATTTTACTAATTTCTTCGTCGTTTGGGAGTAAACCAAGAAATTTTACTCGGTCATCTTTAATAATTTCGACTCTTTCTGTTAATAAGGATTTTATATCTTCGGGAAAACGATTACCGATAACGAGGATATTTTTAAAATCTAAGTGGACTTCATTGGTTACTTCAACAATTCTCTCCATTGTGTGAAATCCCATTTTACTCGCATCAGTTACAATAACAAGGTCGGTCACGTCCTGCCCCGTCCTTCGAGCAAAGTGTTCTAACCCCGCAGGAGAGTCTACTAAAACTATATCATAATTCTTCGATAATATGTCAATTATTCGCTTCAAAGTATTATTCACGCTACAATAGCAACCCTCACCCTCGCCGCGACCCATTTCCAGCAGATCAAAATCATCCAATTCTATGAGAGCCTCAAAGACTTCAGATTCGATGATTTGATCTTTCGATACCTCAAGAGGTATTTGTCTTTTTTGAATCTTTTCCTTGAGCGCGGTCATTTTTCCCCCTACGGTTTGTTTGAACCCAATATTTTCACCGATAATGTCTCCGATGTTTGCGTCGGGATCTGCGTCAATAACTAGTATGTTCTTGTATTTTTTCGACTCCATCACGTGCTTAAGCATGAGCACCAGCAATGTAGATTTACCAACGCCACCTTTTCCACTAAAAGATATAATTTTTAACGCCACGATTTTTCTTACTCTTTCTTTTACATTCACACGAGCTTATGTGAGAAAAAATGTACACATCATATAAATTTTGATTTTATATTTTATTCAAAAATTTATAAAGTCAATTTTAAAAGATTAAAAAATTTATAAATAAATACAAAAAAAAATATGAGTGAAATTGTATGCCGAAGGTAAGAAGTAAAATCGCGAATGTTTTTAGGTTGCTTAAAAAGTATATTGATGAGAATCCAGAATTTCAAAAAGAAATTTATAATCAAAATTTTGTTTTTAACGCGAGATTACTCTTTACAGCTGAAGAAGATGAGAATCAAAGTGTTTCAATAATTTTTAATAATGGAAATATCGAAGTTATTGAAGAAACTATCGAAAATCCAACAATTACCTTAAAATATAAAAAAGTAAAAGATTTGGGGAAATTACCTCGAAGTAAACCAGAAGAAATTGTTAATATGCTTTTGAAAAATCAACTACATACGATTGGAAACCTGAGTCATATGACTAAATTCTTCTTTTTAATAACGTATGTTTTGTTAAAACATAAAGACGCTTATGATGAACGGATTCAGAAGATC
>DAOUVJ010000051.1 GCA_030667705.1 Promethearchaeota archaeon | reverse complement strand
TATCGGAGAAAATTTGAACATTACTGTTTTCTATAAGGATTTGAACACAGATTCTTTCATTAATGATGCGAATGTCAGACTAATTGAATCAGGGATTCCAACAGATTTAACAGAGAGTTTAATCTTTGAACAATATTATATTACTATAACTTCTGATGATTTAGGAGTAGGAGTTAAATTTTTAACTATAAGCGCAAAATCAGATAATTATACATTGGCTTCAGAAGTAATAACACTTATAGTAAATGAAAAGAAAACTCAATTACTACTTTTTCTTAATGGAACTCCGTACTATAATGGAGATACTATCGAATTGGAAGTAACTGATACATTAAATATAACTACCAAATATCTAGATAACCTCACGAAAGAATATCTCGGTGGTGCAGATGTTGATATCATAAATCAAGAATATATGACAGAAAATGCATTACTAGAGCATTACAATATAACAATAGAAATAATTGATTTAAGTGGCACTTTAAATAGGATAGTTATCCGTGCTCAAGTAGAAAATTATCAAACAGCCCTTATTGAGTTTTTCATACAAATTATTGAAAGAGGGTCCACTGGCGCGCTTTTTATCAATGACTTAAATAAAACAGCAGATCCTTATATTGAGCTTACTATAGGTTCTCTTCTTAATTTAACAATCACATATAGTGATATACAAACAGATAATCATATCTCAGGTGCTTTAGTTCAGTTGGATGGAGATTTAACGGGTTTGTTATCTGAAGATATAGCTTTAGGACAATATTCTATAATAATAAATACGACTGATTTGGGAGTTGGATTAACTATCTTTACTATAATTGCGGAGAAAGCAAATTTCGAGTTGTTTTTAATCCAGAAATTATATGTAAGTGTAGAGAGAATACGCACAAATATTACAACATTTTCAGGGGAGTCAAATATAGTTATAAGACCCGGTGAAAGTGTTAATTTAATGATTATAATAAATAACTTAGATTTTGGAGGTTTAGTGAAGGGGGCTGATGTTACATACAGATGGGCTCTTAGTGAAGAAGGTTTCTTAACTGATAATGATAATGATGGCATATATACAGTATTATTAACAGATATTCCGGAAGGTTCATTTACTCTTACAATAAATGCATATAAGGGTGAAGAATACGATTTTGTATCATATGAACTAGTAATAAGTGTTATTAGACCAACGGAAGAAATATTATTTTTTCAAATATTAATGATTGTTTCAAGTATAGCTGCTGGAAGTGCGTTAATTTATCTATATTTATATCAAAAGGTATTAAAGTATCCTAAACAAGTTAGAAAAGTTAGAAAATTTTCTAAAACACTTAGAAAAACAAAAAATCCAAGTATTGATATAGCGCAGAGAAAAAAGGCTTTCAGTCATGAATATCAAAATGAATTAAAAAAAACATCCAAATTATTAAAAAGAAAACACGCAGAACAAATTATAAAGAAACCTGTTGAAAATTCTAAGAGTTAAAAATCAAATCAATATAAAAATAATTAATTTCCTAATTTTTTATTTTCAAAGAAACACATAAAGACTTAATTTATTTAAAATAAAGAATAATTGAAGCGGGTTATGAAAGAAAATTTAAAATATTTTAAGCTAAATTATTCTGGTAGTGTTGATGAGATATTACCCGAGGAGCTCTTAGCAAGCTTCAATCTATATAGTACTATAGTTATCTATGTACCAATAGAAAGAAGAATGCATGTATGGATTGGTGAAAGAGCACCAAAAAATTTAAAGAAAAGTTCTATTTCTATAAGAGAAATTTTTAATAAAGAATATCCTGAAATTTCCATTCTGCGAAATATAACTATAGAGTCAGGTTCTGAACCAAATTCCTTTTTTGAAATATGTGGATTCACATCAGAACAATTGAAATCTCAATTGAAAAATCAAGAGATTAAACTATTGCCTATCATCTCAGAAATTAATCGTTTAAAAGAAAAAACTGAAAAACATTTCATAAATGATGAATTCGAAGAAGCGATTGAGCTTGCAATTAAAGTTAAGCAATTAGCGAAACAAATAAATGATGAATCATTAGAGAATGATCAAGAAAACTTCATTGAAGAGGCTAAAATACGGAATAAAGGTAAAAATTTAATTAATTTAATTATTGAGAAAAGCAATTATGTTAAAACTCGAATTGATCAATTGGTTCGAGATAATAATTATTTAGGAGCACATTACATGATTCAAGATTTCATGAGTGAATATGAAAAAGACTACCATATCAGTGTTATTCCTGAAGTAGAAGAATTAGTATCCTATGATAAAGGTTTATTAGATAATATTAATTCTCAACGAACAAAATTAATAACAACTTTAGATAATTTAGAAAAGCGATTTCTTGAATATTTAAAAGAAAATCAATTTTACAATGCGGAACAATCAGTAATAGAGGCAAAAGCCATATTAAAGGGATTACGTGATAAGGATGTTTCTCTAAAATGGAATAAATATGAAGAACAAATATCTCAAACTAAATCAAATTTTAAAAATGATATTAAACAACTTACCAAAAAATTTATCGCTCAATTGGAACAAAAAAATTTGAACGAGTGCACCAAACTGGTTGATAAGATTATTGAAAAATTAGAAATGGTTAATTAGTGAAACAGTATGAGCCCCAATTCTGAAAAACAAGAAACCCAGAAAGCACAGATAAGAATTATTTCAGAAATTGATCAACTAAAGGTTATCGCAAATAATCATTATTTAATGAAAAAATTTTATGAAGCAATAAAAATCTCTGAAGAAATAATAGAACTTGCCCAAAAGGGAGATATGTCATCAATCATTACAGAACAAAAACAGTTTATTGCCACTATACGAGATTCAATAGATAATGGTAAAGATTTGTTGTTTTTTGATGATGAATTTAAAGAATTAGATAAGAGAGTTAGAGTTTTCTTGTCAAAAGACGATATAACAGAAGCTCACTCCCTAACTGAAACTTTTATGCACAAATTTGAAAATGTTGTTGATTTTCAATCTCTCCCTTCAGTAAATTATTTATTTATAGAAGTAGAGAATTCATGGAACGCCTTCTTAAAAAAACAAGGCACTTTTAAAAAGCAACTCGGACCTCTTGAAATCCAATTCACCAGTTATCTTAGTACTAATAATATTCTATTAGCAGAGAATGTATTATCTAAGGCTAAACTAATTTTAAAAAATGTAAATAATAAGAATCTAGAAGATCAATGGAAGGAGCTTGAAATTAATCTTTCCTCCATCAAAAAAAAAGAGTCTCTTGAAGAAAAAGTTAAATCTGGAATTGAAAATATAAATAAACTTACAGATGATTATAAATTTGATGAAGCTGGAAAATTACTTGATGAATTGATGGAATTGGTGGAGAATGAAGATTTAGTTTCTTATAACAGACAATTTGAGATGAAAAAAAAGACTATCATCGATGCCGAAAATAAATACAATAAACTCATAACGGAAATTAATACACTCGAAATAACTATCAGAGATAATTTCTCATCGGGGCTATTTCAAGAAGCCTTATTAAATTGTGATAAAATTGTTAAAATATCTCGCTTTATTGGAAAACAAGAATATGTTGAAATGTATTCTCAATTAGGTGCTGATATAAAAATTAAGTTGAGAGAGTATCAGCAGTTTAAAACCATGAAAAATTCTGTAATCGCTTTAAATGAAGATGGCTTGGACGCATTAGATAAAAATGAAGATTTTGAACGCTTGTTGGAGAATTACAAAAAGATCAAAGAACTCTTGAATGCATTTTTATAAGTATAATTTTGTAACAATTTGACTCTTCTATTATTAATCCACTAACAACCATATTAATAATTAATATCATCTAAGTTAATTTTTACTAACGAAGGTATTAAATATTTAAAAAATCAAATAGTTCTTGGGAAAAATTTTGATCCAGGAAATTATTATTTTATCTAATGATGGTATTCCTCTATTTTACCATGATTTTCTCAACAATCTCAATTCTGATGCTAATTTTCAAATCATTGCTAGCTATTTCGATCAAATTTGTAGGTTTGCCAAATATGGTTTTCAAGAAAGTATCGATTCATTAAAACTAAATAAGTCTATATTTTATTTTCATACTCACCCTTTCTCACGAGTTCACTTAATCATAAAATGTGGTATTAAAGTTGATTCGAGTCGATCTAAAAGAAAGTTATTAAATCTCCAAGCTAATTACATCCTCAATCAATTTGTAGAAAAGTATAAGTCAGCTCTCGAAAATTTTGATGGCAATGTCACGCGATTTAAATCATTCTCTAAAGATCTAGAGAACCTTGATAAAATAAAGGATAGTCAATTAATATACTAACTTCTCATGCAACTCAGGACCATGGCATCTTGAATTATTCCATTAAGATTCAAATATTGTCTCAAAATGCCTTCCTCTTCAAAATCGCAAGATTTAAACATTTTAATCGAGTTTACGTTCTTAATTGCTATGTGTGCTTCGATTCTATTAAGATTCAGGTGGTTATATCCAATAATTTTGATTAAATTTACTGATTTCTTACCATAACCAAATTTCCAATATTTAGGAAGCAACCAGATCCCTACTTCTGCTCTTCGATGTAACCAACTAATATTCCATAAGCTAACTGAGCCAATTTTTTCTTTCAGCTTAGAATCTTTAAGTTCAATAACATAATTAAACTGTAGGTATTTTTCCCAAGATTTCATATAATTTTTAATTACTCGTCTTGCATGTTCTAATGATCGTAATGCTCCCAAGGATAGATAATTAGTAATTTGGGCATGAGCAAGGCTTTCATATAAAAATTGCACATCTTCTTTCCCAATTTTGCGAAAATAAAGAATACCATCATTTAATTCTTCAATAATCTCAATTTTTTCAACCATTAGATGCACAATTGGATGTGAGTATATTATTTATATTTTAATCATAAATGAATTTGCTAAATAAATGAATTTGCTTAATCTTTTAAGTTTTTAAAAGAAAATAAAAAAAAAGAAGTGCTAAGAGATTTTATATTGATTAAATTCCCTTAAAATGAGGGGTGTCTTTGATTTTTCTACGACCACCACAAGTTGGACACTTAGTCCCATCTTCAAACTTTCCTTTACCACCACATTCAGGACATTTAACTTTTCTATTAAATGCCATGATACCTTCTTTCGCATCGAAAGATGCTTGATTAACGCCAAAACCTAACTGTTCCATTATGCATCCTAATTCAGTATAGCGAGTTCCGAACTTCACACATTTTTTAATAACGAATAATGCTGTAGTTGGAGCATCTCCTAACCATTTAGCTTTTTCATGAACTAATTGTTCGAATTCATCACCAGCAGGCGCCATCCAAGTAACCAAACCCCATTCTTCCATTGTCTTTGCATCAAATGCCTCACCAAAATATGCTATTCGAAGTGCTCGATTAATACCTACTCTTGCGGCCATCCTTGTAACGCCTCCGTTAGCAGGGAATATCCCTCTATTTATTTCAGGCAGACCAAAGCGTGATCTATCTGATGCAATAACGATATCACAACATAATACGATTTCACATCCTCCACCTAACGCATATCCATCAACCGCAGCAATTAGTGGCTTTGAAAATTGTTCAAATTCGTCATAATCTCTATGTCTGATCCTCATTGCTAAAGCCATGTGCATGGGAATATTCGGTTTTAAATGTGGATTAAAAGCAGCAGCTAAGTCAGCACCGGCAGAAAAGGCAGGTTTTTTAGTGTATTCTTTAACACCTCTAATTACTACAGCTCTCACAGAACTATCTACTTCCATGTGTCTTAAAGCCTGGGAAATTTCGCCAGTAACTTGTTCAGTTAGGGCATTTAATCTATCTGGACGATTAATTGAAATTACCGCATAATTCCCATCTACGGTACCTTCTCTTATAACATTGCCCTCGTTATCCTTGAGAGTTGGCCAATCTATAATTAATGTCTCGAATTTTAATTCTGTCATTTTAATTACCTATTTCCTTTTGTTTTATTTAATTTAGTAATTTTAACTGTCAATTATATGATGATAAATATTATCATTACTTTAAATTAAAAATTTTCAAAAATTAGGAGATCGATCTCAAAAATTTCTTTACCAAGATCAGAATATCAATATAACAAAAAAGAAAAATAAATAGAGAAAAAAGTAAATTTCTTATTTTCGCATGCTAACAAAGCCGCCAGATTTCATCAATTCACACGGTCTTAAATACTCTTTCCCAGTTTTAGTAGCTAAGTCTTCCAATAATTGGCTCCATTTTTCAAAATTATTTTTACCAGCACCAAATGGTCCAGGTGTATTCATTCCTGCCATGTTTGCATCATCAATTATTTTATACCCGGAAACTATTCCTTCTTCTAAGATCCTACAACCTTCGTTCAGTAAAATTGCCATTGTATTTTCTAAGTTAAATAATCCAGATGGCTCCGCAGCCTTAACTTTTGCTTTTATTCCGTCTCTTCCTTCACTCCAATCATAAAATCCTTTACCTGTTTTAGCTCCAAGGTTCCCTGCAGCTACCATGTCTTTAATTACATTTGAGGGTTCAAAATCTGAAGAGAGTTGTTCCTTATAATATGCCGAAACATGCATCATCGTATCTAATCCAACATAATCAGCAAGTTCGCACATGCCCATTGGTGTTTTACCAGCAGAGTCAGCATCTATTCTTTCACAAGGAATATTTTGTTCTACAGCTTGATCAAAAACCCAACCTAAATAGATTTGTGCAGGAGCATTCAACCTATTTACAATAAAACCAGGACGATCCTTTAAAACTGGAGCAATATATCGTTTTCCTTTTAAGCACGGTAAACTTTTAGCAACTTGCATTGTTGTTTCAAAAACTTCTTCAGAAGTACTTTCACCTTTAATAACTTCAATGCATTTCATTAGAGCGACTGGATTAAAGAAATGCATTCCGGAAACTCTTTCAGGAGCTCCTGAATCTTTCCCAATCTCAGTAATACTCATGGTGGAAGTATTTGACGCAAAGATAACATGAGATGGACCGTTATCCATTACTGTTTTACATACTTGCTTCTTAATGTCCATTTTCTCAATAATAGCTTCGATTACCATGTCTGAATCTTTTACTGCTGATGCCAAATCAGTGGACTTTTCCAATCTGGCTAATACTTCACTCGCAGTTACTCCTTCCCCTAAAGCTCCCTTAGTTTCAAGTTTTTTCATTCCTTGTTCAATTTTCGCATAGCCATTATCAACGAGGTCATCATTGATATCCACTAATTTAACGTTATATCCTGCCATTAATGAAACTTGAGCAATTCCGTTCCCCATTAGGCCCGCACCGAGTACAAGGATGTTTTTTATATCAACCATTTTTACATTTCAACCTTTTTTTTTAATTTTGTTTTTCAATTTTAATACTTTATTTAATCTTATTTTTTTTTTAACATTTGACATTTTATTAATTGAAAAGGAAATTTGATTAATCTAAAACAAAATTTGATGATCAATATTCTTCATCTATCAATAGGTTTCTATGAGAATGGTTAATTCAGCAGAAAAAGTGTTTATTTAGATTGTATTATTTTTATAAAAAATGAGCTCTTCAACACACACATCCTTCTCTTCATCATTATAAAGAAAGTTAATATCAATCTTTTTGATTTTATTACCTAATAGATTTTTAAACGCGGTTTCAAAATATCCCTTGTTTACCCTACAAAAAGCTTTACCGAATTGCATTTTTTCCCTATGTTTAATAGGTTCTCTTAAAAAGCAATAATTTTCAATAATAAGTTTAATTTTATCCTCATCTTCTTCAATCTCTCTGACAACAATTGAATAATATTCCGGTAATTCATTCAATAGGATAGCAAAAGCATCTAAAACTCCGAATTCTTCCTTTCCATAAAGCTGTTTTATACGATTTGCTATAATATTTCCTGGTCCTGAACCAATATGAAAAAGCATTGAAAGCAGTGCATTTCTACCAAAAAGATCATATATCTTAGATACCATTGATTAACATATGATCTCCAAACCTTTCAAAGAATTTAAAGAATTGACATTCTCACAATCATTTTGAAACATGGAATTAAACTCGTCTAAATTCATAAAATCCCCATTAAATAATAAATACATAAAAGAAAATTAATTCTGATAATTAATTACATAATTTAATTTATTCGAAAAAAGTATTTCTTAATTGGAAATACTATCTAAAACTGTTTCAAATTCTTTATAATCAAGAAGATTTTCAAGACAAATGGACACGTTTTCCAAATTTTTGTTTTTTTCCTGTAAATATTTTTCTATAGTTGGTAACATTATATCGGCACATTTCTTAGTGTTAAAGCCTATCACCTCTTTTAAGATTGGAGGGAATACTATAGATTTCAGATGCTTTTCATCAGCAATTTTTAAACTATTCCATGTAGCTAGCATGAGTTTCTTTCCTTCATGACCAGCATGAACATGTATTATATATTTCGATCCTAAATTTCCTCCAGATGTCATAATGGCATTTCCAGTAGACACATTTGAAATTGTTTGGATGATTTTATTGCATTCTACTTGAACGGTAGAGCCCGCTTCTCGGAGTGTTTTAACCCTCAAATCACCACTGGGAAGAAGTCGAGGATTTGTGGGAAGGACCACAGCATCATAATTAGTTTTTATTATCTCCCCTACAAAAATTTCTACAATAGTATTGTTAATGGAGAGTTGATTCATTATTAATTATCTTAACTTATGGTATTTATTTTTATCGAAAAAAAAATTAACGACTGTAATAGGATTATAGTATATATAAAAGATTTTAAGTTTATTTCACAAAATTGTCAAATTAATTAATCTATTAATTCGCGTTTTTTTTAATTTTTATAATTTTCAGAATCAAATTTTCAACTTGAGTATCAATTAATTGCATTATTTTTTGATAAGTGCTTCGATTAGTATAATAAGGATCAATGATATCTAAATCCTCTTTAGCGCCATTAAATTCCTTTAGAGTAAAGGTTTTTTCTGTTATTTTTTTAATAATGGAATAAGAATCTATTATTTCATCTTTATGGGACCATTCCATGGTTATAATTAGATCATTGTTTTTAAGTAAATTAGAATTAATAAGCTGAGGAATAAAATCTGAATGATTTATGCTCTTTTTATTAAGATATTCTCTTGATTCAGGCTGCATGTAGGAAAATGCATTGATAAAGCCAGCACTTTGAAATACCAAGTCTATTTCATGTTTTTTAGCATGATAACGAGCTAAATATTCCGCAGCAGGACTCCTTGCTGTATTTCTGGTTGTTTTTTAAACATTTCCAGTACAAACAAAGAGAATTTTCTCTATACTCATCAACTAGTCGAATTTCACAAGCAAAATAAAATTTGTTGTTTATTTTTCTAGCTCATCTATTTGAAATTTTAATTTAAAATTTTCTATTTGACAAGCATTTAGTTGATTCTGGAGGTCCTATATTTCTCCTACAACTTTGTTTGAATTCAAAAGAGTATCATTTAACTGAGTCTTTAATTTTTTCACATCTAGTTCAAGTTTTTTTATATATTACTCATCTTTTGGTTCATATGGCAATTCTTTTATTTTAAAAACAAATCTTATGAAATTCTCTCAATTATAAGTGAGATTACAGCGAGCAAAAAAAGGCTAAGAAAGATAGATAAAGAAGGACATTATTTATATTTCTCATATGGAAAATCTCATATTGTTACATTAATCTCATCGATGGATTTACCGATATTAATTAAAAAATTAGATGCGCTTTCAAAAGATTTTGGAACAAAATTTGAAAAAGAACTCAAATCTTTCGTTGGACATGTATCTCCTTTTGAAGATACTAAGTATTTCGTTGAAAAATATTTCAATCAGAAATATTCTGCTTTATTTGGGGCATGATCGTTATTTTTTATTTAGTTCGATAATTTTTTCAATTGATTTTATTACTCCTTTTTCTACAAGTTGAATAGTTCTGGTGTACACCTCGGGACCGAAATTGACGGGATCATGTATATCTAATTCACCACTCTCACCTGCAAATTCTAATAACAAGAACGATTTCTCATCAATATCTTTAACATGCTTAAATTTTCTTCTTAAGCGTTTTAAATGGTAAATTTCCATGACTAGTATTAAATCTTGCTCATCTAAGAGTTTATCATCCATGATCTTGCCATGAAAATCACTAAAATCTATATTTTTTGTCTTTAAGTAGGCAATTGTTTCTGGTTGGGCGGTTTTAAAAAAATTAATAAATCCAGCAGAATCAAATTTAATATCTTTTAGCTCTTCTTTATATTGCGAATTTTGTAGCCAATAAGAAAGTCCGTGAGCCAATGGACTTCGAGAAGTATTTCCAAAACAGACCCATAGAACGTTATTAATTGTTTGCATTATTAACTCTTAAGAAAATATACTAAATTAAAAAAAAATTACTATTTAATCAAAAAAGATGTAAAATTTTAATTGTAGTTTATGTTTTTAATCATAACTTAAAAAAGAATGGAGATTTACACCTTAAATTTCATTGAAGATTAAAACTGATATTCTAATCGTAGGAGGGGGTATTTCTGGTTTATCTTTGGCTATTAAATTAGCTGAATTAGCTCCAAATACACATATATTATTAATTACAAAAGAAGGGATTACAGAATGCAACACTTTTTACGCTCAAGGAGGAATAGCTGGTGTTTGGAGTAAAAATGATAGTTTTGAAAAACATGTACAAGATACTTTAATTGCAGGAGATGGATTATGTAATGAAGAAATTGTACGTTCAATTGTCACGAAAGCTCCTGAAAGAATTAAGGAATTAATTGATATGGGTGTTAAATTCACTCAAAATGATAGTGGGGATTATGATCTCGGTAAAGAAGGTGGTCATTCTGAAAGAAGAATCTTTCATGTTAATGATTTAACGGGTCAAAATATAGAAAAAACTCTCATCAAACAAGTTAGAGGACTTTCTAATTTAGAAATCAAGGAACATTGGTGTGCAATCAATTTATATGCGAACAATTTCAGATGTGATGGTGCTTATGTCTTAGACCAAAAAGCTGAAGTTATTCATAGTATAGCTGCTAAAGCGACAATTTTGGCTACTGGTGGTGCGGGTAAAATATATCTCTATACAACAAATCCGGATGTAGCTTCTGGAGATGGTATCGCCATGGCTTACAGAGCAGGAGCCATAATTGCTAACATGGAATTTTATCAATTTCATCCTACTTGCCTTTATCATCCTTATGCTAAATCTTTCTTAATTACAGAGGCCATAAGGGGAGAAGGTGCGATACTTAAAGATGTGAGGGGGGATGAATTCATGCATAAATATCATGATTTAAAAGATTTAGCACCACGAGACATAGTATCGCGAGCTATTGATGCTGAACTTAAAAGATCTGGAGATGATCATGTCTCTTTAGATATTGCTTCCTATAAAAGCCCAAGTTTTATTAAAAGCCACTTCCCTTGGGTGTACGAAAATTGCATGAACTTCAATATAGATATTACAAAAGATCCTATTCCAGTCGTTCCAGCAGCACATTATTGTTGTGGAGGAGTGTTGACTAAGATTAATGGTTCTACAAAAGTTAAAAATTTGTATGTTATTGGTGAATCTTCCTGTACTGGTTTGCATGGAGCTAATCGATTAGCATCAAATTCATTGATCGAAGGGATAGTGTGTGCTCATGAATGTGCAGACCTTCTTGCGAAAACAGCAAGTGACCTTAAAATTAATGAATTTAAAGATTGGGAACCAGGACATGCCGTCCCTTCAACAGAGGCAGTAGTTCTAACCCAAAATTGGGATGAAATTAGACGATTCATGTGGAATTACGTGGGAATTGTAAGAACGGACAAAAGACTTCAAAGAGCAAAAAAAAGAATCAATTTACTGTTGGATGAGATAAATTCTTACTACTGGGATTTTAAAATTGAAAAGAATTTAGTAGAATTAAGAAATCTAGCTACAGTTGCAAAACTGATTATTGTTAGTGCAATTTCTAGGAAGGAAAGCCGAGGAATCCATTATAATGTAGATTATCCGACTAAATCGACCATGATAAGACCGACAACTCTTAGGAGACCTTGGTAAAGTAAGACTATCCCAACAAATGAGATGTAGGTAGAAATACTATTTTGCATCATCCGTGGTGAAAACCATGTGATTCTGTCAATTTCTAAACAATCGAAAATTTGTTATATACAACTAGTTCTTCACATGAATGTGATATAACTTCTGATAAGATTTATAATCATCACAAGATCCTAATGCTCTTAGAGAGACTACAGGAAAACTCATTATTTTTGTTCCCACCTAGTCATCTCAACCGTAGAAAAGAAAAAAAATCTGAACCTATTGTGGGAGTTTGATGTGATAATCCGTGAATGGATTAAAAAAAAATTAAAGAATATGTGTAAAAATATAATCAAGCTTGAAATAAAGAGTTGAAAAAAATCCACTGAACATGAACAATGAGATGTATATTATACTTGTCCATCGAAGGAACTTGCGATCATGTTGGGTCGCATATATAGAAAGGAATATTGAAGCTGTGAGAACGAAAGCTGATGCGAACATTCCTAATATGTCTGATAATGAGAACAAAAATTCATATTCTTCCAACATCAGAAAATTAATCATACCTCTAAAAAATCCGACTATTGTGCTAAACACATAATACATAAGCCATGCTAATCCTGAAGCACTCAAGTATGTAAGTTTAAAAACTTTTTGCCTGTTATAAAGTAAATCTGCTCCCAAAAGTGCTACACCAAGAATTAAGTAGGGTAGAGGGGAAATTACAGCAAAAAAAATGAAATAAACTCTCACGATCTCGAGTTCTTCTGGAGTCGGGGAAGAAGAGATTGTAAGTCCTGGGAGGAAAAATTTAATGCTTATGAGGATCAGAATCACAATTCCGGTAAAACCAAGTAATTTCGATTCAGTATCAGATGTCCTTTTTTTGTGCCAATTGAAGATGAAGAACAAGCTTAAAATGAACAACGGCAAGAAATCTCCTACATAGAGCAGTATTTGTAATGGATCATCAAAAATGAAAAATTTAAATTCTATTGTCATAGCATATACCACCCCGTAATATTACCCAAAAAATAAGCAACTCCAAACATTGTGTAATATCCTATGAGATATGCATATCCTGCTCCGCGAAGATTCCTAAATCCGTGGCAAGTTGCAAAAATGACTAAATATGTAGATGCAATTGCCGAAAAGGTGAATTTGAGCTGAAATAAGAGAAAAACGATCAATTCTCCAATTTCTTTATAAACTGGATCTGGAGAAATGTACGTAAACACAAATATTCCCATATCTAAATACACGAGTTCAATGATTCCATAAATGATCCAGAAAATACCTGAGAAATAGAGATATTTAGAATGAGATTCCTTGTATTCCTTCCCTAACTGGAACAAGATAATCCCCGTGAAGAGAATAGGCACCGCCCACACGAGTCCTCGGAATATCGCATATCCCATATACTCAAGAGAGTAAATTTGAGCAATGGGCAAAAGGAGCATCGCTAAAAAAACGATTCCATTAATAAACCCGGATATCATTGCGTACCGTGCTTTTGACTGTTCTGAGTTGTTATGATGTCCATAAAGATATAAGAACACTGAAAAGACGATGAAATAACTGTACTTGATCATAAATTGCAGGAGAAATCCTAAATTTTGAAATACGAATGTTGTTGCCATAATTTTTCCTTAAATTTTATTTGATGCGATTGTTATTTCGCTATATTTAAAAGAAAAAGCTAGGTTAAAAAATATTTCGTTTTGGGCATATTATTATGGTAATTAATTTTTATATTTTGTTATAGTTTTATTGGTCATTCTCATTTGAATTGAACAGACTTTCATTAAAAAAAGTAAAATTTGATAAGACCTACAACTCTAAGGAGACCTTGGTAAACCCATATTTTAGTATATTTTATATGGTATTTCTCATTAATTTTGAATTAATAATAATAATAATAGTTAAAAAAACAAGGTGGCACTTTCTTGAATCAGGGAAAAAGGATCAGGATTGAAAGAATCATCAATAGAAAAAGTAAAAGAACAATCATCATACCAATGGATCACGGATTTTCAGATGGTACAATAAAGGGTTTAGAAGATTTTGCTGAAATGATCGATAAGGTTTCAATGGGAGGTGCAGATGCCGTATTAATGCATTCTGGTATGGTAGGTGCGGGTCATCGCAAACAAGGTAAAGATATAGGTTTAATAATACATTTATCAGGAGCTACTAGTCTTTCACCACATCCAAACAAAAAAGTCTTGGTATGTTCAGTTGAAAGAGCTTTAAAATTTGGTGCGGATGCTGTCTCAATCCACATCAACATAGGTGCGGATGAGGAATCAGAAATGCTTCAAGATGCCCATAAAGTAGTAGAAGCCTCAAGAGAATGGGGCATGCCTTTAATTGCCATGGTGTATCCTCGTGGTAAAAAAATCAAAGATGAAAACGATCCTGATGTCGTGAACATTGCGGTTAGAGTAGGGGCTGAATTGGGTGCTGATATTGTAAAAACAAATTATACTGGTGATATAGATTCTTTTAAATATATTGTTAAAAGTGTTGATATACCCGTCATAATTGCAGGTGGTCCTAAGATGGAAACAATTCCTGAACTACTCCAAGTTGTATCCGATTCTGTTCAAGCAGGTGGATCAGGTGTCGCTTTTGGTAGGAACGTGTTTCAATCAAAGGATCCAACAATGTTAGTGAACGCGCTTTCTAAAATCGTTCATGAAAACTATTCGGTAGAAGATATAATGGAACAATATAGATTTGAATGATAAAATTTGGTGAATATTATAACAGAAAAAAGAATCATTCCATATTCTCTTTTATTTAGGAGAGCCCTAGAAATTTCGATAGAATTTGCATTATTGATAATTCTTCTCTATTATCTTCCCAATATTATTCATTTATATCAATTATTGTTTGGTTTGATCTAGAGGGGATATCTATTTTTCCAATATTTCATGTTGCAGTACCTTTACTTGTATTTGAAATTCCATATATTAAACGTAAACAAGATTTTAATCGTTTAGCACTAATTATTGGATCCATCCTACCTGATCTTATAGATAAGTCATTAATGTTTTTAGGGCTTGGTTCAGGACGCGGATATTCTCATACTCTTATATTTGTTGCAGCTTTATATGCGATTACATTATTATTACTCAAAGGAAAAACTATCATACCAAACTCACTAACTATCGGTATTCTATTTCATTTATTGTTAGATCTTCCTGAAATTCCCTTATTTTTTCCATTTATTAACTACCAATTTATTTATCTTGAAGATCCGTTGAGTGGGTGGCTATTTTCACTTTTGAATGATCCAATTGTACAAATTACAGAAGCCTTAGGGATTCTTTTTTTGATTATTATTGTATTTCAAAATAAACTTTATTCTATAAGATATATATTCACTTATATAAAAGAAAGTAATGTAAATCAAAAACTACAGGAATAGTTTAATTCAATTATAAAATTTTTCTTTAAATAAATTAAATAATAAATAAATTAGTTATTTACCATCTATTAGAAATTGAATCTTAATATTAAGTGATTTCACATGAATCAATCCAGCATGCTAAATATCATTGTTGATACCCGTGAAAGGAAATTAATGAAAATCTTGGATGAGAAAAAAGATAAAATTAATTACAAGGTAGAACAATTAGATATCGCAGATATTATAATCAGCGAGGAAGTAGCAATAGAGCGAAAGGAAGGTTTCGATTTTGTCTCCTCTATCATGGATAATCGATTATTTGAACAAATGTTGCGTTTAAAAGAGACTTATTTGAAACCCATCCTAATTTTAGAAGGCTTAAATGATAACGTCTTCGAAAATACAGGAATGAAGATCAATTCTATTTACGGAGCTCTATGTAAAGTATCATATGTCATGGGTATTTCAGTGATACCTACTAGAAGTATAAATGACACGGTTATTGCCATTGAAAGAATAGCATTTCGGGAACAATCAGGAGGAAATGATACTATTTTGTCAAGAAAAGCACCAAAAAGCATGAGCACTGAGGATAGAAGAGCTTTCATAATAGAAGGGCTAATTGATAGTGGTCCAAAGAAAGCAAAAGAATTGATCGAGCTTTTTAAAACTCCCTATAACGTTTTAAAGGCAATAAGAAATACTAAAGTAATTTTTACTAAAACTGGAAACCCGAAAGGCATAGAAGGACCATTATCAAAACTCTCGGGCTACGGGTGGAAGTTCGTCCAAAAAAATAAGGAAATCTTGTTTGGCATAAAAGAAACAAATCCTCAAAAGAGACTAGATGAGATTAGCTGAAAAATTAGGTTTTGAACGAAATTTAGTTAGTATCCATTTATTTGCTTAAAATAATCGTCTGGATCATCAATTCCAGATTTTAGCAGATTAAATTCTTTTTGAATTCCTAATTCTTTGCTGATTTTATCTAAATATTGGATATCTAAAAGATTATTAAATCGGATCCAACATGCTAAAGCGTCAGAATAATCTTGCCAACCACCAAAGACTAATTTAGATAGAATAAAATCCTCTTTAGATGCTGCCCAACATTCAAGATCGTCAAATTTAATTCTAACCCTCCGTTCTAAGGCTATAGGACCTATTCTTTTGTATTTACTTTTATTATCCTTATCCATAATATAATTATCGAGCTTAATTCTTTCTTGTTTGTCTAAATATTGAATAATTTTTGTTTTTTTAGCTAGAACAATAGTAGTAGCCCAATCTTGAAAAGGAAAAAACTCATTTTGTTGCAACAGCGAAATATATTTAGCAATAGTAAGGTTTACTGAAAATATATCCACTACAAAATCAATATCAGTTGTGGATCTTGTCTCAGAGTAAATACTAGTCAGAACCCCACCGACTAAATAATAATTAATACCCATATCTTTCTCCATTTTTTCAAGAAAATCAATTAACTGAATAAACGCATTTTTATAATTTACTTCCATCTTTTTTTCTCCCTAATGTTCTCATTCTATCATGAAATTTATGCATTTCTAGAATAATTTCTTTAATTGATTTATTAGGGAACCTCTCTTTTTCAGTTTTAATATAACTATTCATGCCAAAGTCACATAACTCAAAAAAAATGTTAACTCTATCTCTGATTGGTGTTTTATTCATAAGCTCCATTCTGCCTTTGAAGTTCCGAATGATTTTCCTATAATTTTCGTCTGTTAGTTCTTCCAAGGTTTAGAGAATCGCTCCTAAGTTTAAATTTTTTTAAAGTACTTCTTTTCTAAAGTGATAATACCAAATTGAACTTATTAATTTTCCTCATGAGCTTCTTATAAGAAAAGAAAAAAAAAGATTAAATTATTCTGAGATTCGGTTTTTACGTTTTTTAAGATAGATATAACCAACACCTATTAGTGCTACTCCGCTTACTATAGAAACAACAATATAGTAATAATAACTGGCTCTATAACATGTTCAGTTGATTCATTTGCGTAACTAGCAAATAAAAGTGTAACATTTGTAGAAGATTGCATCATTGAACTATCAAATCTTTTAGATTTCAAGCGATTTTCAAAAAAAAATCAAAAAAAAAGAAATAATTAATGTTTATAAATTTATTCTGTTATTCCACGTTTTTTCATGAATAGATAGACGCCTGCTAATACTGCAACTCCGCCGACTATAGAAACAACAACAATAACGATAACAATAGTTGGATCATCCCCAACGGGGGGGACGCTTTTCGTTATAATTACATCCTCAAATGTTTCATGTCCTAACGTATCATTCGCATAAAAAGTAATGGTTATTGAGCCTTCAGATAGAGCCGCCCATGCAGTTTGGTCAATGGTAGCATTCGTAGTAATATCATGAGTGGTTAAACCTCCATCAAGAGAATACCATATAGAGTCTAAATGGTCGTCTGTTATCGTAATAATGAAAGCGGGGGCGCTAACTCCAAATTCGCTTCCAGAAGAAGGTGAATTGATAACGATGATTGGCCCTGTAGTATCTTTTACGATATTTACTTCAGCAGATTCAATATTTCCCGGTATATCAGAAGCATAAAAGGTTAATGTAATAGGACCATCAAGAAGCATGGCATCCCACGCAGATTGATCAATCGTTCCAGTAGATCCCTTAAAAGTGTAGTTGTGCGAACCTCCGTCAAGAGTATACCACATTTCAAATAGACATACATCAGTTATTGTGACATCGTAGTTTGGCGCATTGGTCCCAAATACATCATCATCACTAGGCGAATTAATCGTTATCGAGGGGGCACCATCTTCTGCTATAGGTAAATAATCTATACTTCCCGCAGATCCACCTATATGTGTATAAGGATCATCGATAATTCCATCATTTGGACTTACATCTGGACTAGTCCAATTATCCCAGTAATTACCAATTGACGTGCTATTCCAAGTGTTATCAGTTCCATCATCAATCGCATGCTTTCCATTTTCCAGAAAGAAATTTTGATAAATTGAGTTGTTATCACAATTTGAATCAATAAATATTCCCAGAGTATTATTATAGAAGATATTATCAATGATGTCATTGTA
>DAOUVJ010000006.1 GCA_030667705.1 Promethearchaeota archaeon | reverse complement strand
GTAACCCGCCGACATGAACGTGGAATCCCTAGTAATCGTGTGTCATCATCGCACGGTGAATACGTCTCTGCTCCTTGCACACACCGCCCGTCGCTCCATCCGAGTGTGCTAAAAATGAGGTGCGGTCAATTTGGTCGTATCGAGTTTCTAGTATGCGAGGAGGGAGAAGTCGTAACAAGGTAGCCGTAGGGGAACCTGCGGCTGGATCACCTCCCATTTATTATTTAATTTGATAATGTTCTTAATTTACTTTCTTTTTCTTTTATTACCTTCTTACATTTTAAAAAGAAAATAATTTTTATAATGTAAAATTCACTTATTTGATTGATTTGAATAAATTAAGGGGCCTGTAGATCAGTAGCAGATCGCTTGATCCTTAAGCGTATAGCTTAATAGGCGAGACTTGCACTCAAGAGGTCACGGGTTCAATTCCCGTCAGGTCCACTTCAATTTTCTAAATAATTAATTAAAAAATTAAATATGATTTTTTAAATCTTATGACTGAAAATTATTTAAAATAAGAACCTTTTAATAACTCAATATATAATTGGAATGATAGTTATGAAATTTTTTAGCTTTATCATATTAGCTTTGTTGTTTATCTTTCAAACTCCGGAACAAGATACTTTTAATTTCCTCATCGTTCTTATGGGAATTATATTGATGTTTATAATATTAGCATACATCTTAACAACATCAAGAGAAGAATGATTCTTATTTTGAAGTCACTATTTTTATGATATCATTATTTTTAAGTACGTAATTTTCACCTATTCGCTTTTTAGTTCTTGCATCAATACCAAAAATAAAATGTTCTGCTAATTCAGAATGTATTTTTTCTCTTACAAAATCTCTTAAAAACGTTCCTTTCTTTACTAATATCGCATCAGGTAAAATATTATTCATATTATCAGTATAATTGTTCAAGTCAGAAACGGGGTAGACACAAATCTGATTAGCTATATTAAATATAGCATAATTCAAAATTTCTTGAACGCCAGTACTATCATATACATTTAATATCTTTTCCTTTATATTATTTAATATCTCTTGCTCTTTTTGAGAAAGTTTCTCTTTTTGGTTTATTTGAAAATTATTAGATCCCGGTATATAGCTCAAGATACCATTTTCCTCGAATTTTCTTAAAACATGTTCAGCAAGAGCGCTACAAGGAAATATTGGACCATCATATATTTTTTTTAATTCATTAAATTTCTTTATCCCAATACCTTTATCAATTTTATTTGCTACAATTAAAATTGGTTTTGACATTTCTCTTAATTTCTTAGCAAAAAGGAGAATATTTTCTTCAGACCAAGATGATGGGCTTATATTTTCTAAATTTGAATTATTAATTGCTTTCTTTATATCAGACTTTCTAATCTTTACTCCTGATAATCGGTTATATAATTCATTTATGAATTTTCCTTGTTCTCGGGCAAATGATCTAATAAATTTATTCCAATCTTCTCTTTCTAAAATTTGCTTAAACCATAAATTTATTTCTGACTCTAAAAAGAGTATATCTTCGTATGGTTCATTTATTCCTTCACTCGTCCTTTTTCCCATTTTATCTAAAGAACCGGTGATATCTAAGATATGAATAAGTACATCCGCTTTACTTAAATCATTTAAAAATCGATTGCCTAATCCTTTTCCCTTATGAGCATCAGGTACAAGTCCTGCAACATCCATTAAATTGATAGGAATAAAACGATTTCCCTCGATACAAGTTGAGTTTTGTGGATTATCATTCAGATTTAATTCCTTGCAAACACATTTTACACTAACATGTGCTACACCATTATTTGGATTAATAGTTGTAAAAGGAACTTCACTAACTTTAGCATTAGTTAAACATGCTGCATTTAAAAAAGTGGATTTACCCGCACTTGGTTTTCCAATTATGCCTATTATTATCGTCATTATTATGTGATAGGTCACGTATGTCTTAAAATTTATTCTTTTCCTCTGACTCATACAATTTAATAATTAACTCTTTAAAACTTTCTAATGTCGCTGAATCTTTAAGATCTGCGATTTTATCAATTTCATAACTTTTACTATTAAAAAAACTTGATTTCTTGATTATCTCATTTTTGTTTTTCTTCATTAATTTTTGGAGGATATCAATTACAGGTCTTAATTTTATAAACGCATTCCTAAATTTACTTATATTACCCTCTTTTACTATATGATCTTGATTTTCACTTAATAAAAAAGACTTCCGTAATACTTGTTCATTTTTCTTTTTTATTTCAAATACCGTTAAAGTTTCACGTTTAATCAAGGGGATATGTAAAATGAAAGGATCCTTTAACGAATTAACTCGAATAATACAATGTCCTTCTTCTAATGCTGATAAATAGTTCTTTTTCTCTATATCTAAATTTAAGAGTTCACACATTATTTCCTTTTCGATGTGATTTTTAAAGGTTAATACAACTCCATTATTTGCAAGGATTTCTTTACTAATATCTGGACGAGTAGCTAATGTTATTAAACACTCTCCAGTCCCTCGCTGTAAAAGTGCTATGTCTTCTAAATATGACGTTAATTTGGATTTTTTAATCAATCCTTGAGGGGCAAAATATTGAGCATCTTCAATTATTGTTAGATGTTTAATTCCTTCATAATTGAGGGCCCCGTTGGCTAAATTCTTGTCCCAAAGATATTTAAGAATCATATTTAAAAAAAAGAGGGCATCTTCTTTTTCTCCACCTAAGCGAATTATTGAACTCAAATCTAAGATAACATTCATCTTAAATAAATTATCAAGTGTAATTTTATCGTTTGGTTCGAATAGAGCTTTTAATGGACCTTGAGAAAATCTCCTTATTCTGTTATTTACGCTGATTAAAGTTTGTTTTAACATTGGAATGGATTTCTGATTATCATCAAGATATATCTTGCAACATTTCTCAAATCCCTGCCAACTCTGATATTTCTTATCTGCACACGTTTTTGCCAATATATCTATTAAAACTTTTTCCATTTGTGGTGAATACTCTGAATTTTCGTCTAGAAATTTCCCACTTTTAAAAATATCAAAAATCCTCTCTGAATGAATTAAGGGATCCACACCATCAGGATCAAAAATGTTGATTGAAAAATTCTCTCCTGGCCATAAAACTATCAAATCCTCAATCATTTTTTGCATAAAATGATATTCTCCCTTAAATTCAACAAGAAAAAAAGGTATCTTAAAAATATTTTTAAAATTAATTAAGAAATATTGTAAGAAATTACTTTTCCCCGTTCCGGTTGAACCACAAACAAATAAATGTTTTTCTAAATCTTTTAATGATAAGTAATAGAAATATTTTAAACCTTTTTCTCTAACAACGCGACCTAATTTAATATTTCCTTCTTTCGCTTCGATGTATGAAGGAGATTCTAAATTTAGGATGAATTTGGACGATTTTAATAAACTTAATATAAATATTATAATGGATATACATAGCCATATTACAGATATATTAAATATAAATATAAACCCAATAATATCGTTAAATTTTATTAAAATATCTATAGGACTTGTTTGGATAAAAAAAAATAAGTCATAAATAAAGAACCCAAGAGTTAATGCGAAATTCGAAATTAAACATATTGTATAGATTATTAATGAATATCCTCTTTTCTTGTAAAACCAATATATGATACTATTCACAAAACAAATTAAACTCAAAATAAAAAATATTATAGTCATCAGATTAAAATTTTGATTAAATGTTAAAAACCACACAAATTTCAACAAATAAGGGATTAATATTCATTTTTCGTAAACTTTTTTAATTTTATGACTTAGAGATCTATATATACATAAATTATTTCAACTTAAAAAAGTGAACATTAAATGGCACAATTATCTGGTGTTCCTATAATAATTCTTAAAGAAGGAACTGAAAGAAAACAAGGAAAAGATGCTCAAAAGAATAATATAGCTGCAGCAAAAGCCGTAGCGGAGGCTGTAAGAACTACACTTGGACCAAAAGGAATGGATAAAATGTTGGTCGATTCATTAGGTGATGTCACCATAACAAATGATGGCGCAACGATCTTAGATACGATCGATGTAGAACATCCAGCAGCTAAAATGATAGTGGAGGTAGCTAAAACTCAAGATAATAAAGTTGGAGATGGTACCACTACAAGTGTTATAATTTCTGGCGAATTATTAAATCTTGCGCAAGAACTGATGGAACAATCCGTTCATCCCACTATTATCTTTAGAGGATATAGAAAAGCTCTAGTACAAAGTAAAGAAATCCTAAAAGATCTTGCTCAAAAGATTGATATAAATAATGAAAAAACGCTAATAAAAGTCGCTGAAACCTCAATGAATAGCAAACTAATCGCGGGAGTAAAAAATAATTTTGCTCACATCGCTGTTAAAGCAGTAAATCAAATTAAAGAAAAACGTGGCGATAACGTTATTATTGATTTAGATCAAATTCAAATCATCAAAAAAGAAGGTAAAAGCCTTTTTGATACATCTATTATTGAGGGCGTTATCGTTGATAAAGAAGTAGTTCATCCTATGATGCCCAAGTCAATCAAGGATGCTAAAATTGCCTTGATCAGCTCATCATTAGAAGTAGAAAAAACAGAATTTGACGCTGAAATTAGAGTTCAAACTCCAGATCAACTTAATAAATTTCTAGAAGAAGAAGCTAGTATGCTTAGGAAGCGGGTAATAAAATTGAAGGAATTAGATGCTAACGTCGTATTTTGTCAAAAAGGAATCGATGATAAAGCTCAAAATTTCCTTGCTCAAGAAAATATTCTTACTGTTCGCAGGGTTAAAAAATCAGACATGGAAAAACTAGCAAGAGCTACTAATGCAAAAATTGTAAATAATATTTTCGATATTACAAACTCTGATATTGGAAAAGCAGGGAAAGTAGAAGAAAAGAAGATTGGGGATGATAGTATGATTTTTGTATCTGGATGCTCAGATCCTAAAGCCGTTAGCATCTTAATCAGAGCAGGAATCGAACATGTCGTTGATGAGGCTGAAAGAATGCTTCATGATGCGTTATCTGTTGTTAAAGCTGCTATAGAAATTCCATATATTTTACCTGGTGGTGGCGCTTCCGAAATTGAATTAGCAAAAAGATTAAGAACATTTGCTCGTTCAATTGGTGGCAGAGAGCAATTAGCTATAGAAATTTATGCAAATGCTTTAGAAATAATCCCTAAAACATTAGTAGAGAATGCGGGATACAATCCTGTTGATTTAGTTGTAGAATTACGCTCAAAACATGAAGCAGAAAATGGTCAATCATATGGTATCAATATTGATACTGGAAAACCAGATAATATGATCACCTTGGGAGTAATTGAGCCCCTAACTATATTAACACAAGCAATTCAGTCTGCTACTGAAGTAGCATCTATGATCCTGAAAATTGATGATGTTATAGCATCTTCTGGATTATCTAAAGGCAGAGAAGCTTAAATTTCGAGAAATTTTTTTAATATTCTTATTTTCTTATTTTTAAAATCTATTTAAATTTTTAAATTGAATCCCCCAATTAAATTTTGAAAGAACCAAATCTGCCTCTTCGGTGTTACCCGTGATATAAAGAGCTGCTGCTAATGCTTCAACAGAGCTCAATTTTTCCCATTTACCATAATTAACGGGATTAGCTGCTATAAGAGGAGGTAGTTTTCGTCCTCTGCTAAAGTTACCCAATTTTAAATCAAACAAATGTTTCCAAGAACAATCTATTACAATCAAACCATAGTTTTTGATAATAGATTTATCTCCTAAAGAGATAATATTTTGTGATAATGGAGTTAAGACAATGGCATTATGCAAATCTCCTTTAATTTTTGAAATAATTTTAAGTAAATTTAACCTTTTCAGTTTTAAAGCAGTACATTTCTTTGGATCACATTCATTTAAATGAAGGCAATACAAAAGAGGGATAACTGAATTAGTATTCATTCTTTCGATGCGCGTTCCTTGTTTTTCATTCATATTTAAAACTAGTTAAGACATTGACAGCTTTAATGAAGTTATCTGTTGTAGGTTCAGAACCAATAATTGATAAAATGGAAAATATTACATTTCTAGATTCACATATTATTGGTATGCCACCATAAGTTAAAGTGAATAAACCTACAAAAGATATACTTTCTGAACTTGAAACCTCTTCTAACTTAGAGTATTTTAAAATTCCTGCATGGCAAGTTATTATTCCGTAGAAATTTTCGGGGTCATCACCCGAGATTGTGATATAACTAAGTAAGTCTCCCAGAGAGCTACCCGCGGATTCCTCCTTCATTTTTTGAAATCCTACATTCGCATTTGCAGAAAAAGCTTCAACGGAAATAGGTAAATTTTGACCACTAACCTCCCGGGCATCTATCGTTAAACCTGCAGGGCTTACAAGGCTATATCTTATGAAAATAGGATTATGTATTGAATTTAATACATAACTTATCGCAGGCAAGAGATTTGTTTCATCATAATTTTCTGGGGCATACGATATAAATGGAACTTCTGAACCCATCCCAAATAAATATATTGCACTTCTTACTCTATTTGAGAATAATTCAAGTTCATTTTCTGACTCTGCAAAGTTTCCAAAAAACTCACTCAATTTCTGTTTTAAATAATACATCGAACTAGCTAAATTATCTGCATCCAAAGGCCATTCCTTGTGATAATCATGTACTATAGTTAATAGAGTCTCATTTATCCTGATTGTAATTAAACATATTTTTTCAAAATATGAAAATGATATTACTTGGTCTTTTATGTTCAGATCTTCCCAATTTTCCCCACTTGCAGAAAATGCTGCCGAAGCTAAACTGGTGATTTGGTTTGGATTAATATCAATATCACTTTTCCGCCCTATTTTAGCTATCGAAAGACCATCTAGATCACATAGAACTACTAATATTGTTCCTTGTGAAGAACGTAATATTGACGTCAAATACTTAATTAAAGATTCTCGAACACTCATAAAAAAGGCCTATAAGTAATTTGGTTGTTTTAATAACTCTAATATTTATTCTTAAATATTTCTCTTTTTTATCTTTATCTATAAATAAAAAGACATCATGATTGTTTGTGAAAAATTTAATTAAGTCTCAATATTTTGAATAATATAGCATTCCTATTAACAAATCTTTAATATAATTACGCGGGAATTGCCAAGTCTGGTTAAAGGCGCTGGACTTAGAATCCAGTCTCATAGGAGTTCGGGGGTTCAAATCCCTCTTTCCGCATATTTCTCTTCTATCAATAGAATCTGTTTTTTTTCAGTTCTAACTCCATTATAATAAAATTTAAAATCAAAGATTAATTAAAAAATTATATTTAGAATCGTTTTAATGCAATTCTAATAATCAATCT
This sequence comes from Promethearchaeota archaeon, assembly GCA_030667705.1. Taxonomy (GTDB): domain Archaea; phylum Asgardarchaeota; class Lokiarchaeia; order Sigyniarchaeales; family SOKP01; genus SOKP01. The sequence goes on along the minus strand of DAOUVJ010000006.1, from coordinate 36,679 downwards.
GAGATAATAATAGTACCATGCTTCTGTAGTGTAGTCCGGCCAATCTTTCATACTATATAAAGGAAAGGGCTTGGCATGCTAGGCTTTCACCCTGGTGACCCGGGTTCGAATCCCGGCAGAAGCACAAAAATATTTTTTTATCAATATAATAATACTTTTTTCTGGAGATACTGAGGGATTTTATATCCCCCTTGGTTATTAGGATACATCTCATTTTCCTTCATAATAAAATTTAGAATAATTGTTTAACCATCTTTTTTTCATAAAGAATATTGAAAATATTATTTCAAAGATCAATAAAATAAAGAGAGAGGAATTTAACGCCCCGGGCTTACCCAGGTCTTCGGAGACCGAAGATCTTATGGATCGAACATGCGACCGCCCGGTTAACTTCCGGAAATAATGATAGATTCATTATTTGAGCCGGGTGCTCTACTTTGCCTAGCACACCGAAACGTTGCTCTAACCTATCTAGCTGAGCTACCGAGGCGTGGTTTTAGTTAAATTCCTACATCAAACTCGTGTTTAGAGAAGCATTGAAGAATACTTCTCGAATAATTAATGTTATTAACATTCCTTTTTAGGTTTTTCGATATGGTTGAGGTATTTAAAAAGGTGTTCTTAAAATTGAATTTTTTAATAGAATTAATTTTAATCTTGAGATGCATAGTAAATAAGCCATTTAGACATAGCCTGAAATGACTCTACAATGTTCAAATCTTCTTTTGAGGAGCAAAACACACATTGATTGCACTTGGCTTTTTCAGCATAATTATGAGCAACTTCTGGGTCAATTTCATGGTTATCCAAATCCCATTTCATTCCCAATAATATTATTGGAATGAATCCTGCTTTTTGACGAATGATTTTCAACCACTCCGGGACATCGCGAAATGTATCGTAATCTGTCAAGTCAAAACATATAAATCCGCCACTTGCACCCTTGCAATAATCAGGAAGCAATTCTCTAAATCGTTTTTCTCCTGCAAAATCCCATAATTGCATTTTTACAGTTTCCCCTGTATCTAAAACTTCAGATTTAGTATTAAATCCCGCACCGATTGTCATTTTGTATCCATCTTGGAACTGCCCGGTACAATATCTGGTGACCATCGCTGTTTTGCCAACTCCTCCTGCACCTGCAACGATGACTTTAAAAATCCAAGAGTTATACATGATTAATAACTTTAAAATTGATTGATGGTAGTTTTATTGAGTATATTTTTTATCTCAATAGCTAAATTACAAAACTAGGTTCATGAATAAAAATTTATCTTTTTAATAAATCAACGAAATAAAAAAGGTTTTTATAAGATTTAGTTCTATTAATTTTTAGTACACTTAATTTTAATTAGATTTTAATAATAAAGGTTGTGAAGAAAGAACATTAAAGACGACGAGATTTGTCCGATATGTAGTTTTCCAAAAGAACTATGTATATGTGATAGTTTAAGCGCCGACGAGCAACAAATTATTATTTCTAACGATAGGAGGAAATGGGGGCGTGTCGTTACTGTTATTACTTTTGAAGGTAACTTTGATGCAAATTTAAAAGAAATTTTGAAAAAAGCAAAACATAAATGTGCTTCAGGAGGAACAGTAAGAGATAACGAAATTGAACTACAAGGAGATCACAAGTTAAAAATGAAAAAATTTTTGATGGACCAGGGATTTCCTGAAGAAAATATCCTCATAAAAGATCGGATAAGACAATCTTACAGGAAATAATAATAAGGTGTTCGATTAATCAAATATTCGTAATTACTAATTAACAAGTTAGATTTTAATGAGTTTCATATTCTATAAAGTTATATTTAGAAGTATTGGTGAAATGGAGGAATCTTCATTATCATTAACTTTTAGTAATGTAATATCGGATAAGTACATTAATATGACGCGTTACATCACTTCAATAAAGAATATGAGTGATTTACATGAAAACATAATTAATTTCCAAAATATAGAAGAAGTCATCATTATGGGAGCAAATAGTCACCTCCTCTCATTTAATTATTACATAGTTATTTTAGTAACACATAAAGATGAAAAAAAGGAAGGATATTTAATAGGTAATACTAAAAAATTAGGCGATTTACTGATAGGTTCTTGGCCATTTAGTCAAAATACAATCGAGACACAATCAGATAAAATATTGAAAAGACTTGATGAAATAATCAGTAATTATGTCAATATTAAGAAAATAAGTTTGATTTATTCTTAACTACCTAATCAAAAAAAGATTCATCGTTTTCTTTTAAAAATTTGGTAAGTAATATTTCATTAGGCATTCCATTTCGAGCACCTAATTGCTGTATTTTCAGAGCTGCAGCCGCGTTTGCATACTTACATGATTTTTCTAACGACCACTTCTTAATCCAATACGCCAGTGAAAATGCACCATTAAATGTATCTCCTGCACCAGTTGTGTCAACAATATTTTTAATATTATAAGCTGGAATCCTTTTTTGATATTGTTTGGTGGTTAACAATACTCCTTTACTCCCCAAGGTAATAATAACGATAGGAATTCCCTTTTTAATCAATATGTTAGCTGCTTCTTTAGGAGTTTTACTATATGTTATTGTTTTTGCCCCTTCTTTATTTGGAATTATGATATCTGCTTTTAAAAGCATTTTTTTTAAATTACTCCACCCACTTTGAGCAATTTGAGATTCTAAATCGATACTTACCTTTACATCATTTTTTTTTGCAATTTCAATAGCCTTTTCTGTAATATCTTGATGAATCATAGTAGTGTGCAATAATCTTGACTTACCAATGAAAAACTCATCAAGATCAGAGATTTCGACTTTAGTTTTCAGCATATGAGGTGATTGTATTATCGATTTTTCTCCTTCTACAATAAAGATGAAATTTACCGGTGTTTTTTTGTCTTTTTTCTTGATGGTCCAATTCGTGTTTACATTTTCTTTGTTAAAGTCAGAAATGAGAAAATCACCATATGGATCGCTTCCTACGGCACCTATAAATCCACTTTTTCCTCCTAATCTCGCTACTGCGACTAAATAATTTGCGGTTACTCCTCCAGAAAAAATATTTTCACTTAGAGCATAAATTTTTTCATCTGGTTTTGGAAAATGTGGGATTTCAGCAACCCAGTCGACAACCACCTCTCCCAAACCTACAATATCGATCTGGTTCATAATCTAAGATAACTGTTTTTCTTTATAATGAGATATAAATAAATTAAATAAATATAACTTAAATGCTCATAATATTAAGAATTTAGTTCTTCCATAAGATAATTTAGTTCTTTTGTAGGATCAGTAAATTGAAATTCAAAAACTTTCATTTCATAATTATTCATATCATTAAAATTATTTAATGAAGCTTTTCCACGTACAATTAAACAACGTCCTTCCAAATCTTTTAAAACCCTGTTTAAATCTTCCATATCCGCGATCTCACTTGCTTTCTTACCAATCAACTCTTCAGCTTGTTGACCAAAAAAACTGGTTTTTATTGTGCCACTTTCATCATCCAGAACTACTTTTAATATCATTCTTTTTTCTGATTCTTCTTTTTTCTCACATGTACAATTTGAATCTTTTTTAAAACACGTCGTGCAAGCGTCATATATGAATAAGTCTTTCTTAGATAGATCAATTTCCTTTATAACACTTCCTTTTATTTCAAAATACCAACTGGAATCAATAGATTCAATTTTTGTTTCTATAAATCTTGAAGTTGTTTTTGAACTTTCTGAGCTAGTTTTCTTGGTAAAGTTGATATCTTCATTAATTTTCTCAATTTCAGAGAATTTATTAAAAGTAGCCTCTTTTCTATCAAACATCTCATTATACTTAAGCTTGACATTTGATACCAAAACCGTCATCTCATTTGTTAATTTTTCCGCCAATTCTTCAGCAATATCTCTCCATGCAGTCACTCGAATTGAACCTGTATTATCGCTTACTTCAAAATCGATTACCGACACATCTTCTCCTGACTTAAGAGTAACTTTTCTCATCTCTCTGACAGATGTTACCACTCCTTTGAAAGAAGCGGTGTTTTCGAGATTCTCGATGTCTTTTATAGCCTTAGTAATTTTTGGTTTAATTTTTTCTTCTTGTGGACGTGAAGTAATTTTAATATGTTCTTCGATTGCCTTAATTTCTGAAACTTTATTAAAAGTAGCTTCTTTTCTGTCAAAGAGCTCATTGTGCTTAAGATTAACATTTGATACCAAAACCGTCATCTCATTTGTTAATTTTTCCGCCAATTCTTCAGCTATATCTCTCCATGCAGTCACTCGAATTGAACCTGTATTATCACTTACTTCAAAATCAATTACCGACACATCTTCTCCTGACTTAAGAGTAACTTTTCTCATCTCTCTGACAGATGTTACCACTCCTTTGAAAGATACTAAATTTTCAAGTTCTTGGAGTTTCTTTATGTTTTTAACTATTTTTGCTTCATATTGAACGTTACCTTTAGTTTTCTTTATAATTGTGTTGGATGATGCAACTAGTTCAATAGTTTTTGGATTTAATTTACTTTCTCGTGGAGAAAGTTGAGAAATAGATATATTATCTCCTTCTTGGATTCCTTGAATTTTATCAACGTCTTCATTCCAAAAAACGATTCTTACAATACCTGTTGAATCCATAATATTAAGGTTACCGACTTTTCCTGTGTTTCCATCACTTCTAACAAATTCTTTTGCTGGAGAATAACGAATCACTTGACCTTTAATTGAATAGGATTTAAAATTCGGAGTAATATCCCCGATTTTTGTGAAGCTATGTTTTATTTTAGGAATTTTATTATAGTCAATATCTTCTGGAGATAAAATAATCTTACCAAACCGGTTAACGTGGATTTCTAAATCTTGATAACGACCTTCTTTAGTATACCCATTGATTATTTTTACAACTTCATTTATTACAAAGTTTTCGTTTGTTAAAATTCTAGTATCGTCATCCCATAAAACAACTCGAATCTCTCCTGATTCATCTTGGATTGAAAATGATCCAACAAATCCTTCGCTTCCATCATTTCGGGTAAAATTGAATATTTTGTTAACATCTTTAATTCTTCCTACTAAAATAATATTTTTCATCCCAAGGGAAACATCAGAGATCTTAACCTCAATGTCATTAAAGTCTTTATTCTCCTTTCTAACCTCTACTTTTAACTCCTTTGCTATTAGAAGTAGTGCACCATCATCAGTAATTAATCCTTTTAATTCTGTTTTCTTTTCGTCCACTAAATCTTGAATATCTTTTCGAGATAATCCTGTTTCATCCATAATTTTATTAATATACGATTCTGTTGACATAAAATCACGTTATATATAACTTTTATTAGGTTTATAAGGATCTTTTTAAATTATATTCTTAAAAAAGTAATCTATTAATATCTAATTAATGAATATTTTTAAAAAACAAGAGTATTTCATATCGGTAATTTATCTTAAAATAATATTAAATTTGTCGGTAAAATGAGTAATTTTAAAATCATCCCCGTATTGGATATCCTCAATTCCATTTGCGTTCACGCTATTAAGGGAGAAAGAAGTCAATATACACCACTAAAATCTTATATGTTTGGATCTAGTGATCCTCATACTATTATTGAAACCCTTCATAATAAATATGAGTTTAATGAGTTCTATATCGCAGATTTAGATGCTATTATGAAAAATCACCCAAATTCTGAAATTATTGTAAGTCTTATGAAAAATTATGATATTAGAATAATGCTAGATTCGGGGATCTCAACTAAAGAGGATGTTAATGCAATATCACAATTTGGAATCGATAATATCATAATAGGATTAGAGACTTTAGGGGATTTAGAGGTTATTAAAAACACACTAAGTAAATTGGGGGAGGAAAATATAATCGTGAGTATCGATATGTATTTAGAGAAAGTTATTACACAAATTAATGAATTTAAATTCATGTCTATCCCTAATATTGTGAAAAATATAGGGGATTTAGGTGTTTACAAAATTATATTACTTGATTTATTTCGAGTTGGACAGAAGTTGGGAGGAATTACGCCTCTCTATCTCAAAATAAGAAATGATTTTAACGGAGAAATATATGTAGGAGGAGGAATAAAGGATTTATCAGATATTCAAATCTATTATGATAACCAATTTTCCGGAGTATTAATAGGAACCGCTCTTTATGATGGAACAATAAACATACAGAAATTAAGAGATTTAATCTATAAATATGACACCAGTTCTAGAAACATTTAATGATTTTTTACATACAGGACAAGAGTGTTTCATTCTCACCCAATCGACCATGTGATCTTTATGAGCTTTAGTTTCACATAAAGGACATCCAATTACTTCATCAAAAATTTCGATCTTTTTACCACATACAGCACATTTTGTCTTAGAAGAGGTGGTAACCCTAATTAACTCTTTTTTAATATCTAATATCACTGTTTCTGTGTTTTCTGCTGTTGGTGTTATCTGTTTCAATTCCGTTTTATTATCAATGCAGAAGATAGTTCCAGCACTCTCATCTTTTGTATTTCCTATCCATACTACTTTTCCTTTGAATTCTCCAGTGCCTTCGCTATCTATAGATAGATTTAATCTGCGATCCTCCAAGACAAAAGTTTGTATCACTTTAGTATACTTTAAGCCTTCAAGATTGGCAGATAATTGTTTGATAACTTCAATTGGTTCTTTAAATACTTCACTAGTTATATCCAATTTAGTAATTTCTTTGGGTGACAAAATTAAATCATCATTTTTTTTGATATTTAATAATAATTATTGAATTTAAACTTTTATATCACAATTAAAAATACGATTAAGGTCTTATGAAAGGTTTCTGGAGAAAGAAAATTAAAGAAAAGCATTTAATTATTTTTTCTGGTACTAATACTATTTCTTTCTATAAGATCCATTGGTAGAATTTAAGTTCATAAGTGTTTTTCACTATGTATATAATTATTATTGATTGTTAATTTAAAAGAATGTAAAATAAAAAATTAATTAAGCAATTCATAATATGAGTTTTTTAGAAAGTCACATAAAATATGAATTCTAATGCCACAAAAAATAAAATTATTAATAAGTCCTAAAAATATCGAAGAAGCAAGAATCACCGTCAACTCAGGAGTTGATTATGTGGATTGTAAAAATCCTGATGAAGGTTCATTAGGTGCTAATTTTCCATGGATTATTAATCAAATGAAAGAATTAATCCCAGAGAGTAGCCCACAGAAGCTGAGTGCTACAATAGGAGACTTTCCCTATTTACCTGGTTCCGCATCCTTAGCTGCATTAGGCGCAGCAGTTTCGGGGGCAGATATTATTAAAGTGGGTTTAAAAGGACCGAAAAATGTCGAAGAAGGAGTTGATCTCATGGAAAAAGTAGTAAAAGCAGTGAAAAACTATAATAAAGATATTAAAATAGTAGTAGCAGGTTACGCAGATTACAAGAGAATAAAAACCTCTCCTGATTTTTTATCGATCCCCATAATTGCCGCTGAATCGGGATCTGATATAGCAATGCTAGATACATTCATAAAAGATGGAAAAGGGTTATTTGATTTTTTAAGTGTTGAACAATTGATGGATTTCAAAAAAATATCGAAACAAGCGAATCTTGACATAGCTTTAGCTGGTAATTTAATGAAAGATTCAATTTCAAAAATCAAAAAAATCTCACCAGATATTATCGGAGTAAGAAGCATAGTATGTGATAACTTCGATAGACAAAAAGGCAAAATAAGAGCCCACATGATTGAAGAATTAAAAAATCACTTATACTAAGTAGGAGATCTGGACATATAATGAAAAATTTAGAAATTTCTATGGAGTTTTCAACGAATTTGTCTCTAATTGATTTACGTCTATGTGCAAAAGAATTTATTGACTTTATAGACGGTTTTTCAGATAATTATAATACTGAAAACTATCTCATTTTAACAGCTTTACAAGATGAGTTATTAGTTGGTATGCTCATTGCTGAAAAGAAATGCAATAATGATGATCCATTAACAAATTTTCTTCCATCTACATCTTTAAAATTATTGTTCGTAGCCCCTAAATTTAGAAAAAATAAGATCGGTTATTTATTATTAAATAAATTTATAAATTTACAGAAGGAAGAAGGAATCGCTATGATTCAAATAGAATTACCACAACATTATATAAGGGGCATTAAATTTTTCCAAAAATATAATTTTCATGAAAAAGAGAAGTTTCGAAACAAAATCATATTAGAAAGAAATATCTGGATTGATTTTGGCATCAGAGATACAGATATTATTGATAATAGTTTCTACTAGTTTCTCTGAAAAAAAAATTTGAATAAATTCATAAACTTATTTTGGTATTAGTTATAAAGTTTTAATATGTTTGAGAAAGAATTAGGCATTATTGGTATTGGTAAAATTGGCTCAGCATTAGTAAAACGATTTGTTTGTACTGATACGGTTAAAAATGATTCAATTATTATTTATGATATTGATGAAACCCGTTCAAAGGACGTTTCAGAAGAATTAAATGTTGAGATAGCTACAGATAATTTAGAGTTAGTCAAACGATCCCGTTGTATTTTAATTGCTGTCATCCCCCAAGTAATCAATAAAATCTTAAGTGAAATTAGCGCGGTAATCTCAGAGGGTCAAGTAATAATTTCTATTGCCGCAGGAGTATCTTTTGAACACATATTTAAGTTTATCAATAAACCAATCGGTTTAATAAGAATTATGACAAATACTCCCGCAATTATTGGAGCTGCAGCAACCGCTATAGCATCTAATGAATTTGTGAATGAGAAGGAATTAAATTTTGCTAAGAAATTGTTTAAATCTGTGGGGTTTGTTGTGGAATTAGATGAAATACACTTAGATGCAGTGACTGGTCTATCTGGTAGTGGACCTGCTTATATTTTTATAATAATTGAAGCTTTAGCAGACGGAGGAGTAAAGATGGGGTTACCTCGGGATATTTCGCAAAAATTAGCAGCACATACAGTTATGGGTTCAGCAAAATTATTATTAGAAACAGGGAAGCATCCTGGAGAATTGAAAGATATGGTTGCAACTCCGGGTGGAACAACAATCACAGCTATTCATGAGATTGAATCCGCAAAATTAAGAGCAACACTGATCAGAGCTGTCGAAGCAGCAACTTTAAAATCAAAAACTCTAAATACTTCTAGAACGTCTTAATTTATACTAGGCTATTCATAATATTAATCGTTTTATCCTCATATATGCTCGATTTTATAATTTTTATTTCTGGGCTATAAGTATCAAAAACATCTAATACTTTTTCTTCATTCCTCTTATTACATATTGCATATACTGATCTTCCCAATTGATTCATGCTAGCACCAATTATATTTAGTTTATTTAAATCTTCTATTAATTCGCGAGTAGTAGTAAGTTGTAGAATATCAAGGATTAAGGTTTTTTGCACAAATTCGATTGAAGCATTCATAAATGTACAAATACTTGGATCTTGAAGTAATTTAATTAACGCATCTCTACCAGCCTTTTTTATATTCATATTTAAAATTGAGTCATTTAGTATTGATTTTGTATGAATCATTCCAAAGGAACCGCAGATTACACTCAAATCCGATGGAAATCGAATCCGTTCTGAGATACAAGGATAACCTGGTTCTTTTAAAATGCACAAACCACCACCTAATTGACCACAAATTGTTCCTAAACCTGTTTTATTTGAGACTTCTGCAATATGGGCAATCTTTCCTTTCTCATAATCGGATATCTTTAGTTTTAGGAGAGAATTTATTCCATATACTGCACCTAGAGCTCCAGAACCGCTTGCACCATACCCACAACCAACGGGTAAATCAAATTTGTGCTCAATTATCACGTGAGCTGTTTTCTTAAAATATTGTTTTAGATGATCAAAAATAAAGTGAGTTGTTTCAGCTTTTTCATTTAATTCTATACCATTTATAAAGATTTGACATGTAGAACAAGAGGGATCTTTTGGTTCTTGCGATGTTATTTCAGTTATCCCGAAATCATTGATATTAAATCCCGCACCCCTTGAACCAACCAATTGAGGATCTTCTATTCTAATTCCGTTTAATTTATCAACAATTTCAAAAAATCCAGAAATCCTGTGTGGTATTTTTACGATAACTTTTACCTCTTTATTAGACATGCAACTCAAGTAACTTAATTTAGCTGATCAACTATATATTAATAAATAAAAGAAAAATCAAATTTGATTATTATGAAAAATATTGTAATAAAAATTGGGGGTTCACTCTTATTTTCAGAAGATCTAGAAATCAATATTCAACAAATAATTAAATTTTGTAAGGTAATTAAAACTAACCAACATTATGATAAAGTTATCATAGTATGTGGTGGAGGTATAATAGCAAGAAACTACATATCTGCTATAAGATCTGTTCATACGAACGAAACATCTAACGATATTATGGGGATTAAAATATCCCGAATTAACGCTCGACTATTGATGGAAATTTTCGGGGAAATTGCTTTCCCTGAAATTCCAAAACAATTTGAGGAATTAGCCCAAGCTCTCTTGTTTAATAGAATTATCATTATGGGTGGTATACAACCAGGGCAATCAACAACTTCAGTTGCTTTAGAAGTTGCTGAATTCATTGATGCTGATCAAGTAGTCATACTCACTAATGTTAATGGGATCTATGATAAAGATCCAAATAAATATGATGATGCTAAGTTAATAAAAAACTTAACTCTCGACAAACTGCAAAATTTGATTATAAAAGATTCTAATGAAAAACAAGCTGCTGCGGGGGAATATCGAATTTTTGATGCTGTCTCTCTGCAAATAATGAAAAGAAGTAAGATCAAGGTATATGTGGTGTCTGGAACGAACTTAGATGAATTCACGAAAATCTGGGTTGGAGAATCAGATTTTAATGGTACTGTAATTTCAAATTAATTTTCATTTCGAAAAATTAATTTATTTATCTATATTTAATTACAAACTAAGATTATTTTTAGAATTAAGTAGGAAGCGAAAATGTCTCAATCGTCATGGAAAGAACAGATAAAAAAAAAATGGGGTCCTCATAGCCATTGTCCCGTATGTCGTAAAGCTATGTCTGCTGATAAACAATTTTGTAATCAAACTTGTCGGGATAATTATTTAGCAAAAGAAAAGAAAGGTAAAAAAAAAAACAGAATTCAAATGGTTGTAATGTTTTCAATGCTAGGTGTTTTGATAATTTTTACGTTGTTTATGGGATGATAAAATTATCAAACAGAGATAACTATGCATTTTATTTAAAATAATTTTTCATTATCTCAATTTAAAATGTCTGGCAGGGATAGCCAAGCGGTCAACGGCGGTGGACAAATAAAAGAAGGAAATCTTACCCGTCTTTTAACCACACTCAAGATCCATTGACATAGGTCTACAGGGGTTCAAATCCCCTTCCCTGCATCTTATTAATAACTTTTGTGCAAAATTTTGGATTAATTAATAAGGTAATACCGATGCCATTTCAGTAAGACAACTCATAACTGGTTTAATGAAATCTTCTTCAGCCATTTTAGTTTTGAGGAATGATAACAATAAAACCGGAGTGTTCAATAAATTTGCCACACGTTCAACTATCAGTTTGTTCGCAATTTTATTCTTAATTCCAAATAGGGAGTAAGAAGATGAGGAAGTTTTAACCCCTTCGATAAGAGAAGGGCTGCTTAAAGTAACACTACCGATACCCATTTCTTTTTGATCAGATAATAATAATAGGTAACTCTTGTGTAATTTAAAGAGAGAAATATAAAAACACACATCATTAATAAGTAAATTTCTTTCTAATATAGGTTCCATTAATCATTATCTCAATAGTGAATTTAAATTGCTATATTAATCTAAATCATAATATGTAGTATTTATCAACTTTTTAAATCTTTTAAACTGAATATCAATTGATAGTTTGTAAAATTAGATGATTCAGTCTAAATCAAGTATCACATCAGAAATTCTTTGTCTCCTGATGTCAAAATCATGATCAAGGTGAAGTGTAATACAGTGTAGATCTTTCTTTTTTGGGTTTTTATGAACGAAACTAATAGGAACCACAGGTAATTCTGATTTTTTAATACTATTTTTTGGAATTGGGACTGGGATGACTTCTCTACATCTCTCGCAATTAACTAATACTACTTTTATGTTATTTTGTTCTAACTTCTTAATTTTACTTAACAAATCCGTCGATAACCCTGGAGAGTCAAGAGTAATTCTATCTTTTTTCTTAGGGGCTTCTGGAATTGCAGGAATATTTAAATCAATGTTCTCTTTTGATTTATCTTTTAAATCTTCTTTTACTTTTTCGGCTTTCAAATTCTTTATATCATTCATGATAGAAGATAGAAATAATTTTAGATATTCCTAAAAAAATTAAACACCAAATATCTGCCTTAATTCAGCATATATTTTTGAGAGTTCAGAAATAATTCGTGCATCATTTTGTTGCATGTAGTAATTAATATAACCTGAAAGACCCTCTCCGTCCTTAATCCATTCCAAAAATGATTGTATTTCCCCCTTTAATTGAGGATCAATATTTGGTGTTGAGGCTTGAGCAGCTTCCGTACTTCCCAATTGTGCATTTGGATCTATATAAGTTTGTTGGGTGGTACTGATTTCTGATATAAGTCTAGAAGTATCCATAGTTGCTCCCATAGGTTCACCATCGGGTTCTAAATATACGAGTACTTGATGTTCTTCATCTTTTGCCCCAATGATATGTCCTTCTCCTCTCAATGATGTAGCTACCAATCTTTCAGATGTGCATTGAAGAACGGAATATTTAACACCAGAAATCATAACAAATTGAGCATTCATACCGCCCCAACTAGATACAACCTTTCCCACATCAGCACTTATATCCCAATTATCAGTTGAATATATTATATTTCTTCCTTGAATAACTGCGGCAGCTATAATACTGGGATCTTTTTGTAATAAATTGATAACAGCGGTTGCTGGATCTAAAGGCATTTTATTTCTCTCTTTAAGTAGGATATTTTGTTAATAATATCTATTATAAATATAATTATAAATTTTATATTAAAATTTATGGAAAAGAACAATTCTCATTTTCGCTTCTTAAGAATTATTCGACCAAATTTGGGATGGTATTTGGTTTCTTTTTCATTAACCAAATTTAAATTATTTTCAAATATATATTGATCTTCCAAGAATAATTTATGATTATCATCATTTTTTTTCATTTGGTTGATGTGATCTTTCAAGTAATTTTCATTTTCAAATAGTTTTCCACAAACCGGACAGCTTACCTGTACTTTCTCTAAAAGACCTATTGGTTTTTTTATTATAACTTGAAATCTATCTGATCTTTGATTCTTCTTTAGGTTTTGCCGACAAAAATGCCTTATCAATTTTCCATAAGGAGGATACTCAAAAAAAATCTTACTCCCATGAGTACATTCCCAATACAATACATCAATTTTACATACAGGGCAAGATGTTTTAAATGACCGAAGATAACAGTGTTTTCCGTGGCTTTTATAAAAATGTCGCATTATATGGATTGAAAATTCGATCCTATTAAAATTTTTTTATATTTTGTTCAGATAACAAAATCTTATTCAAGAAAATTATTAACCGATAATTCTTAAAAACGCAAATATTTAAATGTTCGATAATGATTATAGAAATTAAGGAACAGAAAAAGTTAAGGGTAGATATTTTTGGATCTGTCAATGTCTCTAAATAATTCAAACGTATGTCCAGAATGTGGAAACAAGAATTTAATATCTGATGAGGCTCGTGGTGAGATTGTTTGTGCTGTATGTGGTTTAGTAATAGATCAAAGACTCATTGATTCGGGTCCAGAATGGAGAGCTTTTTCATCAGAAGAAGCATCTAAAAAAGTGAGAGTCGGAGCTCCAACTACATTAACTCTTCACGATAAGGGGCTGAGTACTATGATTGGTTGGACAAACAAAGACGCGTTTGGAAAGACTATTAGTCCAAAGATGAAAGCAGAAGTATATCGATTGAGAAAATGGCATGTTAGAACACGTACGAATAAATCTCTAGATCGTAATCTATCCTATGCTATGAATGAATTAGATAGATTTTCATCTCAATTAAATTTATCAAAAGAATTAAAAGAATCTGCTGCTCATATTTATCGTAAAATGGCTAATAAAAATTTAATCCGTGGAAGATCAATAGAGGCCATGTTAATTGCTTCAATATATTTATCTTGCAAATTAAATAAGATTCCTAAAACCTTAGATGATTTTTTAGAATTTGCATTAGTAGATAGGAAAAAAATTGCTCGTTGTTATAGGCTAATCGTTCAGGAATTAAGACTCAATATTAATGTTCCTTCTCCAACAACATTCATTCCAAGATTTTGTGCAGAACTTAATCTATCTGGGCGTACCCAGAATAGAGCCGCAGAATTATTAAAATTAGCAAAAAAATATCAGATTACTTCTGGTAAAGCACCTACTGGTTTAGCTGGTGCCGCGTTATACGTGGCTGCTATGCAAGAAGGTGAACGGAGAACTCAAAAAGAAATTTCTTTAGCAGCAGGAGTGACTGAAGCAACTATAAGAAATAGATATAAGGAACTTGTAAATCACATGCAAGCAAATGTTAACGCACTTTAATTCTTTTTATTACATCAGGACGTTTTTTATACAGAATGCGAAAACCACAATGTGAACATTTTATTCCCGGAAGTGCATTTAATTCTTGCTTGGAAACTTCTTTTCCGCATCTTTTTCTTGCACAAACATAATTCATAATATAGATGATATAATAGATCATTGATATTAAATTTTTTGTATATAATTTAATTTAAACTTATCTAAAGAAGAATAGTTGGAATAGATTAAATCTAGATGTATAAGGATTTTCTTTTATCTTCAGCATCAATGAATTGAAAAGTATCAAGATCTTTTTCTAATTGTTCTCTCTTATTTTGGAGATTCTTAGTAATATCATCAATATTTTCTAATGAATACTTCTTTTTTATTGGAAGTGTAAATGATTTCTTAATTAATTCTAATAGAGTAATTGAAGCTTTCAAATCAGTAACATCTTCATTGATCATGGCAATATTGTCAGTTTCAGCCAATAAAACTAAACCATCGATATTAAAACGTGCTTTAGCCAAAGTTGGAATTAATCCGTTTGCACCAATAATAACTCCTTTTTGAATTTTTTCACAATTATTATCTAATAGAAATTTATCTAATAAATCACGATTCGTCGAACTTGCATAAATTTTGGGTATTTTTTGATTTAATTTCCTATTATTTAATGGATATGCTCCTAATGCTATGATTAATTTTATGCTATATTGGTTAATAATTTCAGCGAGGAAATTAGAGATTCGATATATCCCTTTTGGAGTTAAACTCTGAGCATCAGCAGTTATTAATAAAATATCTCGTATTTCATCAGGATCCTTCCAGACTAATATTTCCGCTTTAGGAGCTGAAAGTAAGCTATCATCTACTATTGCTCCTGCAGGATAGTCATCGAAAATAAAATCCATAAAATTTTTAGCATCTAATTGTCCAATTAATGAATCTAAAGCAAATTTTCCAATATCTGCAATACCTGGCATCCCTAAAATGCTAATTGGATTTATTAAATCTTCTTTTGATAAATCAGCGTGTTTAATTATTCTAATTCCAGATTCTGTCAATTTTTTTTACCTATTACCAATACTTATACTATAATAAATCATTGAAAATCTTCTTTTTAAAAATCGTGTGTTATCCTAATAGACACGTGATTTATTGTAAAAGTAATATATTCATATTATCACTAATTTATGTATATCATAATCTTTAGATCTGTCATAATAAAGAAAAAATATTTGATGACAACTCTTAAATTTACGTGCATGCAATGTGGAACTTGTTGCTATGAAATTACTGAGCAACCAGGATCAAAAAGAATCCCGTTATATCCAGAAGAAGTGACTAAACTAATTTCACTAGCTGAAAAACGAGGTTATATTTTTCAAGTTATTGAAGATCTTGTGTTTCCAGACATTAAAAATAAAAAAATACTAGTAGTAACTTATAAAATAATCTTGAATAATCAGAATGAGAGATGTCCATTTTATCAAACCAACTCTGGATGTTCAATTCACAATGAAAAACCATACGCTTGTCAAGCTTATCCTCTCTCTTTGATACGCATTGATGCATTTAATTTTAAGATTTCAATTGATCCCTTGTGTAATTTTATTATTGATAATTATGATCAATTATTAAACGTTGATTTAGACAACTTGAAAATTATCTTTAAAGATGAATTCCCTAAAGCTGAAAAATTCTATAGAAAGAATAAGAGACTGCAATTAAAAATTCGAGAATTAGAACATGAAGGGAAAATAGAGATCCCTAGGGAATTACACATTAGAGATTTTAATAGATATTTAAACCAATGGGAACGAGAGGAAATAATTGTAAGATAAATGAGGAGATTTTTATGAAAAAGTTTATATCTTTGTTTTCAGGGGGATTGGATAGTCCCGTAGCAGCATATTTAATTGCTAAAAATGGTTTTGAACCGATATTTCTTTCATTTTTAACTTCAGATGATAAAGAAAATTCCTTAAAATTGAAAATCATCAACATACTAAAAAAACTAAAAACTCAAATTGATCATAGAGTAAAAGTATATTTTATTAATCACGATCCTAATCTTAATATTTTCCAACAAAACTGTGAAAGAAAATTAACGTGTATTTTATGTAAACGAACGATGTTGCGTATTGCTATAGCAATTGGCAAACGTGAGGGTACAAATTTAATCGTTACTGGTGATATTCTTGGTGAACAAGCAAGTCAAACTCTTGATAATCTTATTGAATATAATGATTTAATGCGAAATTTCATTATCATTAGACCATTGATTGGATGGGATAAATTAGAAGTAATCGATCTAAACAAAAAACTGGGATTGTACGAGATTACCTCATCAAAATCTGCTTCTTGTCAATTCAATCCTATTTATCCTGAAACACATGCGAAAAAACACGAAATTATTAAATCTGAAATGCTATATAATATCTCTGAAATTGTTGAAAATTCATTAAAAAGGGCTGAAATTTTAGAATTTTGATTCTAGTTCTTTTATCATAATATAATATTTCTTATCTTCTAATTCTTTGATACTATATTCACCTAATGCTTCGCTGAGGATTTGCGTAATAATATGCTTACAATAGTCTCGTTTTCTGTTAATTACTACATTTTTATAAAATTCTTGGCAGGAACAATAAACTTTTGGATACACTAAGTGCTTATCCTCTTCTCCTATTACAATCCAAGATATTCTCTCTGAGGGTTTATGTATATTCTTTATAACCCCCCTACTAAAGCTTTCTAATGCTTTCTCAAAGCTTATAACAAAATTTGAATTAACAAAATTGATGATTTCATCATCTATAATCCCTTTTTTTACGATTAATGTTTGCAATTCAAATAATAAATCTTTTGACATTTGCATCTCTCATATAATAATAATTATTATTTATATTTAGGATCATAGATTTGAAAACTATTCTTTACTTACCAACAAGATATTTCCCAGCAATCTCAGGTGCTGAATTATATATTCAAAGGTTAGCAGAAATATTTAAAAAGGATTTTAAATGTGATGTAGACATATTTACATCTAATGCTTTAGATTTTAAAGCTTTAAGAGATCCTAAAGGGAAAATTGTTAAAGAAACTAATAAATATTTTTCTAATGTTAATAATGTGGATGTTTATAGGTTTCCTGTAAGTTATAAAGAAAAACTTGGAGAATCATTACAGGAATTAAAAAAAACCCCACTTCTAGAGTCTCTTCAAATTCCTGATGAGATCCTCAGTCAATTATTAAAAAATGGACCTTATCTAAAGGAAATGATTGACAGATTCCTCAATTATAAACAAAAGGATTATGATATCATACATACTACCTTTTTTCCTTATTTTAATTTAATAATAGCATTATTAATAGGAAAGATTCTTAAAAAACCGGTTATCTGTACCCCCTTTTTTCATTTTTCCAATCCGAGATATTTGAATTCCAATTTTTTTACTATATTACGTAACTTTGATATGCTCATAGCTTGTACCTCAATAGAAAAAGATTATCTCATTAATAATTTAAATTTTACCAAATCCAGAATCACTACCATCCCTATGGGCGTAGATTTTGACAAGTTCACTATACTTAAAGGAACTTTTAACTTTAAAGATCACTACTTTATGAGAAAAGAGAGAAATTATAAATTAGTTTTGTTTTGTGGGTACAAAAATTTTGAAAAGGGAGCTATTTCTATCTTAAAAGCGATCCCATTGATATTAGAAAAATATCCAAAAGTATATTTTACTTTTATTGGTCCTTCAACAACTGCTTTCAATCGTGAAATCGTAAAGACAAAGAAAAATGCAAAGACTAGGATAATAAATCTTACACCAGATAATTTAACAGGATATTTTGATAAAAATAAGATTACTGCATTTATGGAAAGTGATCTTTATCTAATGCCAAGTCGAAGTGATGCTTATGGAATAGCTTTTTTAGAAGCCTGGTCTGCGGGTAAACCTGTAATTGGTGCTAAGATTGGTGCAACACCAGAAGTAATACAAGATAATATAAATGGTCTGCTTGTTGAGTTTGATAATCCTCATAATATTGCTGATCAAGTAGTAAAACTTCTAAGAAACAAGAAATTAAGAAAAAGACTTGGTGAACAAGGTAAAGTGAAAGTAGAAACTTTCCATTCTTGGAGAAATATTGCCGATATGACAAAAAAGGTATATGATAATTTAACTAATACTAGAAGTGATAGAAATTGAAAATGATCGCAGGCAACAAATATTTATTAAAGAAAGATAACCTCATCACTTTTGATTCAGTATCATTAAGAACACTCTTGGAAGGATCAAAAACACCTCTTATGGTCCTTTTAGAAAATAAAATTAGAGATAATATTCAAACATTTAACAAAATATTTAACTCTGTATTTGGCAATTATCAAGGCTTTTATTCATTTAAAGCAAATTTTCTACCAGAGGTTTGTAGGATAATTCAATCTGAAGGTATTGGTGCTGAAATTGTTGGAATTCCCGAACTTAACCTTGCTTTAAGGTTAGGATATTCCTCCGACAAAATCATTGCTGGAGGTCCATATTTACCAGATGAATTTATTGAGAAATGCGTGATAAACGAGGTACGTGAAATCATTATTTACAATATTAATGATATAAAGAGAGTTAATGAAATCTCAGAAAAATATGGGAAATCTCAAAATTTATGCTTAAGAATTAATTCTCAGAAATTTGGTAGTAAATTGGGTATCATATTAGATGCTAAAACACTTTCAAAATTGAAAAAGCTCTTACAAGATTGTGAGAATGTATGTTTAAAAACTATTCTATCACACCGAGCGACTCAGATGAATAATTTTGAACAATTTAGAATTAATTTAGAAAATGTGGCACAAGCTTATAATCAATTAGGAAATTCGGGGATAAAAATCGAAAATATAAATTTAGGAGGGGGATTTCCTGAAGCGGTTGTTATCCCTGAAAAACAACTGAAAAAAATAGCTCTAAATTTGAAAGAACATATGGAATTGCTGGAAATAAATGTTAATCAGATATATTTTGAACCCGGAAGATATTTTGTAGGTGATGCGGGTATATTTCTAACTGAAATAATTAAAATAACAGACGATCGCTGGATTTTTTTAAATATCGGAAATAATATCTGCCCAAAATTTGCTCGATGTTCCTTAAGGTTCTATAATGCATCTAAAATAGATGCTTCACATAAATTTAAAACGTCTATAGCTGGAATCATCCCAACTGATCAAGATATTCTTGTGAAAGATTATTTTTTTACGCAATCTCTAGATGAAGGAGATATCATCATCATAACTAATGTAGGTGCTTATACTTTAACATTTTCAAATCGATTCCCTTATTCACTTCCTCCAATAATTCTCGTGAGTGGAACAAATGTCAAAAAAATTTTTGATCCTATTATAGATCGTGATTTTTCGCTCCAATAATAACGTAGTATATTATAATGGTAATATTAGCATATTATATTCATTCTAATTTTTGACATATATTATTTCTATAATATTATAGTGAATCATTCAGTTGAAATTAAATGGAATCGTTTATAAAAACTGCGAGGAAAAGAGAGGTAGTAAGACCTACTAAAAACTTATTTGGACACGCTAATATAAAAATCGTTGGCTGTGGAGGCGCTGGAAACAATACTATCAATAGATTAATGAAAATCGGAATCAAAGGTGCTAAATGCGTTGCTGTGAATACAGATTGCCAACATTTAGATGTAGTTGAATCTCACATAAAAATTCTAATTGGAAAAAACCTTACTCGTGGATTAGGTGCAGGAGGTAACCCTGAAATTGGTAGAGAAGCAGCTGAAGAATCTAGAGAAGATCTTACAAAAATTCTAAGAGATTCGAATTTGGTCTTCATTACATGTGGTGAAGGAGGAGGAACAGGTACTGGGAGTGCCCCTATTGTTGCGGAAATTGCTAAATTAGAAGGGGCAATTGTTGTAGGTGTAGTTACTTTACCATTTGAAACTGAAATTGGACGAATTGATAAAGCACAAATAGGTTTAAATGAATTGAAGAAGTATGCTGATACTTTAGTGGTAATTGATAATAATACGCTTTTAGAAATTGCTCCTGATCTACCGATTATAGAGGCTTTTAGTGTAGCAGATGAGGTTCTCGCTACGATGGTTAAAGGTATAACAGAAACAATTTCTTTACCGTCACTAATTAACCTTGATTTTGCAGATGTAAGAACAATATTAAGTACTGGGGGGGTTGCCATTGTTGGTGTTGGAGAATCGGGAGAAAAGCAAAATAGAGTTGAAGATGCTATTGAAGATGCTCTTAATTCTCCCTTGCTCGATGTAAGTATTGATGGTGCTAAAGGAGCTTTAATTCATATCACCGGAGGCAATGATATGACTCTGGCAGAAGCCAATTCCGTTGCAAAAAAAATCTCTGAAAAAATGGATGTGAATGATTCTATGGTTATATGGGGTGCGAGAGTAAATGATGAATATGATGGTTATCTACGTGTAATGCTTCTTATTACAGGAATTAAATCACCTCAAATTTTTGGAAAAGAATCCCAGATTGATGAACCTCTACAAAATAGATCATTCTCTAAACAAAAGGTTGGATTGTCTGACGATATTTTTAATATCGGTGAAATTGCTTTTGATTAAATATTTTCTAGCAACTTTTTAAACCTAATTTTAAAAATTATTTTATGGAAAAAAAATATGAGCATGATACCCAAATTCAAGTAAATAAATTGATGAAAAAACTCGGAATATGGAAAAACTTATTTTCAGTTAAAATTTATTTCTATGTTGAGGGATGGGCAGTATATCTAACGGAAAAGACAATCTATCCTCGCTTAATTGTAATTTTCAAGCCATTTGATTGCGATTATTTCTCAATTAAAAGTTTTGAAGTATCTTATGATGCTAAAGCTAATGAAATCCATTCTGAAATTTATTCACGAGATCTTATCGATGGTTTCCAGAACTTATTTGTAGAATTAAAAGAAGTAATCTATGGAAAAGATGTTATAACTTCGATTTCGGCAGAATTAATTGATGCAAATAATATCGATGAGATTAATTAGATTAAAATGGGGAGAATTCACCCTAATAAGCAAATATTAAAACTCTGGTTTATATAATTTTCGAAATTCTTCTTTTTTCTTCTCATTATATCTTGTTTCTAAAAATTTCATTACAGTATGGTGAGGTATACCATTTAATAGCATGCTCACTGATTTTCTTGCAATTGGTAGGCTATCGTAATCAGCAATAATAGATATTGTTTTTCCAAGAACAGATAGATAACAATTTGCATATCTTTCTATAGCTTGTCTCATCTCACCATTTCTACCAATAATCCTTCCTTTCATACGCTTAATTTTTTTTTCGGATCTTCCTAATATATTTTGGAGATTAAATATCTCGAGATCATATGTTTCTTCAAACAGTTTCATTGCTTTAATGGGATTAAAACCCCTATTAATCGCATTAAGAATTTTTTCTGCTATAAATATATTCAATGGATTGTAATTAGGAGCTTCAACATTTGTTTTAATTTCACAATGACCCGATGTACTATCTAGAGTTATATTTACCCCTAATCTATCTTCTATTTGGTGTTTTGTTTCACCGTTTTTACCGATGATGATTGCTATTCGACTTTGGACTATTTTCATCGTTAATTCTTTTTGTTTTTAATATATACATATATTAATTTTATATATCTATTACTTCATAATAAAAAGATTTTGGATCAGGAAGATTTAATCCTTGCTTACCAAAATAATTGAAAATATTCTTAATATCCCTTACTAAATAAATCTCTGCTTTAGGATGTTGAATATCTACAGCTTGAGAAATATCAATGATTACGGGTTTCTGATTGTGGTATAATATGTTAAACTCAGATAAATCCCCGTGAACTAATCTTGCATTCTGATATAAATCTTTCACGAACTTAAGAATTTCATCAAATAAAATGTCAACATCTTTCGGGTTTTTTATATCCTTTAGTTTTGGAGCTGGAATAGATCCAAAACCTATATATTCCATAAGTAATACATTATTCTTAATTAGAATAGGTTCAGGAACGGTTAAACCCACTCTATGTGCTCGTTTTAAATTTTTGTATTCTTTACTGGCCCATAAGAATATTATTTTAGAAATATTATGAGGGACTTTTTTAAATCGTGGATCTCCAATAATATAATTTCTCATCCATTTAGAAGTATTGGTATCGATTTTGTAGATTTTTACTGCTACTTCTTTATGATTTTGATCGTATGCTAGATAAACATTAGCTTCCTTTCCTGCAGAGATTATTCCCATTATACTCTCCAGAGAACCATTAACTAAGAGCTTACCTAATAATTCGTGAGTGCGTTCATCTAATACCGATTCTATAACTGCTTTCTTCTTTGATTCGTCAATAATTCTAATTCTCTTTGAATCGAGAGTTCTTTTTTCTAAGTTATCGATATCATTATTATACTCATTCGCTAAATCATCCCCATTAAATTCATCTTCTTCAGGGGATTCTTCTATATCATCCTTCAAAATTTAATTATCATCTCGTAATCTGATCTTTATTTTTTCATTAAAGAAATATGTAAAATTTTTTATCAATTTATTATCTAATTTATCTCGAAGAATCACTTTGTTTCTAGAAATGCTCTCAATATGAAAAATATCATCATTAATCGTAATTGTGTCATTTTTCTTAAATGGTAAAAGTCGAATAAGTGTCTTTAATCTATATAAATTTCTTCCTTTTTGTGTATCTCTTCCAACTAGCTTTTTTGTTCTTTTTAGTTCAAAATAATATTTAGATTTAAGATATGAAACAATATGATTCATCAATTCATTAGTGCTAAGTAATAAATCAACTCCATTCTTATGTTCAACCAACTTGGATATGTATTGACGATCATCCTTCTGAAATTTTTTTTCTGCATATGCATAGGTTTCGTTAATTATAGTATCTATAATATTAAAATGGATGGGATTAGAAACCCTGATCTGCAAAATTGATAAAAAATACATCCCCCCTCTCAAGTTGGTACAATTCTTACATAATTCATAATCAATTCTTACAGCAACATCTTCCTCATGTAAAATACTTTGATTTTTCTTTAGCCACCCTATGATTTTGACATCTAAAGATACCAATAAATCTTTTGAAGAGTAATTGAAGGAATTCTCATTTAATATAATTTTAAACTCAATACTATCACTTTTATTAGCTGATTTTAATAGAAACTGATGTAGCGCATCTTCAATTACCTCATTAATATCTCCAGAGCCGGTATTATACCACGTTTCTTTTTTCGAGTATCTTCCGCAATCGAGACATGCTTTAATATGGAACGATTTAGCTAGTTCAAATAAAGGATGTTCAATTAAATAACATTCAAAACACATCCCAAAATGAGGGGCCTTATCGTCAATATCCTTACCACATATAGCACAAAACTTGTGAGGCATCAAAACATCATCTTCATAGCCATTGGTACACCATTTATGGTACGTACTCCTTCTTTTGGAAGTATATTATAAGAAATCGCTTTTTCAATAATATTTTTCCCTACGATATTAAAATATTGTGCATTCATCAAAATTTCAATTGCATCATCAATATTCAACAATGAGCCACTAAAAAATTGCTCTGTAATCTCAATCCTTAAATTTCCCTCCTTAACCACCTTTCTAAGAAGTGATTCATCACAACAAGCTACAGTTTCAATTTCATTATTATGGTGTATCTTTAAATATACTTTCATTTTCGTATACTAAATCCTAAAACTACTTTTCTTTTATCTCTTCCCTTGCACCACATGCAGTACATTTAAGAAATATTTTTTTACTTTCACGTTGAATTTCGGTATCTGGTTTTTTACATATTTTACATAGAACATACATCTTAGTATATTGGTCTATTAAGCGGTTTAATGATTGTTCTTTATGAATCCCCTTCATAAATAATTGTTGTCCACGGATCTCTCCCATAGTACCTGCTTTTTTAAGGAAAATTCCTAAAAAATGTCTTCTATCTCTATTTAGCGTGTTAATAATTTTGTTTAAATTAGTGATATAAGTATTTCGTGATTCGATTCTTAGTTCTACTTTGGGAATTTCGAATCTTGAAGATTTTTTTACATTCTCTGGAATTTTTTCATATGCTCCTTCCAAAAGTTTCTCATAATCGTTTAAATCCATCGTTCTCAAGAATTTTTTTTTATATTATTATAATTATTCTTTCAAAAATAATTTTTCTATTTTAATCCCAACTTTGATAAACATTTTCATCGGACATATAAATCTTAGAAGTTTGCTCTAAATCTCTAATATAACGTTTTAATTTATTTTCAGTAATTTGCATTTTTATCTTTAACTCTTTTAGATGAGTATCCTTTCCATTATGGGAGTTTTCTTCAATAATAGAAAAAATCATTTCTTTTATCGAATCCTCCGTTTTATTGTCTTCTAGAGCTTGTTGAGACATTTGTGGAGAAATAATTGAATTATCATCATATTCACCAAAATCATTACCCATTTCATTTAATTTTTGGTCTACTATGGGGATTTCTACAATTTCTCCTGATTTTATTTTCTTAATTATTATTGCATCATGAAGCAAAAATTCATTTGGATCACTAATTATCTTGATGATTTCAATCCTGAGAGAAGGAACTCCTTCTCGAGATTGTAACACACCGATAAAATATGCTAAATTTCCTATTTCATATCTCGCGATTTCTTCAGGCTCTACTTTCCATTTAGAAGCACGTATCAATCCTGTTCCGTCATCTAATTCTAAATTAATATTAGAGGTTGTTTCACTATCGAAACTTGGAAATTCATATTTATCCTTAATTGTGGCAATAAGACGAACACGTTTGACTTTTCCAAATATTGTATGGAATACATTTTCTATTTCGTCGTAATAAGCATCTAATACATGTTTAATCCAGCATCTAATAGCGGGAAATCTTACATATTGGCTTGTTTCAGTCATTATTACTATGCTTCGTATACTTAAATAAGATTAATATGAATAAGAAAAGCATTAATTTAGTATTTTATGTTGTGTGATAAATAAATAGGATAAGTAGCGGGGGTTCGATTTTCAGCTCGCTGGATAACAGCTTATTTTAAGCCTTTGAACGAACGATCTCAGGGTTTCTTAAAGGAAAGCTATTCTTCCCCTTTATGAGCCCTGCGGCATAAACCAGGCTAGCCCACCCCGCTCTTTTTAATTCCTATGAAAATTTTAAAATTATATATATCTTAAATATTATCTCTATATTAATTTTTTACCATTTTTTATATATTTATGCTATTTTTTAATTTTTTTTTTTTATATTATTATATATAAAAATGATTAAACTAGAAAATCTATTATGGCAGATTCTCATTCAAAGAGTTTTTTTGGACAAAATGTTGGATTAATTGTTCGTAGTTCTTCAAAATTCAATCCTTATACTTACATTCAATGTATTAAAAAAAATCCAAATGGTATATGGGAAAAATTGTCATCTAATGAAGGGAAAACGATAAAATTTTCCCTAGAAGAGATAGCAATTATTCTGCAAGTCTTAAATAAGAGAAAATTTAATTGGCAAGGAAATCATAAGTTTGATGATACAATTACTAAAATATCCATAAGTTGGGAGGATAAAAATGCAGAAGTTTTATGGTTAAATATTGGAAATTATTCAAAAATGCTTAATTCTGGTCAAATCGATATTCTAGCTTTATTACTAACCCATTTATTAAATGAGAAAATAATTTATGCTACATCATATAAACCTTCTCAAAAACCTAATGCAGTAAAGGAACGATTTGAGGAAGATATTGTGGGAAAATTAAGAAGTATATCACAACAAGCCTCTATTGAGGAGACTATTTCAAAATCAATGACAGAAATTAACGGGAAAATAACGGGGGAGACAAATAAAGCAATATTACTTGAAATTGGTGAGGGTAAGAAATCTTGGATTCCTAAATCCTCTATTCATTCTCAATACGATCCAAAACCAATGCTTTTACAATCTTTCTTAGTTGAAAATTGGATCTTAAAAAAAGTAAACGATATTTAGACTAAAAGAATAAACTTAATTTTATTATTTAATTAACCTTGATAAGAGAATAAATATATCTTTTTCCATATTTATGGTATTATTTAATTTTATAGCAGATTTCATCTTAAATCCGTGGTTTTTAATCTCATTGGCTTTTTGGATTTTTATCTCAATTTTAGTTTTGTTACTGAGAAATAAGAAAGAAGCTTATAGTATCTTTTTCCCCTTTCTCGCTCTTTTTAAAACTAAAAAATTAAATAAATTCATCGTTAATATATCCAGAAGAAAACCTAAATTTTGGAGGATTTTTTGGAATATTGGTATTTTTGTATCTTTTGGTTTTACAATTTATGGTTTTTTTTTCTTTTTCACTAACATAGTTAATCTAATATTCGCGCCAAGTATCGAAAATGCCATTATACCACTTATCCCAGGTGTAACGATTGACCTTCCAGTCTTTTTTTATATGATATTACCATTATTGTTAATTTTAACCACACATGAATTCGCTCATGGAATATCAGGGGCAGTTGATGGAGTTGAAATAAAATCAACCGGGGTTTTAGGTGTTGGACTTTTTTATTTAGTAGGATTCGGAGCTTTCGTGGAAGTTGATGAACGATCGTTAAGATCCACAAAATATCATAGAAATACCCGATTACGAATCGCTGCAGCTGGAACTTATATCAATTCGATCGTCGCAGGTATAGCTCTCTTGCTCTTGCTCATATTTCCAATGCTAACTTCACCTTTCTTCTCACAAGTTTCTCAAATCTATACCGTATTGAGTCCTGAAGAAGGGGGATTTAATGATGGAATTTTAATTTATGGTGATGCAATCGTAGCAATCAAAAAAGAGGGAGAACTAGATTCTCAATATGTATATCTAGATAATTATCAAGGAATCGATTTATCCTCCATCTTAGATAATAAAACAAGTATTAAATGTTCTGTAGGAGATAATTTAACTTTGAAAATTTATAACCCTTATGGTGATCAAACCTCTGAGAAAGAGATCATATTAGGACCTCGTTACGATCTCGGTATTGAATATGAATATACTTCTGATTCTGAAATAAAAATTACTTATAATTATACTAGTTATGAGAAAACTGATATTTCTATAAATTATATAAATGGAACGGCAATAAATCGCACTTCTGGAAATACTTTGGAGAAATATTTAACTCAATTCGACCTTAAAACACTTGATTTAAATAGTACTACAAATCAACACTACTTAATAGAACCTGAAGTAGTGGGGGTATTTGTAGGTGTACAAACTACCTTATTTTGGATGCATAAAAACGATTTTGCTAAATTTCTATCTGCTAATTGGCCAGACTTTTGGCTCAAAGAAATTTCTTGGTTATTTATCATAGGATTTAGCATAACATTATTTAATATGATGCCACTTCCAATTTTTGATGGGGATAGAGTTATGAAAGAGATTGTAAATAGCATTTTTGGATCTTCATTTAGCTCGAAAAAAAGGAAACTTGACCGGTTTTTATATAAAATAGATGATCCAGATTGTAAATTATCAGAATATCGTATTGAAATAATTAATGAAGTAAAAATTTTGATAAAAGATAAAAATATAAAAGAAAATGAAAGTGAAATTATCCTTGGTAAGGAAAATTATGAATTAATTGATTCTATCGGAGACGGATTTAAAGACGCTGTCAAGATTCACCTTCCAACAACTACGACAATAAAAAAAAATACAGTTTTCGAAATCTCATATGAATATTGGTACGATGAGAAAAGAAAGATTAAACGAATCGTCTTAAATACGATAAGAGCTATAGCTTTGATATTGATAGTTTCTAATTTCGCATTATCCTTTATTCAATTTGGATTCAATCTTTTTTGGCTCTAAAATAAAATATCAATTGGTGATAAGTTTTAACAACTCAGAGAATTTTTTAGAATCAAAAAAATGCATCAAATGCAATAAATCTCCCACAATACAGAGAAGACATTCCGGGCAATTTCTCTGTTTAGATTGTTTTAAATTGAGCATAGAAAAAATTATCTCAAAAACAATCGCAAAATATAATATGCTGAATCCAAAAGATAATATAATTGTAGCATTATCTGGAAGTAAAAATTCAATAATACTTCTTTATAATCTTAAGAAAATTCAAGAAAAGGTTTACAGAACAAAACCAATCATTGCTTTATCAATTGACGAAGGAACTAATATTAAACTAACAAGAGAATTATGTGAGAAACTTTCAATTGAGCAAGTCATTATAAATTCAAATGAGATTGTTGAAGATGAACCATTTTTACTGCAATTATTAAAAATTGCTTCAATTGATTTAGGAGGAAATATCCTTGCATTAGGATATAATCTGACTAATTGTACAAATATCTATTTAAATCAGTTAATATTCAGTAAAGATCCATATCAAAGGATATATTACCAAGATGATTCCATTAAAACAATCACTCCACTAATGAGAATTCCCAAAGAGGAAATTGATATATACTATAAAATAAAAAATATGGGAATTAGTAAAGATCTAATACGTAAAAAAGGGGATAATTCGACTATGAAAATTCATATTGAAAATTTTATAAACGATTGTAAAACTTATAGTCCAGAAATAGAATTTAATTTGCTCAATGGATTATTAGAGTTAACAAAAATCTACAATAATTAATAAAATCTACTTAATTTTTCATTAAATAATTCGAGAGTTTTTTCAATGGTAAATATTCTCTAATTTCATCTTGGAATAGAGGTATTTCTATTAAATTTTTATTCCATTTTTTTATAAATAATTCTTTGATTTTATTTAGATTTTTTTGTTGCATTC
Source organism: Promethearchaeota archaeon (assembly GCA_030667705.1). Classification (GTDB taxonomy): domain Archaea; phylum Asgardarchaeota; class Lokiarchaeia; order Sigyniarchaeales; family SOKP01; genus SOKP01. The sequence goes on along the minus strand of DAOUVJ010000006.1, from coordinate 7,154 downwards.
GCCTTCTGGCTTTACAAAATTCACATAATTCACTATTTTCTTCATATAATTGATTAATAATAATATTGGAATTTGGAATATGGTAATTTACTAATTCATTTAATAACCGTTCTGTCTCTAATATTACCATTTCTTCAGGAATCATAACAACCACAAAAGAACTTTTAAGGGGATCTGTTAAATCTTTTTTAGCGCGGAGGATAGCCTCATTCAATCGTTCTAATATCTCTAATGATTGATCTTCTTTCTTAGACTCTCCTCCAAACATACTTTTAATAGCACCAAACATATTTCCAAGCTTCATTTTCATTTTCAGTAATTTCCCTATCCAACCTGATAAAGTTTCAGGAAGACTTAAAAACCGAAGAGTATGACCAGTAGGTGCAGTATCAAATATTATCAAATCAAAATTATGCTCAGTTTCGATGAATTCAAGAACTTTTAATAATGCTAAGGTTTCATCTATTCCGGGAGGATTCATTGATGATAAATCAGTTAAATCCTCCATAAAAGGTATTCCAGATGCTCCTATATCTTCTATAGGATTTATATTTGTAAGACCTTGAAATTCTGCTATATTTGCTTGAGGATTTATTTCTAATGCCGTAAGATTCATTATTTCTGGAACAGGAGTTGGGATTCCCGGTGGTAAACTAATTCCTAAGCTATCACCTAACGAATGAGCAGGATCCGTACTTATTATAAGTGTATTCCTGCCCTGTTCTGCTGCCCAAATCGCAGAACTTGAAGCACAAGTTGTTTTACCTACTCCTCCTTTCCCACCAAATAAAACCATTTGTAGATTCAGCAATAATTCATTTAACATCATAATTCAATTAGTAATCAATTTTATATCTAAGAATAGCTACAATTCCTCCAAACGTACTTCTAAGGGTTTCTCCTCCTTCTGTTTCAGCAGACAAAATCTCTACATGGCTTCCCAAAGATTCTGCGATTTCACCCATATATTCAATGATCGGGTAAAATCCTGTAGTTCTAAATGAGTTAGAATTGCAATTTGGACATGTATCTACATTTGCATTTGTTTCATCAATATTTATTTGTTTTGATGTTATATAATCATTATATTGACAATTCGAGCACTCTCTCTTAATCTTATATAGCTTTAATTGTTCAGACATTATTAACGTCTCTACTGCACTTAAATTTAAAGCTCGCTCAACTTCTTCATGCCCATATACAGCCATCCCTGTTTCACTAGTGATGTGCTTCATGAAGTTTTGCCATATATTTTGTTCTCTCACATATTTAACATTTTCAATCTGTTTTTTTACTTTATCAACCAGAGCTCTTAATCCTTCAGTTCCTCCATAGCCTAAATCTACAACATCAAGAATTTTTTCTCGTAATCTGTAATCTAAACTTTCATCATTAACAAATTTCTCTTTTGATGGACCAGGACCACCTATAAAAATACCTTGTAATTCCTCCATACCCAAAAATAATTCATTTACTTCACTAGAAATATGTCGATAGAAACTAATTTCTCCTTCTTCAATCAAACGTTCAAATCGTTTTTGTGATTGACCACCTGCTTTATGTTTTCCATGTATATTAGAAGTAAATTCTCTCACTACCTCCATATGATTTCCTCTTAAATACCCTACTGCCGACTTCTTTCTTCCTACTACTAATAATCCATAAGTTTCTTTTGTTTCTAACATTTCTTCTAGAGCCCATGTCAGAAATTCACTAGCACAGTGGTACCTAAACGTTTTTACTTTCTCAGGAGGTTCAATGATATATTTTTCCATCCGTTCCGTACCGGGTGTGTTATTTTGGGGTATCGCACCAGCAAACATTACTATTCCATTATCAGAAACTTCACGATAATTTTTTAGCATTCCTAATAGTGTTGATATTCCATCTAATACATTTTTCCTGGTTAGTTTCGATTTAATATTTTGACTTTCACTCACTTCATTTTTCAAATAATTAGTAACATCAGAAAGTTTACGATCATGAGGGATATATAACGAAATTAATTCCGTATGGAAACCTTTCTTAGACTTCAAAGTTTCCAGCATCCGCTTAACCTTGAAGCGTTGAAGATCATTACCTTTCTTTACATCTGTACTCATGCTTATCAACTAGATATTAAAAGAATCAAAAGATTAATAGTTTTTCGTTATATTCAATACATATAAAGTACGAATACAATTGAGTTGGTAATTTAATGGAAGACAATGAAAATAACCACGTAAAAGTTCCAAAGGATCATCCTCGTATCACAAGTTTAATGTATCGTCATAAAATCATCGATGGAATGAAAAAATTAGTAGTTGCGGAAGCAGGATTAATAGCTCATGGTCGAGGTGAATGTTTTGATTATATTTTAGGTGAAAAAACAAATATGATTGCAATACAGGCCATCAAAGCAGCAGTTGCTCAATTACTTTTAGCTCAACATCCCGTAATTAGTGTTAATGGTAATGTAGCTGCTTTATGCCCCGAAGATCTAGTATTACTCTCAAAAACACTCAACGCTCCCTTAGAAATAAATTTATTTTATCGAAAAAATGGTAGAGTAGATGCAATAAAACACATATTGGAAGAAGCCGGTGCTCAGAATATTCTTGGGACCGATGAAAGCACTATGGTCGAAATTGAAGAATTATCGAGCAATCGAAGAAATGTAGATTGTAATGGAATTAAAATAAGTGATGTTGTATTCGTACCTTTAGAAGATGGCGATAGAACAGAAGCATTGAAAAAATTAGGGAAAACTGTTATTGCCGTTGATCTAAATCCATTAAGCAGGACAGCTATCTGGGCGGATATCACCATCGTTGATAACATTATACGTACACTTCCACGAATGACGAAAATTGCATTAAAATATAAAAATTATACCAGAGAGCAGTTAAAAAAGATTGTAGATGTTTTTAATAATAAAGAGAATATTCAAAATACTTTGGAGTTCATAATTGAATATATTAATTTGCAAAAAGAGAAGGCGTTCAACATCTTAAATAAATAAAATTATTTAAAAAAGCTTAAAAGAATCTAAAATATTATCATATATAGCTAGCTTCTTAGTCTACGATAACTAAATTACAAATATGAATAGCGATGGGAACAGATAAGGATACTAGAACAATAAATTTCAGTAATATTAATGGAAGTAACCCAATTTTAATTAGACGCTGTACTTTAGAAGACTTAGAAGGTGTAATTGAAATAAATGAGAAAGAGTTACCCGAAGATTATCCTTATTTTTTTTATAAAAGCATTCTTGATAATTTTACTGAATCTTTTTTAATAGCTGTTGATATTAATAATAACGTTATAGGTTATATCATGTGGCGAGTGGAAAAAGTACCTGCCATTGATAGTTTGAAAATAACTAATAAAGGCCACTTAGTATCTATAGCCGTTATTAAGGTGTCTAGACGATTAGGAATAGCGCAAACCCTTCTTACAAAATCAATGGAAGAGATAAAGAAAAAAATAATAGACGAATTTGTTTTAGAAGTCCGCGTTAGTAATTATCCAGCAATTAATCTATATAAAAAGTATAACTTTTCAACTCAAAGCATCAAATATAAGTATTATCGAGATGGGGAAAATGCGTACTTTATGGTTTGTAAAGCTAAATAAGCTCAAGCATATGATTTTTCCAACCCCTTAATAAGTGATGTTATAATTTTGTTAAAAGGCACATTACAATTTAATTCCTCAGCAAATTGAATGATTTTACCATTCATAAAATCTATTTCAGTAATCTTATTTTTTAATACATCTTGAAGCATGGAATTTAAGTTATTACTAGTTTTTTCTGCTACTTGGTACATTATTCTTACATAATCTTTTTGTGGGAGTTTTATTTTTTTCTTCTTTGCTACTATTAATGCTTCTAAAACTAGTTCTTTCATTAAACTTTTTAACTTCCCATTTTTTAATAATTGACCATTTTTTAATCGAGTAATTGCTCCTAATGCATTAATTCCAATATTTACAAGCACTTTTTCCCAACAGTCAATATTAATATCATCTACAATCTCGGTCTCTAAACCACTTGAATTAAGTAAATTTCTTAATAATTCAAGTACATTGTAAATTGAGTTGTCTTTTAATTTATCAGATTTAATGAATGAAAAGCCAATTTTAGTAAATCCACCTCCAGCGTGATAAATCTGACCTGGGTTCTTAATAAACGCTCCATGAGAGGTAATTATTCTTATGATTTTTTCTTTTTCACAAAACTGACTTACAATATCCTTATTACCTATCCCATTTTGTAAAATAATGACCCAAGAACTTGAATCAATTATATTTTTAAATTTGATTAAAGATTTTTCCAAATCAGGAGTTTTTGTAGAAATAAAAAGAAAATTAAAGTGATAATTGGGGTTTTCATTTATAAATTTCTCAAATAGTTTGAGATTATCATATGCAATTATATTGTTGACTTTCAAGATTTCTCCATGTGACTGGATCTTTAGACCCCTTTTCATAATTTCTTGACAATGTTCTTTTCTACCAAAAAAAACAATCTCAATAGAAACATTTTCACGTTTAACTGATGCTAATAAACCACCAAATAGACTACCTATAGAGCCCGCACCGATAAACCCAAACCTCAATTTATTTTTAGGTGAATTTAACATATTCATTAATAATCCAACATTATGTTAGGAATTTATTTAAGCTTGTTTGATTTTTGGAATAGACTCCTGACTTCTTTTTAACATCTAAAATGCTCACATTCTTGGGATCATTTTTTGGATTAACACCTAATGCTTTCATCATCATTATTGAGTTTTTTACAGCATATCCCGAATAATGATTATTAAAATAGATACCCATTTTTTTGACTTTCGGAACGACTTTTAATATAGATTGAGCCCATTGCTGAATTTCTTGATCAGAAAAAAGATAATTGAACCAAGGATCTTCCCCATAACCATGAAATCGAATATAAGCAAAATTATCATTAGTCACGTCCATTCTAGGAGGTAATAACGGTTCAATAACTCCACAATAAACTAATTGCTCTTTCTTCAAAAACCTGAAAACCTCATCTTCCATCCATGAATTGTGGCGAAATTCAATTGATAAATGATATCCTTCTTCTTTTGGATTAGTTGGCCAATTATCAATGAAATCCTTTAAAAGATCAAAGTGATTTTCTTTTTTAAATGAAGGTGGTAATTGAATTAACAATGATAAAAGCTTCTTCGCTTCTACAAAAGGCGTCATTAGTTTTAAAAATTTAAATAAATCATCACTACAATGATCTAAAGATAATTTACTTTCATGAGTTATAGATTTAGGAAGTTTTACTGAAAAAAGGAAATTGTTTGGTGTTTTATTCACCAAATTCTTTACCATCCAATCAGATGGCATATGATAAAAAGTTGTGTTGATTTCGTTCGTATAAAAAATTTCGGAATAATATACTAGAAAATCTTCTTTTTTTAAACTCCTAGGATAAAAAGGACCAACCCATTCATCGTACCCCCAACCAGAGGTTCCAATTAAAATATTTTTTTCCATTAACACACCTCACACTCTTCTATATCATTCGTAATTTTGTTTATTAAGCCTATGTCTTGTGGACATTTTAAGTTACTGTAATGTGATATGCCAGAATCTTCGATATTTATTTCCTCAATTAATTTCTTCTATTATGATTCTTTCAATTTAAACAAGATTAAAAAAATGACGGATAATCTCATTATTAATACAACAAGAAAAGACCATAAAGCTCTTCCTTTACCTTTTAAAGTTTATGGAATGCGACCATAAAATTTTTAATGTAATAAAAATTCTTATATTTCGTCGATGAATTTTAAAAATATGGTTAAATGATTAACCCTCAAATCATCGATAAGTTATTGGTTGAGAAAAACATCTCATCCATACGTGATGATATGGCACCAATAGCTGGTTTCGACCTCACTTAAGTACACCAGTATCGGCCTCGGTCGGCGTGACTGGAGAAACATGAGGTGAGTGCTTAAAATGACCATCACTTTGGTTGGTTTAAGTGTATCGAACCAAGTATGACCAATATGAGTTCATGCTCATAGGAACAAACTCCCCTTAACAAAAGAGTCTTTAAAAACTTTAATCACATCTAATGTGGTTAAATTAGTAATTGTCTCCAATTTATGTAATTTTAATTAATAAAATGCTTTTAAAAATTCAAGTCTTAACACGAGCATTCTGAATCTTTCCTTTAGTAGTAGCCAATACGCCTACGCTATTTGGTGGATATCTTGGCTTGGGCACTGATGAAGAGCGTGACAAGCTGCGATAAGCTCGGGTTAGTCGCATGTAGACGCTGACCCCGAGATTCTCGAATAGGACATCCCCTTGCGGCCCAATAATCCGCAAGATTCCCAATATGGGAAGAGGAACCCTGGGAAGTAAAACATTTTAGTACCAGGAGGAAAAGAAAACAACCGTGATTCCGTTAGTAACGGCGAGCGAAAGCGGAACAGATCAAACCGAATCCTTAGGGAAACCTAATGGAAATGTGGTGTGTGGACCTCATACGACCTCACCAAAGAAGGTGAATACCCCTGAAAAGTTGAGCCATAGAGCGTGATAGCCGCGTAACTGTAACTTGGAAGGTTGCTGTGAGTGTTCCCGAGTAGTGCGGGATGGTTTTCTCGTACGAATATGCCAGATACACGCTGGCAAATCTAAATATGTCCCAAGACCGATAGTGAAGTAGTAGCGTGAGCGAAAGATGAAAAGAAACCCGGAAGGGTCGTGAAAAGCGCTTGAAACCAAATAGCTTATTAAGGATGCAGCCTGAAAGGACAGATTCTGAACGAATGAGTTCTGGTGACAGAATATCAGAGTTTAGAGGACTAGGGTTGCATCATCAGTCTGGAATCATTGGCCAGGGAGTTTGTGGTTGTGGCGAGCTTAAGTGTCTAGCGGCACGTAGGCATAGGGAAACCGATATTCTTGCAACCTGATCATCACATTAGGAAGACCCATATACTTAGGGACGGTTTTGCCGTTCCAAAAGGATATGATGAATCCTTCTAAGGGATTAGGCCAGAAGAATGGTCTAAAAGGGCCAAGAGTCGCAGCCATAATACCCGAAGCCGGTCGATCTATTCCTGGTCAAGATGAAGTCGCTCGAAAGGGTGATGGAAGTCTGCACCAGTGCT